>JBEHZA010000510.1:0-3819 GCA_048497895.1 Verrucomicrobiota bacterium
CCGAACCCCTGCGTCAACATCAGGGCGAATTTGTCATTTGGAATGTGGGGCTGGGCGCAGCGGCCAACGCCCTGACCGTATTGCGCACCACGCGGGAACTGCCCGCGAATGTCCGGATGGTGAGCTTTGATCACACAGTGGAACCACTGCAATTCGCACTCCAACATGCGGGAGAACTGGGTTACTTCGAGGGTTACGAGAAACATTTGGATTACCTCATTCGTCATCACGGCGTCTCCTTTGCGGATCGGACGCAGACGGTCGCGTGGGAACTGCACGAAGCGGATTTCCCTTCGTTGTTGCAGCAACCGCTGGCGCAAACGTTGCCCAAGCCGCACGCGATTTTGTTCGACGCGTTTTCACCAGCCAAGAATCCGGCGATGTGGTCCGCGCCTCTATTTACGAACCTGTTCCAATTGCTCGATCCGGCCCGGCCTTGCGCCATGCCCACGTATTCGCGCAGCACGATGTTGCGCGTCACCTTATTGCTGGCCGGTTTTTATGTCGGGGCCGGTCACGCCACGGGTGAGAAGGAGGAAACCACTATCGCTGCCAACACCCCTGCCCTGATTGACGAACCGCTGGATCGAAAATGGCTGGAGCGGGCGCAACGTTCCACCAGCGCGGAACCACTCTGGGAACCGCATTACCGGCAAGTGCCGCTGGCGCCAGCGACATGGGAGAAGTTGCAGCACCATCCGCAGTTTCAGTGACCCTTCCTCTCACTTCTCATGCAGTCGGAATATAACGAATTATGGTGGGCAATCGAAGGCACGCTCGCTGGCATGGCCATGCCTTTTATCGCCTTTGACCGAAGGTATAATCACGGCGGGGCTTTGACCGCGTATAACGATGATTTGCCGCTGCTTTATGGAGCAGGCATACGAGCAGTCGTTTCATTGCTTAATATTCCCACAGACAAGCCGGTATTTGAAACAGCCGGGTTCGATTTCGGCTGTTTTCCAATCATGGACGGGGCTCCGCCGACCACTGAAGACGCCATTCAAATTGCTCAGTTCATTGACCAATGCCGCGCGACCGCACGTCCCGTAGCGGTCTTTTGTGAAGCAGGCTTGGGACGAACCGGCACGGTAATTGCAATTTATCTGATCCAGAGCGGCATGACTGCAACTGAAGCCATTCGCCATGTACGCTCCCGCGAACCGGCTGCGATCGAAACCATGCCCCAGCTAAAATTCCTTGAAGAGTTTGCCCGACGTTATGATAGGCTGCCGTAACTGGATTTCAGCGTACTTGACCAGCAAGCCATGAATCATCACGAACAATTTGAATCCATGCTGCGTGGGCCAACGCCAGTGCTGGCATTGGCACCGATGCAAGACGTGACGGATTTGCCATTTTGGAAGTTGATGACGGCTTACGGCGGGGCGGATGTTTATTACACCGAGTATTTCCGCGTCTATCCCAATTCTCACCTCGAGAAATATATTCTGGAGTCGGTCACGAAAAATCCGACAGGCAAACCGGCCATCGCGCAGATGATCGGAAATGACATTCCCGCGCTGGTAAAAACAGCTAAAGAATTGCAGCAGCATCCGATTGTCGCGGTGGATTTGAATCTCGGCTGCCCCGCGCCCGTGGTTTACCGGAAATGCGCGGGTGGCGGCCTGTTGCGGGAACCCAAACGCGTGGACGCGATCCTCGGCGCATTGCGGGACGCAGTCTCCATCAAGTTTACAGTCAAGACGCGCATCGGTTTCGATTCACCGGCGGTGTTTGATGAACTGCTGCCCATTTTCGCCAAACACTCCATTGATTTGCTCACGATACACGCGCGCACGGTGAAGGAGATGTATCGCTCGGAAGTGCATTACGATTACATTGCGCGCGCCACTCAAGCGATGAAGTGCCCAGTGCTGGCGAACGGCAACGTTTACTCGGCCAAAAAGGCCGCTGAAGTTTTGCAGCTTACCGGCGCGCGGGGTTTGATGATTGGACGCGGGGCGATTCGCAATCCGTGGATCTTTCAGCAAATCCGCCAGCATCAGCGCGGCGAACCTTTATTTCTGCCGACTGGTCAGGAGGTGCATCAGTATATCCGTAATCTGTTTGAGAGCACCCGGCCCGAAGGCATCAAGGAATCCGCGCACGTGCAGAAAATGAAGAAGTATATGAACTACCTGGGATTGGGCGCGGAACCCACCGGGAAGTTTTTGCACGATATTCGACGGGTGGATACGGAAGCGGATTTTTTCCGGATTTGCGAAGAGTTTTTAAATCACGATCAACCGATGCCGCTCGAACCTTTCGCGCTGCCACTCAAGGAAACCGACGTCATGGCCGGGGAACACTTGTAGGATTCACACCGCCAAAAGCTGTTTCACCTGCTCATCGGTCGTTTGCGAAAAATCCCGGTAGTATTGCCCCACCGCTTCAAAATTTTCATCTACGATTAAGGCGATGACGTTATCGGCGACTTTGCGCAAGTGATGAAAGGCATTATCGGAAGCCACAGGGGCGGCCACGATGATTTGACGAGGCGATTGTTTTCTTAAGGCCAGCACTGCCACCTCAGCGCTCGCGCCAGTCGCCAAACCGTCATCCACCAGCAGGACAATTTTACCTTCCAAATTCAGCGGGTGAGGCCGGTGAAATTCTGTCCGATACCGCGTCAACCGGTTCAATTCTTCGGCAATCACGATTTCGAGTTCCTCGGGCACCACGCGGGTTTGCTTCATCGCGTTCTGACTGAGCAGGCGGGTGCCATCCTCGGCCAGAGCGCCGACCGCAAATTCACGATGGCGCGGGTGACCGATTTTACGGACCACCATGGTATCAAGCGGGCGGTTTAAGCAGTGGGCTACTTCCGCCGCTACCACTACTCCGCCGCGGGGCAGCCCGAGCACTAAATCGGGTTGGATGTCAAACTCTACAAGTTTCTGCCCCAGTTTAATCCCGGCATCTTTCCGGTCAGCGAAAGTCATGTTGATTCATCCAAGATAATTCAATCCAGCCGGGTTGCAACCGGCCCTTACAAACAGAGTGGAAATTTATAGTAGTTTCCCGGCGGAGAGTCCTTTAGAGATAACCGCAGGAAACGCATTAACAGCGGGTTCAGCAATCAACAACGCCAGAGCAGTCCCAGGAGACTAACGCTTATGTCAGCAATGCACGAAATCGATTACCAGATTTATGGGGACGACATGCAGTTCGTCGAAGTCGAGCTGGACCCCATGGAAGCCGCCATCGCGGAAGCCGGTGGCATGATGTACATGGAAGATGGCATCGAGATGAGCACCATCTTCGGCGACGGCTCGCAATCCAGCAGCGGTTTCATGGGGGCTTTGAAAAGTGCGGGCAAACGGTTGCTGACCGGCGAATCTCTGTTCATGACCCAGTTTGAAAACCGGGGCCGCGGGAAAAGCAAAGTCGCGTTCGGCGCTCCTTATCCGGGCAAGATCATCCCGGTGCATCTGGCCGAAATTGGCGGCGAACTCATCGCGCAAAAGGATGCGTTTCTGTGCGGCGCGAAAGGAGTAAGCGTGGGCATTGCCTTTCAAAAGCGGATCGGCGTCGGGCTATTCGGCGGTGAGGGCTTCATCATGGAACGTTTGCAGGGGGACGGTTACGCGTTCATTCATGCGGGCGGCACGATCATTGAACGGAGCCTGTCGATCGGAGAAACGTTGCGGGTCGATACCGGCTGCGTTGTGGCCTATCAACCGACGGTGGATTTCAACATTCAAACGGTCGCCGGAATCAAGACCGCGTTGTTCGGTGGTGAGGGATTTTTCTTCGCCGTATTGCGTGGACCGGGCCGGGTCTGGTTGCAATCGCTGCCGTTCAGCTGATATTTAC
>JBEHZA010000511.1:0-3795 GCA_048497895.1 Verrucomicrobiota bacterium
GCGCCGCGCGAACGTCCCCGAGCTGGCTGCCGGTGAGCTGCTCGTGCGGGTCGAGGTCACCTGCCTGTGCGGCTCGGACCTCGCCGTCTTCCGCGGTGCTGCGAGCGTGACATCAAATCCGGCCGGAAGTGGACGGCGACGAATAATAAGCCAGCGGCAGCCGTGCTCGGAAACTGTCTCCCATTCGAGCCCGGTCGCATTCAGGCTCTCTTCGTCCCCGCAGGCGATTCTGAAATGCCGTCGAATCATATTTGACCTTCGGTTTGGTCCAGGGGAAGCGTCATGAGACGCACCAAGCCAACAGTCATAAAGTTGATCACACCATCAGGAGGCAAGAGAACGGATTCACCATCGCTCAAACGGAAAAAAATGGCATACCGTTCGACGGGATGTTTCCCGGCAACTTGTAACAGTTGGCGAGCGGTCAGGCCCTTAGCGTCGATGCAGTGCTTCGCCCTGTCGATTCGAATGACATACATTTTCGCGAGCGGAGGGACTTGGTTTTTCAACCCGAAGGGCTCGATTTCTGCAAATTCACGGAGTGGTCCGCCATTAGGAGGAAGTTGGTGTATTGCTAGTTGCTCGGCCAGTTTCGCGATTCTCTGTCCTGTCTCTCTACTCCCTGTGACTACTGTGGGGGTGAAGAAAGTCGTACGTTCTTGAACAATCTGATTCACGCTGGCACCTCTTGAGGTAAGAACAATTACTTGTCGCCCAACCCACGGGAGGTCGGGTCCACTACTATGTATGTGCATCGTGAGCTCGGATTTTTCAGGCACGCATTGGAATGCCATTGATCCGCGGGAAAGTCATGGTGAGGATCAGCCTTGGGGTGCCGTATAGGACCGACTTCCGGCTCATTCTGCGGTAGCTTGAGATTTTGGCTTTTCTTTAGGTCGGTTTAGTTTCAAAAGGGGATTTCGGCGGATCGATCCGTATTTCTCTCTCGCCATGAATCATGCTTCTGCCAAAGGTTGCAGAGGAAATTAATCCCCGAACGCTGCAGTTCTAAGTGGAGGACATTTGTCCCGTCCACTAGAAACCAGTCCCTGAACCATTTGATGGCGAGTGGCTTAGAGGACGAAGAAAAATCGAGCTGGGATTCTAAGAAATCGAAACCGAGCTTGTGACAAGGCGACCCCGGGGGAATACCGAGCACGCGCCAACAGTGGAACTGGTCTTCAAGTGCGAAATACCATTCAAAAGGATGGAGTTTTTTTTTCGAGGACGAGCAACGCCCACCCACTCCTGGCGCAATAGGGAATATCCTCAATTTCATCCACGATCAGCCTCACTTTCAAATAAAAATGCAGCAACGACAGTGGAATAGTGCGGCTGGTTCGTTTTTTTTCTAACATATCGGAGATTTGCGGGGTGAAATCCGCAGGCACCGCACAAGCCGAGTTTGAGGTGATGTGGCCGTACATTATTCGGTACGTTAGTTTTTGAAAAACCTTCTACCCATGTGTACCATGTGTGTCGTCAGCCCAAGGACGTAAAGCCTTGGGGTTGCCGCAGGTGTGAGTAATTTCAAGAGTTGCGGATTTGAGCGAAAAAACGCTCATAACCGGGCTGGTACGTGTACGCATCAATTTTAGTGTACGCGCGCGAGCCGTTTTCACGTGGCATGTGCAATCATTTCCTCTAATGGGGCTTGGCACAATCCCAGCGCCGCCGACGTGCCAAGATAGGTCCGCCGAACCCGAGTCCTCATGCCTGTCAGGAACAAAGCAACGATTCGACGCCAAAAAGGCACATCGGGCTCTCTGATTGGTCTTTCCAGACAAAGAAAATAGGGAATACCGAGCAAACTTCACTCTTCGTCCCGTCTAAACGCGTATAATTAGGCATGGGAGCGAAATAACACTCGCTCTGGCAGAATTTGTCTTCGGATGACTAAATAAAGGGTAACTCGGCCAAGTGCCAGGGGACCCGTTAATGAGTAAGCCGACGCCAGAGAACACCGCTGGGGTTCGATTGCGTCGGCTTTTTTTTTGAGGCAGCACTTTGAAGAGGCGATTTTCCATGGTGATGGAAACCAGATGAGCGCAAACATGCACAGTTCTGAGAACAAAGGTGCCAATCCACGCGACCGAGTCCGCCCGCGCCGCCAGTTTTGGAGACACGCCCACCGGGATTGGCGGGTCTGGTTCGCCGTGGCACTCATGCTGGCGATGATGGGCGTTTACGTGATGACCAACGGACTGTCGCGGATTCCGGGCAGGCGACTGACCCAGCCCATGCCCGAAAACAACGCGCCCTGATGTTGCACCGATTCTACCTAAAGGAAGAACATGACCACCGAATTGATCGAACCGAGCGTCAAATCTCACACCCGTGGGATGGACACTCTCAACGCGAGCGGCGTACTTTCACCCGATCTGCTTCACGGGATCAATGCCTACTGGCGTGCCGCCAACTATCTGTCGGTCGGGCAGATTTATCTCTACGACAATCCGCTCCTGAAGGAGCCCCTGAAACTCTCGCATGTGAAACCGCTCGTCGTCGGACATTGGGGCACGACGCCTGGCCAGAATTTCATCTACGTACACTTGAACCGCGTCATCAAAAAATACGACTTGGACATGTTCTACATCGCCGGCCCCGGCCACGGCGGCCCGGCGATTGTGGGCAATGTTTACCTCGAAGGCACATGGAGCGAGGTTTATCCAGATATTACCCAGGACGAAGCCGGCCTGAAAAAGCTGTTCAAGCAGTTCTCGTTTCCAGGGGGGATTTCCAGCCACGTAGCGCCCACGACGCCCGGGTCCATTCACGAGGGCGGGGAATTGGGCTATTCACTCAGCCATGCGTTTGGGGCTGCGTTCGACAATCCCGACCTCATTGTCGCCTGTGTCATCGGCGATGGCGAAGCGGAAACAGGTCCGCTGGCGACGGCGTGGCAATCGAACAAACTTCTCGATCCGATTTCCGACGGTGCCGTGCTGCCGATTCTGCATCTGAATGGCTATAAGATCAGCAATCCGACGGTCCTGGCCCGCATCGAGCACGAAGAATTGGAACAGTTCCTTCGAGGCTGCGGCTGGACGCCTCATTTTGTGGAGTGTGACGACCCGGCAAAGATGCATCAACTCATGGCGTCGGTTCTGGAGAAGGCGATTGAGGAGATTCGGCGAATCCAATCCAACGCGCGGAAGAACAACGACACCACGCGGCCCCGCTGGCCGATGATCGTGCTGCGGTCGCCCAAAGGCTGGACGGGGCCGAAAATCGTCGATGGCCTGCCCAATGAGGGGACCTTTCGATCACATCAAGTACCGCTGCTGGTGGATCCGCAGCATCCCGAACACGTCACGCAGCTTGAAACGTGGATGAAAAGCTACAAACCGGAAGAATTGTTCGATGACGACGGCCGGCTCATGCCGGAACTGGCGGAATTGGCCCCGAAGGGCGAACGGCGGATGGGCGCCAATCCCCACGCCAATGGCGGGCTTCTGCTTCGCGATCTGCGCATGCCGGACTTTCATACGCATGCGGTCCATGTGCCGTCGCCGGGCGCTGTGGATGCTCAGGATACGCTCGTGCTGGGGAAGTTCCTGCGCGACGTGGCCAAGCTGAATCAGGAACAGCGGAATTTCCGAATCTTCGGCCCTGATGAAACGCTTTCGAATCTGTTGGGTGCCGTATTTGAAGTCACCAATCGCCAATGGGATGCACGAGAGGTGAAAAATGACGAATTCCTTGCGCCTGCTGGACGTGTGTTGGATTCCATGCTTAGTGAGCACCAGTGCGAAGGGTGGCTGGAGGGCTATCTCCTCACGGGCCGGCACGGCC
>JBEHZA010000512.1:0-3790 GCA_048497895.1 Verrucomicrobiota bacterium
CCTTTTGAATCACTTCCGGCGCCGCGGCCGGCGGGGCGTTATAGACGCCCTGCCAGTGAGAGATAAAACCTTTGCGATCTTTCCCACCCTGGCTGTATTGCGTCGTCCAGCAATTATCGCAGACATCAATGCGCTGATAGGCGTGCCGGTCGTCGAACAGGAGCGTGTGATAGGACTGCTTATCGACAAACGCCTGTTCACAGGCCTGACACGCGTGCGACCGCGACTGAATATTCCAATCGATCATGAAAAAAGTTGTTTAACGCGCCACAATGCTTACGCTATTTATTTATTATCGACGAGTTAAAACCAACTTCAACCCTATTTACATGAGCGAGGAACTGTCTTTAAAGCTGGCCCAGGTCCGCGAATTGCTTAAATCACAAAAGGCGGAAGCGGCCTTATTTGGCCTTCAACCCAATTTCTCCTGGCTGGCCTGCGGTGGCGAAGCCCACATCCCTTTGAATACCGACCGGTCATTCGGCCAGTTGCTGGTGACGCCGAAGGACTTTTACGTCTTTGCCAACCGGATCGAAATGCCTCGCTTGCAGGATGAAGTGGTGCGCGGCCTGGGCGCTAAACCGTTGCTTTATGACTGGCATGATTCCGTTGGCGCCCTGCAAGTTTTAAAAGACGTGGTCAACCCGAAGAAAACGCTCTCCGACCTGGGCGATTGGGGCACCAATGCCCAACCCGCGCTCATTGCGCCCTTGCACTATTCCCTGCAACCCGTGGAAGTGAAACGCTACCGCGCCCTCGGCAAAGCTACGGAAGCCGCTTTGAACGAAACCTGCCGGGCCATCAAACCGGGCCAGAGCGAATTTGAGATCGCTGCGCAATTATCCAGTGCCTGCTGGCAACGTGATTTAACTCCCGTGGTGCTGTTGGTAGCCACGGATGAACGTATCCTTAAATACCGTCACCCGTTGCCGACGAAGAAGAAACTCAAGCGTTACGCGATGCTTGTCATCTGCACGCGTCAAAACGGCTTGATCGTCGCGATGACGCGCCTCGTTCACTTCGGCAAACTCCCGGCGGATATTCGCCAACGTCATGATGCAGTCTGCGCCGTGGACGCTGCCTTCCATCAGAACACCCGGGTTGGCACACCCGTGCGGGAAGTCTTCCGTCGTGGCCTCGCTGCGTATGCGGAACAAGGCTTCGCGGATGAATGGAATTTGCACCATCAAGGCGGCCCCTGCGGTTATCAAGGGCGTGATTATCTCGGCACCTTGACCGCTCCCGGTGTGGTGCTGGAAAATCAACCCTACGCCTGGAACCCTTCCATTACCGGCAGCAAGAGCGAAGACACGATTCTCGCCACCAGCAAGGGACCGGTAGTTATCACTGCCGCGCAGAATTGGCCCATGGTCCCGGTGAAATGGGAAGGAAAGACGATTCAACGTCCGGATATTCTCGTCCGTTAAACTTCATTGGAACGGACTGGCCATCGAATGTGGTTTCGCTGGCTTTTTCCGTTCCCGCTTAATTAATATCCTCTTGCTGGTGGGCGGGTTGTCCGTTTCGAGCCACGTAATTGTGGCGCGGACCTCATTCCTCTCCAGATTGCGGGGCGTCGAAAGGGTCACACGTGGGAACGCAGTTATCTACGGTTTGGAAAAAGCGAATCGGTATTATTTGCGGCTCGATTTTGCTGTACACGATCACGGGCTTTTTTATTGTGCCTGCGATTATCAAATCGCAGTTGCTCAAGCAATTGCCGCCCTTGACGCATCGCAACGCAGTGGTCGAACAGGTGAAGGTAAATCCCTACGCGTTATCCTTGACCATTCGCGGGCTTAAACTCACCGAACCGGATGGAACAGCATTCGCTTCCCTGGGCGAGTTGTATGTCAATTTTGAGTTGTCCTCGATTTTCCATCGCGCCTGGGTTTTTTCTGAGATTCACGTGATCGAACCTTCGGCGAACGTCATTTCCCTCAAAGATGGCACGTTTAACTTTGATAATCTCAAGAGTGCAGCGGCGTCTCCTTCGCCCTCAAATACAAAACTCGAAATCCCGCCGGTCATCATTGAATCCCTGCGGATCGAGCAGGGGAACGTGGCGTTCACGGACCTGAGCCGGAAAAATCCGTTCACGACTCGCGTCGAGCCGATTCAAGTGACGTTGAATAATTTCACCACCCGCCGCGATCAGAATAATCCCTACGCCTTCACGGCTCGCACAGATTCCGGCGAATCCTTTTCCTGGTCTGGCGATGTCTCCGTGAATCCCTTGCGTTCAGCCGGCACGCTGAAATTAGAAGGCATCAAGTTGCCTAAATATTCACCTTATCTGCCGGATTTCGTTCACGCTCAGTTAACCGATGGTCGGGTCGATGTGCGCTCGGATTATAGCTACGATTCTCAAGTCAACCTGCTTGCTTTAAAAATCACCAACGCAGTTGTCCAGGTCAGCAGCCTCAAATTGAAAGGCCCTGATTCCGATGAAACACTCGTGGACGTGCCCAGCTTCACCGTGTCAAATGTCTCTGCCAGCGTGATCGATCGGACCGCGCGTGTGAGTTCCATAACTTCCTCCAACGGCGCTATGCTCGTGCGTCTGAATGCCGATAAATCACTCAACCTGCTGAAGCTCGTGGATTTGCCGCCCGCTTCCACGAGCACTAATTCCACGCCGGTTCCTGCGTCAACAAATGCCGCGTGGACTGTAAAACTGGATGAGATTCATTTTGAGAATTACGCTGTTAAAGCCGAGGACCTGACCTTGCTCAAACCCAGCCGTCTCGCGCTGGATCAAATCGCGTTCACTTTGAAGGATGTTTCCAATCTCACCAATTCGCCCGTCCCGACGGCTTTTTCGTTCCACTGGAATCCGGGCGGCACCGTGAAACTGGCAGGCACGAATACTTTCCTGCCCCTGCTCGCGAATATGCAGGTGGAGGTCAGCGACTTCGACCTGACGCCACTCCAACCCTACGTGCAGCAGCAGGTCAATCTGGCTGTGCGCAGTGGGTTGTTCTCTACTCGTGGACTGGTCACCTTTGATCCCGTGTTAACCAACGCCCCGATGTTGCGTTTCACCGGCCAATTGGGCGTGGAGCGGTTCAGTACGATTGATAGCGTCCATGGTCGTGATTTTGTCGGTTGGGAAGCGTTTAGCGTGACCGGCATTAACGCGGAGTTGCTGCCCATCCGTGTGCATGTGGATGAAGTTCGTTTCAAGAATTTGCAAACCAGTGTGGGTCTCGGCTCGGATGGCAAACTGAACGTAATGGAAATTCTGCCCGCGAAAGAAGCCGCTGAGACCAATGCGGTTCCCGCCACCGCCGTTCCAGCCAAACCGTTGGATCTGGAGATTACTCTCGATACCTTTGCCCTCGATAACGCGGCGATTCACGTTTCCGATCTGTCGCTGCAACCG
This sequence comes from Verrucomicrobiota bacterium, assembly GCA_048497895.1. Lineage (GTDB taxonomy): Bacteria > Verrucomicrobiota > Verrucomicrobiia > Limisphaerales > JBEHZA01 > JBEHZA01. The sequence goes on from JBEHZA010000512.1 coordinate 3,386, forward strand.
AATGTAAACCTCAGCATCAATGAAATCAGCGGCACGATCAAAGGCTTATCCTCCCGCGATACCACGCGCGCCGCAGTCGATATCCATGGCAAAGTGGATGATGCCGGTCCCTTCGCTATTTCCGGCCAGATCAATCCGCTCTCGGGCGATTTATATACCGATCTTAAGATCGAGGTGAAGAGCATCGAGCTGACGCCGACCTCGCCCTATTCCGGCAAGTACGCCGGTTACACCCTGCAAAAGGGTAAACTCTTTCTCGATCTCAATTACCACCTCTCCAGGCGTGATCTGAAGGCGGAGAACAAAGTCGTGATTGATCAACTAACGATGGGCTCTCGCACTGACAGTCCCGATGCGACGAAACTGCCCGTCCGGTTGGGCATTGCGCTGCTCAAAGACCGCCAC
>JBEHZA010000513.1:0-3790 GCA_048497895.1 Verrucomicrobiota bacterium
CGGCGATGTCGGCTGCTACGGCGCGACCAAAGTCAAGACGCCGAACATCGACCGCCTTTCCGCCGAAGGCTTGCGCTTCACGAACGCCCATGCTTCTTCCGCCACCTGCACTCCGTCGCGCTACTCGCTGCTCACCGGCGAATACGCCTGGCGTAAGAAAGGCACCGCCATTCTCCCCGGCGATGCGAAGTTGATCATCAGTCCGGGTCGCCAGACCATCCCCTCCACACTGCATCAAGTCGGTTACGCTACCGGCTGCGTCGGTAAATGGCACCTCGGCCTGGGCGATGGCAAGGTGGATTGGAATGGCGAGATCAAGCCCGGCCCGCTGGAATTGGGGTTTGATTACGCGTTTATTCTTCCAGCCACGGGCGACCGGGTGCCGTGTGTGTATGTAGAAAATCACCATGTACTCGGACTGGACCCCAGCGACCCCATTGAAGTTTCCTACGGAAAAAAAATCGGCAACGAACCGACCGGCAAGGAGAATCCGGAACTGCTCAAAGTCAAACCGAGCCACGGCCACAATGACACGATTGTAAATGGCATCAGCCGGATTGGTTTCATGACCGGCGGCAAATCCGCACGCTGGGTCGATGAAGACTTTGCGGATGTGCTCACGCGCAAAGCTACCACGTTCATCGAACAACATCGTGAGCAGCCGTTCTTTCTCTATTTCGCCACGCACGATATTCACGTGCCACACACACCCCATTCCCGCTTCCTCGGCAAAAGCGGTTGCGGCATTCGCGGGGATGCAATTCAGCAACTCGACTGGAGCGTGGGCGAAGTGCTGGCCACGCTGGATCGCTTGAAATTGACGGAGAAAACGCTCGTCATTTTCAGCAGTGACAACGGCCCCGTCGTCGATGACGGCTATCAGGATGGTTCGCTGGAAAACTTGAACAACCACAAACCCGCCGGGCCGTTGCGCGGCAGCAAATATAGTGCGTTTGATGGTGGCACCCGCGTGCCTTTCATTGTGCGGTGGCCGGGACACGTGAAAACGGGCGTCTCCGAAGCCTTGTTCAGCCACGTGGATCTGCTGCATACGTTCGCCACGTTGACCGGGCAAAAGCTGGCCGAAGATGCCGGACCGGACAGTTTCAATGAACTGGCGGCGCTGCTCGGAAAATCGGAGACCGGACGTGATTATGTAGTGGAACATGCGGGCGTGCTGTCATTGATCGTGGGGCAATGGAAATACATTGAGCCGGGTAAAGGGCCGAAGGTTAATCAGAACACCCACACGGAAACCGGCAACGATCCCCTGCCGCAATTGTATAATCTGGCAGCAGATCTCGGGGAGAAGAACAACCTTGCGGAACAATATCCTGAGCGGGTGAAAGAAATGGCCGACAAACTCGCCCAACTCCGCGCCCTGGGCCGGAGCCGACCGTGAGAATTTGTAAGTAATTGATCGAAACGGAATGTCACCGAACCGTGTCGCACGATCGCCCTCAGCGAATAGGAGCGCGGCATTTATGCCGCTTCAATATCCAAACGGCCTATGGACACTCGCACACGCCACGACATCCGAACGGTGAAGCGGCATAAATGCCGCGCTCCCATCGACAGTCATCCGTTCGCAAACTCCGTGCGAATATTCGCTTGGCCAAAGCGTCCAATCTGCGCACAATTTGACACCCTTAATTGAACCGCCGATTTAAACCCATACTTTCACTCTCATGAAACGAAACCGCTTCCCTGCTCTCGCTCTGCTTGCATCCGTCTGGCTGGCTCTCGCCTTGAATGCAACTGCCGCACCGATCCTGAATGATCCGACCGGCGAACCCTATGCGCCGGATTTCAGCAAGCCGTTGGGTGACGAATGGAAAGTCATTAAAGGCGCCTGGAAATCCGAGAACGGCATTCTGCACGGCACCGAAGTCGCCGCCGACAAACACGCCGCGGTGCTGCATCATCCGGGAGATGTCTCCACGCTCATCGTTAATTTTGAATTTCGCCTCGGCGAAGCGCGCACATTCTATTTCGGGTTCGATGGCAAAGGCCACGTCGGCCGTTTTGTCGCCACTAAAGGCAACTTTGGCATTTACGAAGACAGCCCCAATCCGCCGGGCGAAAAGGCTTCGAGCAAGCCGCTGGCGGTCTCCAAGCAAAAGCTCAAAGGCGATGAATGGTATCCGGTCACGCTGGAAATTCGCGGGGACGAAATGGTCGTGCAAATGGCCGGTGAAACTTTGAAAGGCAAACACCCTTATTTGGCCACGCCCAAGGCCCGCTATTGGTTCGCCGTCAGCGGAGATGATGCGCAAATCCGCAACTTGAAAGTCTGGAACGCCAAAGCGAAAGCTCAGTGACGCCCGAACGGAAGTCGTTTCTACTAACAGGAGTTGTCGTCTTATGCGTAGTCACCATCGTCTGTTGATTGCTCTCGGTTTTACGTTGAGCTTGTTCGCATACCTTCCAGGTCGCGTGCTGGCGGCAGATCAGCGTCCGAACATTGTTTTCATTCTGAGCGACGATCAGCGGTGGGATACGATGGGTTGCGCGGGCAATCCGATCATCAAAACGCCCAACATGGATGCGCTTGCACATGATGGCGTGCGGTTCCGCAATATGTTTGTGACGACCGCCATTTGCGCAGCGAGCCGGGCTTCGATCTTCACGGGCCTGTATGAACGCACGCATCGTTACACGTTCAATACGCCGCCGATCGCAGACAAGCACACCGACGTCAGTTATCCCGTGCGCTTGAAGCAAGCGGGTTATCGGACGGGCTTTGTCGGCAAGTTCGGAGTGGGTGTGGAGAAAGGCGGTACAGACCGCATGTTTGATTATTTCGTCCCGCTCAACCGGACGCCTTATTGGAAGAAACAGCCGGACGGCACGGAGAAACATCTCACGGACATCGAAGGTGAAAAAGCCATCGCATTTCTCGACACCGTCAAACCAGGTGAACCGTTCTGCCTCTCCGTCAGCTTCAATGCGCCGCACGCAGAGGACAACGATCCCAAGCAATATTTCTGGCAACACGAAGTCGATGACCTGTACAAGAACGTGACGATCCCTGTGCCCAAAACCATGGCGGATGAATTTTTCAACACGCAGCCGGATTTCCTGAAAAACTCCGAGAGCCGCGTGCGCTTCAACTGGCGTTTCAATGAACCGCAGAAATTTCAGGAAATGGTCAAGGGCTACTACCGCATGATCAGCGGCGTGGACCTCGTGATCGGCCGGATTCGTGAGGCGTTGCAAAAGCGCGGGCTCGCGGACAACACGATCATCATTTTCACGGGCGATAACGGTTATTTTCTCGGCGATCGCGGCTTTGCCGATAAATGGTATATCTACGAGCATTCCATTCGCGTGCCGTTGATCGTGTTCGATCCGCGCGTAGAAAAAGCAAAACGCGGGCAAGTGCTGGACCCGGTCGTGCTGAATGTCGATCTCGCGCCGACCATGTTGAATCTGGCGGGCGTAGCGGTGCCGTCGTTATTGCAAGGCCACAGTCTCGTTCCACTGCTGAAGGCGCAAACGCCGAAGGATTGGCGCACGGAGTTCTTCTACGAGCATTTGTTTGACCGGGATAATATTCCGAAAAGTGAAGGCATTCGGACGGCGCGCTGGACCTATGTTCGCTGGTTCGAGCAGAAACCGTTGGTTGAAGAACTTTATGATCACGAAGCGGATTTCAACGAGACGCACAATTTGATCAACGATCCGAATTACGCGGAGGTGGCTGCATCTTTGCGGAAGCGCACGACGGAACTACGCGATCAATACGGTGGGCCTTACGTGCCCAACTCGATCAAGCCGCCGGCGAAGA
>JBEHZA010000514.1:0-3788 GCA_048497895.1 Verrucomicrobiota bacterium
GCCGACAGCGTCAGCCATGTCGTCATCCCGGTCTCGCGGCTCGACCAGGCGGTCGCGTTCTACCGAGCCCTCGGGTTCGAGGCGGAAGCCGACGGCGATCCGGAGCCGGTCTTCGGCGAATTACTCGTTGATGGAATGGCGAGCATACGTTGTGAAAAATCTGCTCTTTGCTCTGCCGGCCGCAATTAAGCGCTAAATTCTATCCACACCGAATCAGCCAACCCAACCGTCTGAAAACAACCCACACTTCTGCCAGCAATAAGATGCCGCTACTCTACCGGAAGGAATTTCAGAAGCCAACGAGATTTTAGTCGCTGGCTGATTTTTCCGTCCGCAGATCAATTGCCGGAAAGCAATTTCTCCCAGAGCACATCGTTCGTCAGCACCTTCGAGATAAAATCCTGCTCTTCCTTCTGCACGGATAAAACCTGCGGCTGTGTGGAGAACGTCAGCGTAAAAGTGCTGCCCTTCGGCACGCCCGCTTTCACATCAATCTGTCCGCCATGGTGATAAACGATGAAATAACAGGCCATCAAATTGATGCCGAATTCTTGCGGGTTGTCATTGCGCACGAAGAAAGGATCGAACACGGAACGCAGCGATTCATCTGAAATGCCAGGACCGTCATCCTGCATGATTAAACGCACCGCCGGTCCGCCATCGTTGCCCGCCGCCAGGGCTTCGGCGTTAAACGAAATATGTGAGCCGGGAGGCAAATTGGCAATTTCATCCTTCAACAACAATTCGAACAAACGATAAAACTTGCTGCTGTCCACCGTGAGCAGTGGCAGATTATCTGGGATCTTATTGTCCAACGTGATGTTTCGCGCGTCCAGGTCCGGCTTCAATTTGGCGATGGCCCCGGCCACCACTTCGGCCAGACGCACCTGATCGCGCAAGCCCATGTCGGCTTTGTCCGCAATCACTCCCAAATCGGTCAATAAATCGGTAATCCGGCGAATCTGTCCCTGCACATTTTGATAGAAATCGCGCCAGAAATTCGGGTTCCGCAATTCCTCCAAATCAACGTGCTCTTCTTTCAGTTTGGAAGGCGCCAGATCAAGGAACGTCCGGACCGCCACCAGAGAATTGCGCAAATGATGTCCCAATCCCGCCGCCAGCAATCCGAGACTGACCACGCGATCCGTAATCATCATGTTGTGCAGCACGGACATCTTCTCTTTCAACAACTGGTCGCGCTCGCGTTGCACGATGAAGAACTCAAGTCCCCGCCGCAGGGTGGTTTCCAATTGCGGAATGTCCCAGGGCTTGGTGATGTACTTATAAATCGCTCCGCTATTAACGGCGTCAATCGCCGCATCGAGATCGGAATAAGCCGTGGCCAGAATACGGATAATGCGGGGCCGCAACTGGCGAACCTTCTCAAGCAGTTGCACGCCTTTTTCACCCGGCATGCGCTGGTCGGTCATGAGCAAACCGATGTCATCCCGGTTTTCCTCCAGAATCTTCATTCCTTCAGCCGCGTTACTGGCCGTCAAAATCCGGAATTGATCGCCGAAGGCACGGGTAAAATACTTCAGGGACTTCTCTTCGTCGTCCACATAGAGTATTGCGTATTTTTTATAATCGTAAAAACTTTGCATAAGACCCGATTGCTTTAGACTCGTGTTACTGTGACTTATTCTTGCACTTTTACAGGAAATTCCAATGTAAATTCACAAAATTTCCCAGGTTCGCTTTTAACCGAAATCCAACCCCCATGTTCCTGAATGATTCGGTAACAAATACTTAACCCCAGCCCCATTCCCTGCCCCACATCTTTGGTGGTAAAGAACGGGTCATAGATTTTCTCCAGATTCTCCGTCTTAATCCCTTCGCCATTGTCCCGGATAATCAACTTGCTGACAGCGTCCTCAACTTTGCCTTCAATCCAAATCGTTGGCTTTTCATCGACGTATTTTTTAGACGCCAGCGCGTCGATGGCATTCTGCACCAGATTCACCAGCACTTGCACCAGTTTGTTCCGGTTGCCCAGAATCATCATCTCTTCCGGCACCAGATCGTGCATTTCCACCTTGTCACGCCATTCGTTGTTCAGGAAGCGCAGCGCCGCCGTCACTACGGTTTTAATTTCGACCCGTTCAAATTGCTCCGCGTTCGGGTGCGTAAATGTCCGCAAATCAGAAACGATATTTTTAACGCGGTTAACCCCTTCTTCAATGTCCTTTAAAATCTCTTCGTATTCGGCCTTTTGGTCCGCTGAAATATATTGGGATTTTTTCCGCAAGGTATATAAACCCGTCTTGGCATAATTGAGCGGGTTATTGATTTCATGGATAATCCCGGCGCTCATGCGGCCCAACGAAACCATCTTCTCCGATTGCACCAGTTGCGCCTGGGCATCTTTCAACTGTTCCAGTGTGGCTTCCAAAACCTGATTCTGTTTGGCAATCCGGCGTTGCAATTCGTGCGAACTGATCAAATTGCGCAACCGCACGTGCAATTCCGTGGTCGAAAACGGTTTCGTCAAAAAATCACTCGCCCCGTCCGAAAGCGCTTTTAGCTTGGTTTCTTCATCCGCCCGGGCCGTCAGGAGAATAATGGGAATGTTTTCCGTGCCCACTTTAGCGCGCAATTCACGGCAAACCTGCAAGCCATCCTTGCCGGGCATCATCATGTCGCACAGCACAACATCCGGCATAAATTGTGAGGCTTTTTCCACGGCCTGCTGGCCATCGACGGCTTCCAGAATCTGGTAATGGCTGGTGAGTTGCGATTTAAGAAAGCGCAACATATCCGGCTCATCGTCGGCAATCAGCACTCTGGGCTTGGGTCCGCGGGCAGTTATTTCCACAGGTCGAACACTCTCCTTTACGGAAGTTAATGACGGATACAATTCTGCACGCCGATATAAATTTGCAAGCCATTCATCCGTTTTTCTCTGCTGTTCGGGAGCTACAGTCACAGCCTCGGGTTCCACCGCCGTTTCCACCTCGGCGCCAGGCTCCGCCGCTACGTAGGGTAATTTCACGGTCATCGTCGTCCCTTTGCCTTCCTGACTGGCCACTGCCACACTGCCGGATTGCACCTCGACCAATTCTTTGACCAGCGCCAGACCAATGCCGGTGCCCTGATATTTGCGATTGGAAGAAGTATCAGCCTGCCAAAAACGGGTGAAAATAAACGGCAGATTTTTCGCTGAAATGCCCATGCCGGTATCCACGATTTGCAAGACCAGCTCATTGCCCACTTTGTCGGCACGGACTTCTACCGTACCGCCCGCCGAAGTGAACTTGATGGCATTGAACACCAGATTCAACACAACCTTCTCCAGCTTGTCGCGATCCGTAATCACCGTGCCGACGTCATCCGCAATGACGGCGTTCAAGCGCACCCGTTTATCATCGGCAACTTTGCGCACGGAATTGGAAAGTCCTTTGACGAAATCCCGGATTGATACCGGCTCCCGCTTAACCTCCATTTTACCGGATTCCAACCGCACCAGGTCCAGCAGGTCATTGATCAGCTTGAGCAGGCGCAGACCATTGGCCTGCATCGTTTGCAACCACTCACGCGTTTGCGCATCGAAAGCGTGGCTTTTCTGTTGCTGCAACGTTTCCATGGGAGCGAGCAGCAATGTCAGCGGCGTGCGCAACTCATGGCTGATGTTGGCAAAAAAGCGGCTCTTCACTTCGTCCAGTTCCACGAGCTTGCGATTAGCCTCTTCGAGATGCTTCTTGTTGCGATCCAGTTCAAAGCGGAGTTCAAACTCCCGATAACGCGTCTGGCTATGATAATAACTGGCAATAGTGACGATCAAACCCGTG
>JBEHZA010000515.1:0-3787 GCA_048497895.1 Verrucomicrobiota bacterium
TAAACTGAGGTTCAACAGCATGGGAATGGATTCCGCAAGATGTTCCCAGAAGGAGCTGTTATCGCCAGTCCAGACAATGGATTCGCGTTGCACGCCGGCGTAACCGGCGCGGGTAATGACAAAGGGGCGTTCGTTCGGCGCGTGTTGCAACGCGCCAGCCCGGGAGGCACGTGCCATTTGCTGGCCGTAAAGATTATGCGCTTCCGCATGGGACAAGGGGCCGTGATCGCTTTGATGCTGGCAATTATCAGGCAGAGTTTTTCCGGGAATATCGAAGAGGGCGGGTTCGTTCATGTCATTCCAGAAACCGGCGACGCCCAACTGCTGCAACTGCGCCTGCTCGCGGCCCCACCACGCGCGCACGCGGGCGTTCAGGAAATCCGGCCAGCGGGATTTGCCGGGCCAGACTTTGCCGATGAAATCTTTTTTACTGTCCGGCGCCTGAACGAACGCATTCAAGGCCCGGCCGCGTTTCAACACGCCAAACTTCGAATCGTTCTTTACGCCGGGATCGACAATAGTGACGACTTTGAATCCTTGTTTGGCCAACTGCGCGAGCATTTGCTTCGGACGGGGAAAATCTTTGCCGAAGGTGAAGACGCGATACCTGTCCATGTGATGAATATCCAGATAGAGCACGTCGCACGGGATTTGTTTCTCGCGGAAGGTGCGGGCGATTTCCTCCACGCGTTGACGGGTGGGATAACTGTAGCGCGATTGCTGGTAACCCAGGCCCCACTTCGGTGGCAGTGGCATCCGACCGGTTAACTCCGTATAGCGGGTGACGAGATCGGCCAGCGTGGGGCCGAGGAAGAAATACAAATCAATCTCGCCGGAGTGGGCTTCCATCTGCCAGCGGTCGAGTTGAGTCTGGCCTAAATCCCAGCTTTGCCGCGCGGGATTGTCCCAGAACAAACCGGCGGCGCGTCCGAGCCGCAGGGAAATGCCGAACGGAATGGAGACATATAAATTCCGCAGACCGGGATGAATGCACGAGGCATGGCCGAGCACATCCTGGTTCCAGAACTCGCGAATGAGGCCGCGCTTGTTGAATTGTCCGGTGGTTTCGCCGAGGCCGAACAGACTTTCTTCTGCTTGAAGCGACAATCCAATTCTAGCGTGTGGCCCGGCAAAGCCGGTTTGCGCGGCCTCGCTGGAGAAGAGGGGGAAATCATGATGACCGGCCAGCGTCCATGAGCCGTTAATGAGGTCCAGTGTGAATTGGCCGGCGGAGGTGCTTAATCGTACTTCGGCAGGGGAATGGGTTAACCGGGTGGCGGTTTCCGGCCAATCCGTTTTCACAACGGCCCAGGAGGGTTGGGGAGAAAAATCTTTGGCGGAGGTTAGGCGGAACCGGAACAAATCCGGTGTGAGCACCCGGACCTCAACTTGCGCCCGTGCTGAGGCCAGCCGCATGGACTGCGGGGTGGTGGCAACGAGTTTGAGTTTTTGCACCGGCCGGAACGTCTTGCGCATGCCCGCTAAAGTGGGGACTTGGCCGGTCTCGCGCAAGTGCGGAATCGAGGTGGTTGGTGAAGGTTTTTGGTGGAGAGCGAGAAGCGCATGGAGTTTTGTTACACCGTTGGGCTTGCGGACGTTGCTGCGACCGGGGACGGTCGCTGTCCGATGAATGGGTTCGGCCTTTCCAGCAGGGGTGTTTTCCGGTATGGGTGTGGGCGTCATGGGTGATTTGCCAAAAAATATGCAGGCGGTCGTGTACCGCGGAGTGAAGGATTTGTGTCTGGAAACAGTGCCGGTGCCAAGCATCGGCGCGGGCGAAATTCTGGTGCGGGTGGCCGTGTGCGGGGTGTGTCCGACGGACATCAAAAAGATTCATTATGGGACGGTGCCGCCGCCACGGATTTTCGGACACGAGACGTCGGGAACGATTGTGAAGGCAGGCGCGAAGGTGCGTGGGTGGAAGGTGGGGGATCGGGTGGCGTTGCATCATCATGTGCCGTGCCTGAAGTGTCATGCGTGCCGGCATCAGGCGTTTGCGCAGTGTCCGCAATACAAGCGGACGGGGATTACGGCGGGGTTTGAGCCGGCGGGTGGCGGTTACGCGGAGTATGTGCGGGTGATGTCGTTTTGTCTGCCGGGCGTGGTGAAGATTCCCCAGCGCAATTCATTCAGCGAAGGAGCGATGCTGGAGCCGGTGAATACGGTATTGAAAGCGGTGCGGCGGCTGGCGATTTTGAAAGGCGATTTTGTGCTGGTGACGGGGCAGGGGCCGATTGGTTTGATGTTCACGAAGCTGCTGGCACTGGCAGGCATGAAGGTGGTGGCGACGGATTTGTTGGATGCGCGGCTGGCATTGGCGAAACAGTTCGGAGCGAAATTCGCTTTGCGCGGGGATGCGGCTGATCTCAAGGAACAGGTGCAGCGGATTACAAAGGGGCGCGGGTTGGATGCGGCGGTGATTGCGACGCCGGTGGATGCGGTGATGCGGCAGGCGCAGAGTCTGTTGCGCGGGGCGGGCCAGGTGTTGCTGTTCGCACACACGAAACGGGGAGCGTTGACAGAACTGGATCTCTCGACGATTTGCGTGGATGAAAAAGATTTGATCGGGAGTTATTCGTCGGACGTGACGTTGCAGGAGGAGGTGGCGCAACTGGTGTTCTCGCGGAAGCTGGATGTGCGCAAATTAATTACGCATGAGTTTTCACTGGCGCAAACGGCGGAGGCGGTGGAACTGGCGGCGCATCCAACGGTGGAATCGTTGAAGGTGGTGGTGAGGCAGGAGGGGTGAGAAAATGAACGCAGTCGATTTCAATTCATTTATCGAGGAACTACAACCGGAGCTATCAGGCGAATCCTGTGAATTGTTCAAACATCCGGCCATACCCTGCCGAACAGATATTAAATTAGGAAAAATCATTGATGAATTCGCCAAGGCGAACACTACGATGGCCGAACGAGAACAGATTACTTTGGCGTTCGGTGAACGATGCAGTTGGGCCTGGTTGATTTACTCAAAACGAATGGCGGAATTAGCAGTCCGCCAAAACATATCCGAACCCATTATATCCGGGTTAATTGCTCACTTAATTGAAGGTTTGAAGCTCGATTACCGCGAAAATTTATGCTTTTTGGCGCTGCTTCATACGAGCGCTATAAAAATTGGCGCAAACGCGGATCAATTATTTCGAAAAGCGGAGCAAGTGGCATCTCCGGATGGTGCACGTTTTCTGGAAGCTTTTCGACTGAGATCGCCCGACAACAAGCAAGCGTCCATTATGGGTTTCGACGAGAAACAAGGGCAGCATGGTTTTGAATATGTGCGCAGACAAAGTGACGACGTGGCGGCAATCTTGAGAGAATAAGAGTTGTTTGAGGCAGTGTTGCGGGCGGCCAAAGCGGGCCGGTTAAAATGGAGCCCATTATAATTGATTGATGTTATCGGCAGCGATACTCATGCAAGCAAGGCATATACGAATGATTGGAAGGCATGGACTTTTGCTGTCGTTTCTGGCCGTGATTGGCCTGATCGCCTTTGTCTGTGTAACTCAAAATTATGAGCGCCCTACTGATCGAAAGCGTCGCAATATCAGAGAGGTTTGCAAAGCTCTGAACACTGAATTCCAGAAATCAGAGAGATATGCAAATGTTCGTGCCGACGAATCGGTCTCTTTGCTCGTTAGAATTACCGGCACAGTTTTGACGGATCAGGATTTAACTCAACTGGATGAACTCGTTTCAAATAAGGTGGTGAATATACCGTTTGATAATTTCTGTACGGTGCAAAAGCCAAAATCAGGAACCGGCAACTGATCGATATGTTGCTGTG
>JBEHZA010000516.1:0-3770 GCA_048497895.1 Verrucomicrobiota bacterium
CCCAGCCAAAAGCTGGGCGCGACCCAGACTCTGGCCCTCACTGATCCCCCACTCTGCCTGCACGCCTGGCAATTGCGTTTCAAGCACCCGCTGACTCACCAAATGGTCTCGTTTGAAACCAAAAAACCGGCGTGGGCCCGAGGTGATTAGGCCATGCTGCTTTTCGCAACATAGAATCGTAATTTGATTACGCGTTTGTGTATTTCCCTGCTGGTTTAGAAGTCTAACTGAAACACCCGTGCGTCTGTAGAGTTAGATCCAGGACTCAATTTTCAACCCCTCAACCCGCCGAAATTCACTCAAGTTACCAGTTATCAGTGTCAACGATCCTGCCAATGCTTGACCAGCAATAAGCAAATCGTAAGGCCCAATCGGAGTGCCACGGGATTCCAACTCCGCACGAATTCGGGCGGCAATCTCTGCCGAAGCGTAATCAAAAGGAAGTGTGGTAAGCGCACTCAAAAACAACTCCACCTTCTGGCGTTCTCTCGCCGGGTTTTGAGCCTTGCTCAACCCGCAATACAATTCATAAACGCTAATTATCGAAACTGCACAATCGCCCGAATTTAATTACCGCAATCGATCCACAGTTGCAGAACGTCCGCGCAACACGCTGATGCAGGTGTCCGTGTCGAGCAAATAGGTCATTAACCGTGTCAGAGGGGTTTGATTGGAGGTAACTGTCCCTGCTCTGGACGCACAAAAGCGGGATCATCAATGCGGATGGATTCAAAAAAATCCACCGGCCAGGTAACCGCTGTCCGGAGTGGCTCAAGCACAATTGACTCTCCCTCGTGCCGAACCAGAACGGTTGGGGTTGGCAAATAGAAGCCTTTGGGCAAATGTATTGTCTGCCCCTCTCCCTCAACCGTGACTATTGCGGTATCCATATCAAATTCGCTACCTCTGGAGAATATACCACAAACTCAAAGCCCGTGTAAACCCCGGACCAAACCGGGCTTTACCGGTGTTCACTTCAAGCCGCGAATTTCTTTCAACACCGACCACACTTCTTTCGCCCGCCAGGCGGCGGCATCAAGTTGGGCATCCCAGAAGGACACGCTCACTCCGCCGTCCTCCCGCACCCAACGCAATTGCTCAGAAGCTTTATTCCCGCGCCATTCATTTTTCGTCGCGGGCATTCCGATGAGCAACTTTGCTCCATTCATGCCCGCTGCCACCTTCTGCGCCGCGAAAGATCGCCAGCCATCCGCTTTAGCTCCAATTTCTTCGTAGCCCATCGTCGTCAACCCATCCACCAGCGGCAATAAATCCGGCCACCAGTTTTGGTTCGGCGCGTTCCAGATGTAAGCAAAGGTATCGACGGTCAGATGTTTTCCTTTCGCGTGCAGTTTAGCCGACAAATCGCGCATAAAAGCAACGAAGGCGGCCTTATCCGTATCGAACGAACCGTTGCCCTCCAAATCACTATCCACTCCATCCAGATCCAGGCGCTCCACTTCAGCAATCAACGCGTCAGCAAATTCCCGTGGATGCTCAACGAACCCGGCCCGGGCCAAATCCCAATTCCACGATTGCTCGCCATTGAACACGCACAGAAGCACCCGCACACCGTTGGTGTGGCCCCAATCGCGCAGGCCGGCAATCGCCGCGTCCGTAATTGGATGGTATTTCTGCGCCCGCTCGATGCCACCGGATTTTGTGGGCGTCCAGAATTGCAAAGCCAGATGCGTTAGACCGTCCTTCATCCCCAGCCCATCGAACGATTCATTCAAACGCGCTTTGACTTTCTCGATGCCGTATGGTGGCACCCAGGTCATCACGATATGTTTGGGTTCAGGAAATTTTCGCGGCACGATCGCGTTTTCTTTATCTGCCGCGAAAACGCTTTGGCAACCCAGCCCGACCAGCAGGATGGCTATGACAAAAAAATTGCTCATCCCCGCAAGCCGATCTTTTTTAAAAGGGCTTCACCTTCCGTCCAGGCCACCAGATGCGGCAGACGGCGCGATTGCGCGGCGATAGCTGCCACTACTCCCGCAGCTTCACCCATAGCCACCGCGTTGCCCGTCACACGATAACTCGCATGCGCAATGAAATCGCCGCTGATGCAACGCCCCGCCATCATCAAACCATCTACATCCTTCGCCACCAGCGCCCGCAGCGGAATATCATACGGCTTCACCTTGATACCGGCGTTGCTGTAGGCCGCCGTTTTGTTGTTCTCACCGGAGATTGCATGAATATCCACACTAAAGGTAGGCCGCACGACTCCATCCTCATACCGCGCGCCGGAAACGACATCGTCCTTACTTACGACGAAGCGTCCGCGAATGCGACGCCCATCCCGCACGCCGATTTGTTCTGCGGTCGCGGCAATCTGCACTCCCTCCCACGGGCCACCGAGCTTGCGCAAACCATTCACAATCCGGTTCAGTTCACTACGTGCCCGCACGGTCGCCTCAGTCACTGCCGCGGCATCGTAGGGCATCACACTGTATTCGTGGTTCATCATGACCAGCAGCAGATTATCGCGAATCTGCCACAGCGTCGGCTTGCTGTACGAGGGGAAGAAACCGGCCTTCTTGATTTCCTTTAAAAAATTATCCTTCGATTGATTATCCCGGGCGCTCGGATCGGAGCCATGAATGAAATCGCTCAATGCCGCCGCATCCTTGACCACCAGCAGCGCGTTCAGCGACATCGGCTGGCACGGACAACTTTGTGATTCACCAATTTCCCACGCGCAACCCGCCAGGGCGCCCAGATCGCCATCACCTGTCGCGTCAATAAATACCGGCGCACGCCACGCCTGCCGTCCGGATTTGGATTCCGTGATCACCGTCGTGAGCCGACGGTCTTCAAGATACGCCGCCGCCACCCGGGTGTGAAACTGGAATTTCACTCCCGCTTCGACACACAAATCTTCGAGCAGCAACTTCATGCCTTCCGGCTCGTAGCAAATGCTCTTGGCGCTGGTGCCCCGCCGGGCACCGCGTTCGTCCAGTTTACGGGTCAGTTCTTTGGCAAAGCCGGGCTTGTCAAAATCGAGCAGATAACCCAGCAACCCTGCCGTCCACACGCCCCCCAGACAGCCGCGCCACTCGAACAACCGCACCTTGGCACCCGAACGCGCCGCCGTAATCGCCGCTGAAACCCCTGCCGGGCCAGCCCCACAAACAATGACATCAACATCGCTCACCAATGGCGATTTCAACGCCGGTTCGTGGAAAAATTTACCATCAGCCGAAATTAAAGGGTGCGGCTCCGCAGCCGAAGTGAGTTGAGGCGCAGTGACAGCGCCCAAGGCGGCCGCTTTGAAGAAATGACGGCGATTCATAGGAGCATTGAGCCCTGCCCGCCCCGAAAGCTCAAGCGATTTTCCGCGATGATTCCGCAGTGGAAAGCAAATCCGTTTCGCCAGCGGACTCTTCGCTGGCCTTGAATTCCCGCAAAGCTGCTTTCAATTGCTCCTTCGTGCTGCGTTGTTTCAAGGCTTCGATGGCGATGGTAGCCAATTGGTCGCAACGCTCGTTGCCCGCATGGCCAGCGTGGCCCTTCAGCCAATGCCAGGTTATTTTATGCAGTGCGACGGCGGCATCAAGCTGACGCCAGAGATCGGCGTTCTTCACCGGTTTCTTCGCCTTGGTTTTCCAGCCGTTGCGCTTCCAATTGAACATCCAGCCCGTCACGCCATCTTTGAGGTAATTGGAGTCCGTATAAAAATCCACCTCACAAGGCCGCTTGAGCGCTTTCAGACCTTCAATCGCCGCTTGCAGTTCCATGCGGTTGTTGGTCGTAGCCGCCAC
>JBEHZA010000517.1:0-3765 GCA_048497895.1 Verrucomicrobiota bacterium
GCGCAAAAGCCTGCTCGATTACGCCGCCGCTCATCGCCAGCTCGCCTTGCTGCAACAGCAGTTGAATCTCCAATCCGATGCGCTCCGCCTGCTCGAACAGCGCGTCGAAGCCGGTTCCCTCGCGCGCAATGACTTATTGCCTAATCGCACTCAATGGGAAAAAACGCGTCAGGACGTTCAGACCGCGCAAAGCCGCTCTCAGGATGCCCGCGTGCGTGTTGCGGCCGCGTTGGGATTGCCCTTGAGCGCGTTAAATAACATCGAACTGACGTTCACTGAAACCAGCCTGCCCGCAGCGACGCAATTGACTTCCCCGGCGGCGCGCCAAACCGCGTTGCAAAGCCGTCCGGATATTTTAAGCGCCCTGTCCGAATACGCCGCCTCGCAATCCGCGCTCCAATTGGAAATCGCCAAACAATATCCGGATGTGCATCTCGGCACCGGCTATCAATGGGATCAGGGAGATCACAAATGGCAGTTGGGCTTAACCGCGGAAATTCCCGTCATCAACCGCAATCAAGGCCCCATTGCCGAAGCGCAGGCGCGACGCGCGGAAACCGCAGCCCGCTTCACCGCTCTGCAAGCAAAAGTCATGAGTGAGATCGACGCCGCCCTCGCCGCTTATCAACTCGCATTGGAACAATTGCAGGCTGGCGAATCCCTTTATTCTGCTCAGGAAAAGCAAATGCAGTCCGTGGAAGTGCAGCTTCAAGCCGGCGCCTCCGACAAGCTCGATTTATTGAACGCCCGTTCCGATCTGGGCGTGATCGAGCTAAGCCGCGCTGAAGCACGAGCTAGAGTCAGGGAAACACTCGGTGCTCTGGAAGACACTTTGCAACAACCGCTCCAATCTATGGAATCGCTCGTGACCGAAACCGCGCCGGACAAAACGGCCCAGCCGGAGAAACGCCCTTGAACCTACGCCCATCCATTCTTTCAGGAAGTCTCGCGCTCAGTATCTGCCTCGCGCTCAGCGGGCCCGCCTTCGCCAAAGAAGCCGGGGAAGCCAAAGCCGATGACGCGAAACCAAAAGTGAAACGCACTGCCAACGGCGAAACCGCGGTCACCTTGAACGCGGAAACGCAGAAGCGCGTCGGGCTGGCGCTCGAACCGCTGGCCGCCGCCACGATCACGCCGGAAGTTAAAGCCTATGGCCGCGTCGTTGATCCCACCGCCCTCGCCGCCATGGTGACCGAACTGGCAAATGCCGAATTGGCCGCCAAAGTTTCCGCTCAGGAATTTGAGCAAACAAAATTGCAACGGGAAGCCGAAATCAACCTCGCCGACACCGTCGCCAAAAACTCATCAGAAGAATTGAAACGGACCAAAGCATTATACGAACAGAACAACGCCTCTACCCGCACCCTCCAGACCGCCGAGGTCAATGCGAAACGCGATCAACTCCTGCTCGAAACGCAAAAACTCACCTCCAACCGGGCGGTGCAAACTGCCGAAGCCGCAGCGACGCGTGACCGTCTGGCCGCGGAAAATACACGCTCCCGCATGATTCTCGCCTGGGGATTGCCCGCACTCAGTGAAAAAGATTGGCCCACAACCATTCGTTCTTTTTCGTTGCTGGAAAGCTCGCTGGTGCGCGTGGAATTGCCCGCCGGTGAAGATTTAAACCCGGCTCCCGGTCAGGCCCGCTTGATTCCTGTCTCTGACGAATCCAGTTCCGCCGTCGCCTCATTAATCGGGGCTTTGCCCGTTTCCGATCCGCAAACTCAGGGGCAAGCCTTCATGTATCTCGTGAAACCCAGTTCACCCGTTTGGCGTCCGGGCGTGGCCGTCACCGCTTACCTGAAAAAGTCCGACACCCCGCTGACCGGCGTCATCATTCCCCGCTCCGCGATTCTGCGCGCCGACGGCAAGACCTGGGTTTATGTGCAAGCAGGTGAAAATGATTTTGTCCGGCGCGAAGTAAGCCTGATTCATCCGCTCGCCAATGGCTGGTTCGCCACCGAAGGAGTGAAAGCCAAAGAAATGATTGTCGTCACGGGTGCGGCCCAAATCCGTTCCGAAGAGTTGAACCACGCCGGCGCTCTGGTAAACGGCCTGCAAGACTGATCGCCATGCTGAATTACCTCGTTCAATTCTCCCTGCGGTATCGCGGAGTTGTCATCGCGCTCACCTGTGTTTTGCTGGGCTATGGCGCATATGTGGCGCAGCACGCCAAACTCGATGTCTTTCCGGAATTCGTCCAGCCGCAGGTCACTATTCAGACAGAAGCGCCGGGACTGGCTTCGGAACAAGTCGAAGCCATCGTGACGCGGCCCGTGGAAAACGCCATCAATGGCGTCGGCCACCTTGAATCGATGCGCTCAGAATCCATTCAAGGTCTTTCTGTCATCACGGCCGTGTTCAAGGAAGGCGCAGATATTTATGTCGCCCGGCAAATGTTGAACGAACGCCTTGCCGAACTCGCGGGAGAATTGCCGCTCGGGGTCAAGTCGCCGAAAATGTCTCCGCTCACTTCGTCCACCATGGATCTGTTGAAATTCGGGCTGGTGTCAGAAAAACTTTCCCCCATGCAACTCCGCACCTTTGCGGATTGGGTCGTGCGTCCGCGTGTTCTGTCCGTCGCGGGAGTGGCCAAAGTTACGGTCTTTGGCGGCGAAGTGCGCCAACTGCAAATTCAAGTCAAGCCGGAGCGCCTGATCGCTTTCGGTCTTTCCCTGGAGGATGTTCTCACCGCCGCCCGCAATGCCACTGGCGTGCGCGGTGCCGGGTTCATCGAAACCAAAGCCCAGCGCATCGTCCTCCAATCCGAAGGCCAGTTTCTCACTGCTGCTGCTTTGGAAGAAGTGCCGATAACCCAGCACGACGGGCAAAGTGTCCGGCTGAAAGACGTCGCCAGCGTGGTGGAAGCCGCTGAACCCAAATTCGGCGACGCACTGATTCAAGGCCGGCCTGGCATTCTCATGACCATGTCCGGCCAATACGGTGCCAACACCATGGAAGTCACCGAAGAAGTGGAACGCGCATTGGAAGAAATGCAGCCCACCTTCGCTACGCAAGGCATCACGCTTTACGGACGGCTGCATCGTCCGGCCACCTTCATTGAAAATGCCATTGGCAACGTCAAAAACTCGCTCTGGCTCGGCGGCGTATTGGTCGCCATCGTGCTGTTTTTATTCCTTCTGGATTTACGCACCGCGCTGATTTCATTTCTCTCCATTCCGCTTTCGCTCCTCACGGCCATCATTGTGCTCGATCATTTCGGAGTCACCATCAACACCATTACACTGGGCGGTTTTGCAGTCGCCATTGGAGTTGTGGTGGATGACGCCATTATCGACGTGGAAAACATTCTACGTCGCTTGCGCGAAAATCTGACTCTCGAAAAACCGCGTTCGCTCTTCACTGTCATTCTCGAAGCCTCCCTCGAAGTGCGCAGCGCCATTGTTTATGCCACCTTTGTCGTGGCGCTCGTCTTTTTGCCGGTCCTGACCATGAGCGGGCTGCAAGGCCGTTTCTTTGCCCCGTTGGCCACAGCATTCATTCTGGCTATTCTCGCTTCGCTGCTGGTCGCGCTCACCGTGACCCCGGCCCTTTGCTATTTCCTGCTCGCGCGCACTCAACCCCATGCTGAACCGGCCTATCTGCAACGCCTCAAAAATCTTCACTGCCGCTGGCTGCACCAGGTCAGCCGGCGCCCCCGGTGGGTAATCGGCAGCGCGTTGATTCTCTTTCTGCTTTCACTCCTGACACTGCCTTTCTTTGGCGGTGAGTTTCTGCCGGAATTCCGGGAAGGCCATGTCGTGC
>JBEHZA010000518.1:0-3745 GCA_048497895.1 Verrucomicrobiota bacterium
AATTGGCGCGCCGCCACATTTTCAAAAAGTAGTAGGGCGCACTAAGGCAGAAAAAAACGATGAACAGTATGTTGTAAAGGACGCGCATGAGTGCCCGGTTGCTCCTTGAGTGTCACAAACCCGTCATGGTTTCAAAGAAATAATATCAACGGAAACCGCGAAACCAATGGACTGCGGCTGTGTTCGCAGAACCAGCCGCAGCGCTATCCGAACATCAAGCGCTCGACTTATTTCTAAACCAACGGTTCATCGAGTATTGCTGCGGCTGGTTCCGCAGACGGAACACAGCCGCGGTCCAATGCGCGTCAGCCTTCACCGCCGCACTTCTTACACCTCGCACGCCTGACCGGGCGCAGGTTGCACGACTTTGATCTTCGGATACCGCACCCGGATCTGTTCCTCAAACCAATTCCGCGAATCCGGATCGCCGTGGCCGAGTAACACCGTGCGCGGGTCCACCTGGCCAACGAAATCGAGCAATTCATCGCGATTGGCGTGCGCCGTCAGATCGAAATCCTCCACTTCACAATGACGCGTCACTTCTCCCGCGCTGGGACTGAAGATAAAAGTCTCTCCCGGCTTGGCCGCCTTCAATCGTCCACCAGGCGTCTCCGGGTCCGCGTAACCGACAAAGAAAATCGCCTGCTTTTCGTCCCCCAGCATGCGCACCGCCAGATCGTGCGCAGCGGTATTTTCACTCATCATCCCCGCGGTAATCACAAAAATCCGTCCGCCGCCCAGCTTCATTTTATCCACCTGATTACGGTCCAGCACCACGAGATTGAGCGCTTCGTGCAATTGCAGATTGCTGTGATTGCGATTCGCCCGATGCGCTTCCAAATCGTAAATCTCCGTGAACACGCGTCCCAGCCCGCCAATATAAATCGGTTGATGCTTCAACTTGCCCGCCCGCGTGAGCAACGCCAGCAACGCCAGAATTTCCTGCGTCCGTCCCAATGCAAACGTCGGGATCAACACGCTGCCCTTGCGCTTCAACACGCGGTCGATCGCCACCGACAGCCGTTCCAATTCCGCCTCGCGCGTAAAACCCGCCGGCACTTCGCGATTGCCGCGCGTTGTTTCCATGATCAACACGTCCGCCTTCACTTCGTTGAAGCGCGCGCCTTTCAGCAGCGTTTGATCGCGGAAATTAACATCGCCTGTGTAAAACAGCGTCTGCTTGCGGCCCCGCACCATAATGCCCGCCGACCCCAGCGCATGACCCGCATCGTAAAATTCCAGCGTTGGCGAAGAGAAACCCGCGCGCGTCTTGTGATACGCCGCCCATTCGATTTCCCGATTGTATTTGAATCCTTGAAACAGCGGCGCAATCTCATCCACCTCATCGTGGCTGAACAGCGGATACTCCTGGATGCCCAATTCCTCCCGCTGCCGCTTCATCACGTTCACGGAATTATGCAGCACCCGTTCCACCAGAAAGTAGCTCAACTCCGTCATCAAAACGTGTGCCTGCGGAAACTGCCGCAACGCCACCGGTAACGAACCCACATGATCATGATGACAATGCGAAATCGCCACCGCATCCAGGTCTTGATCCTCGATTAACTTAAACAGCGGCAGCGAGCCCCGCCCTTCCAGCTTCGGATGCACGCCCGCATCCATCAGGAGCCGGTGCCCATCCATCTCGACGAACCAGGCACTGGCGCCAATGTCCGGCGCCGGATTTAAGTTAACGATTTTCATACGGCTCTAATTAGCCACGAAAAGACGGTGAAGCCTATGTAAAATTCAGTTCACCGCAAAAAAATTAAAAAGAATGAACAAAATGCGCGAAAGCCCCGTCCCTTATATTGCTAAGTTGGTTTGGTTGGATGGGTTAACGAGAACGGACATCGCAAGGTGTCCGTTCTTTTTTATACCCTTGATGATCAGCCGACCGCCATGCTCCTGATTGCCTCGCAAAAACCCGCTTTATTTACTCTGCAATGCGTTTAAATTAAATGATTTAAGCACAGCCGCCTGAACCATGGCATCCGCATTGTCATACCGGGTAAAACCCGCCGGAATCTCGAACACTTTTGCCTCTGGAGCCCGATAAACAACGTTCCGGAACTGGAGCATGTAAACATCAGCTTTAACCTTAACGCGAATGCGGATCGGCAAATCCTTCAAATCCGTCGCCTGCCACACCGCGGCCTCCTCTTCCTTCGCTTTATCCTCGGGTAAAACCAGGTGATAGACGTTGCACGGATGCCCGTCCACCGTCTCTTTCCCGACCAGTTTCCGCTCCATCCGCCCCATCTTCAGTTCGGCCTGATTTTCGATCTCCGCGTTCCGTTCCATGGTCAATTCCGTGTAGGCCCGCGTACTGGGGAACAACAATACCGTTTTCTGTTCCGGCTTCTTAATAATGACGAGTCGGTCCAGACTCAACTGCTGGAGAATCGCCGACGCCTCTTCGGGCAACGCCGACTGCTTCAATTGGTTCACATTCAAATCCCACCGCATTTTACCATCCAGCATCGCCACCGTGAACGGCAGCACCAGCGGCTTTTCCTCCGGCGCGGCGGGCAAGTGCAATTCCGCCTTCGCCGTAAACGCCCGCGTATCGCTGATGAATTCGGACAACGCCGCCGCAAAGAACGGCACCTGCTGCGCCACCGGATTCAAAGCCTGCCCCCGGCTGACCCCATTTCCAGCCAGCAACGCAAGCGTCAGTACGGGCAAAAAGAATAACCGTTTCATGAGTAGGAACCTTTCATTGGCGTTGGGGAGTAATATACCCGATTTGCCGGATGGCTCCAGTTTTTTCAGTCTTTGAACAGGATTCATAACTCAATTTTTGTGGATCGATTGGCAAATTGCGGAAGGCATCCGCCGGGCTTCCACGCGAGATTAACCTCGTCAGTTACGAATAAACTGTCGCCTTTCCGCAGCAGCGGTGGCGAAACCCGAGTCGCATGAAGACCCAGCCAAAAAGCAAATCTTTCATCCTCTACTTTCTGTTGCTCAGCGTGGCCGTGAGCGCGCTGATCTGGCAAAGCCAGTCCAAAGCCAACATTCCTGACGGCTTTGCCTCCGGCAATGGCCGCCTCGAAGCCACGGAAATCGATATCGCCACGAAAATCCAAGGGCGCGTGGAAAGCGTTCTGGTGCAGGAAGGCGACATTGTCCAGGAAGGTCAGATCATCGCGCACATGGATGCCAAGGTATTGCGCGCCCAACTCGGCGAAGCCGAAGCCGCCAAACGCCGCGCCGAAGCAGATCGTCACGTCGCCCAGGCCATCGTATCCCAACGCGAAAACGAATATGCCTACGCCGCCAAAGTCCTGAAACGTTCGCAATTGTTGTTCAGCCAGAATGTCGTGGAGCAGAATCAATTGGACCATGACCAGACCGCTGAGAAAACCGCCCAGGCCATCTGGGCTGCCGCCACTGCGCAGGCCAGCAGCGCCGATGCCGCCATCGAAGCCGCTGCCGCCACTATTACCCGCATCAAAGCCGATCTGGACGACACCGTCCTGAAGAGCCCCCGCCCGGGTCGCGTCCAGTATCGCCTCGCTGAACCCGGTGAAGTCCTGGGCGCGGGCGGCAAAGTCATCACGTTGATCGACATCACGGACGTATATTTGACCTTCTTTCTCCCCACCAAAGAGGCTGGCCGCGTCAGCATTGGTGGTGATGCCCGCATCATGCTCGACGCGTTGCCTAATCGTGCCATTCCCGCCAGGGTTTCGTTCGTTTCTGCCGTTGCCCAATTCACCCCCAAAGAAGTCGAGACGCA
>JBEHZA010000519.1:0-3729 GCA_048497895.1 Verrucomicrobiota bacterium
GCGGAGTGCGGTTGTTTTTCGCTTACAAAACCAGCCGCAGCACGTCCATCCGCTGGTTTCGGGTAAAATATATTCCACCGTTCCTGCGCTCATCAACTGCTGCCTGGCGCTCCGCACACCGGCGCGCTCCTTCGCGCCAGCGTCCTGAACATCTGCGGCAGTCCCGCTTTCAATCGCGCCCCCCGCTTCACCCGTCCCTTATCTGTGTCTATCCGTGTGAATCCGTGGTTAAAAATTATCCCCCCTCTGCGTTCTTTTGCGGCGATTTTCCCCTTCGAATTTCGTCATTCGGGACTTCGTCATTTCCCCCTTAAAAAAATCAAAAAGGCCGCAGACATTACATCTGCGGCCTTTCCATCCGGGAACCACCCGACTTTGCGTGCCAGCCAAAACCCCAGCTACGCAAAAATCTCTTTCGTCACCTCACCCGCCACATCCGTCAGCCGGAAATCCCGTCCCGCATAACGATACGTCAGCCGCTCGTGATCCAGCCCCATCAACGCCAGCAGTGTCGCGTGCAAATCATTCGTGTGCATCCGCCCTTCCACCGCCTTGATGCCATATTCATCCGTGCCGCCGAACGTGAACCCTTTCTTCACGCCTGCCCCCGTCAGGAACATCGAATACCCCGTGATATTATGATCGCGCCCATCCACCCCTTGCGCCGTCGGCTGCCGTCCAAATTCCGATCCGAACAGCACCAGCGTATCTTCGAGCAACCCGCGCTGCTCCAAATCCGTCAGCAACGCCGATGTGGGCTGATCTATCGATCCGCACCGGTCGATCAATCCCTTGTGCAAATTGTTGTGATGATCCCAGCCCGATTGGCAAATCTCCACGAATCGCACGCCCGCCTCGCTCAAACGCCGCGCCATCAGGCATTGCCGCGCGAACGATCCCGCCGGCCCGGCCTTCACGCCATACGCATCGCGCACCTTTTGCGGCTCTTTGGAAATATCCAGTAATTCCGGCACCTTGCTCTGCATGCGGAAACCCAACTCGTACGACTTGATAATCCCATCCACCGGGTCAGGCGCGCCCGGCTTCGACGCCAGATCGCGGTTCATTGCCTGAATCAAATCCAATTGCTGCCGCTGCAATCCGCTTGAGGCCGCTGCCTTCAAATTCGGCAGGTAACCCTGATCCGTAATGCGCGTCCCCTGATAATACGCGGGCAGAAATGCGCTCCCATAGTTCACCGCTCCACCAAAATTCGGCGGTGGATTGATCGTGATGTAACCCGGCAAATCCTGATTGTCCGTGCCCAGCCCATACAACAGCCATGCCCCCATGCTCGGACGCGTCAACGCCGCGTTCGCGCTGCCCGTGTGCAACTGCACCACCGCCTGCGGATGCGCCGGTGTATCCGTGTGCAAACCGCGCAGCCAGCAGAGCTTGTCCGCGTGCTGAGCAATGTTCGGCAGTAATTCCGAAAACCACGATCCTGTCTGGCCGTATTGTTGAAACTTGAATTTCGACGCCGTCAACGTGCCTCCGCCCGGCCCCGCTTTGCCGCCGTTCTTTTGCAACGCGTCCTTATATTCGAAAGTATCAACCTGCGACATCGCGCCTTCCATGAAGATGAAAATAACGCGCTTGGCCTTGACCGGAAAATTCGGCTTCTTCGGAGCGAGCGGGTTCGATGCGTCTTTCTCCGCCGCGCGAACTTTCAACGTCTGCTGGCCCACCAGTCCCGCCAACGCAAGATAACCGAAGCCAGCACTGGCCGAACGCAAGAGCGAACGCCGTGATAACAGTAAGGGATTTTGATTTAACATAAGGTTCTATTTTCAGGAATATTCAGATTCAAGTTCAGCGCACAAAACGGAATTCTGCCGAGGCATACAACGCCTGCACAAAGTTCATCCAGGCTGCCGCTTTCGGAGTCTTTGGCGCCACCGCGTCTTCTTTGACAATCACATCCGTGCGATCAATATCATCCGGATTCGCTGCCGCAGCCGCACCCGCTGTCTCTGGCTTCGTGTCCTCGATTTTCTCCGTTTTATCCGCCGTCGGCTTTACCACTGCGGCAATTTGCACCACTGAGGACGTGCTATACGTGGCTTCAAATTTTTCCAAAAACTTCTCCGCCCGCGCCACCTCGTGTTTGTCCGGCGACCGCCCCAATGTCAACGTGTAGGCTTGCTGAATGCGTTCCCCATCGGACTGCGCACTCTCCGCCAGCAACCGGTCCGCCAGCGCCAGCGCCTGCTGCCGCACAAACGGCGAGTTCAGCAAATACAACGCCTGCGAAGGCACCGTCGTCGCCTCGCGCTTGCCCGTGACCAGCGTTTGCTCGACCGGATCGAAAACCTCCAATGACTTCGGCACCACCCCGCGCATCAACGGCAGGTAAACGCTGCGATATAGGCTGCGATCAGCCTGCTCGTGAATCGTGCGCGCCTCATTCCCATTATCGCGCATCTCAACCATCTTAAGCTGCTTCACCGCTGATCCGCCCGCGGGCTTGGGTTGCAACGTGCCCGCCGAGGCCAGAATCGCATCGCGAATCTCCTCCGCTTCCAACCGCCGTGGTGAATGCCGCCAGACCAGCCGGTTCGCCGGATCAATTTTCTGATATGCCGCCGTCGCTTCCGAACTCAACCGATACGCATGCGAGAGCAAAATCTCACGCACCAGTTTCTTCGTGGACCAACCCTCCCGTATAAATTCATTCGCGAGGTGATCCAGCAACTCCGGATGCGAAGGCCGGTCGCCATTCACGCCGAAATTATCCACCGTGTTGACAATTCCCTGGCCAAACAATTGTTCCCACACGCGATTCACATACACGCGCGCCGTCAGCGGATTTTTCGAATTCGTCAGCCATTCGCTCAATTCCAAACGCCCGCTATGATCCGCGCTGATCTTTGGCGCATCCGGCACGCCAAACGCCGTCAGAAAACCGCGCGGCACCGTGGGCCCCAGCCGCTCCGCCTCACCGCGAATCCGCACTTCCGTATCCGCAATCGTCTTGCCTTCACGCACGCCATGCACCGCGTAGCCGCGCGACACCGGATCGTTCAAGCCCAGCAGTTCCGCCTGCAACCGCTCATACTTCAGCCGGAACGGACGTTGCTTCGGCTGGCCGTTCGGCCCTTTCGCCAAACCTTCCGGCGTGCCGCGAATGGCATCCCACGCCTTCTTTGCCTCCGCCACCTGCGCCGTTAATTTCTCTACCTGTTCCGGCGGCGCAGCCGGCGCGTTGTCAGAAGCCAGCTTCACCAGCATGCCCGGATCATAATAGTCCAGCCCGCCACCGCCCATCTTGTTGCGCACGCCCGCACAATTGTCCGTGCTCGTGAAAATCCCCGCCATCGCGTAATAATCCGTCACTGGAATCGGATCAAACTTATGATCGTGGCACCGTGCGCACGTCACCGTCAGCCCCAGAAATGAGCGGCTCACCGCATCAATCTGTTCGTCCACATTATCCATCAGAAAACGCACCTTGAACCGTTGGTTCACATCCTTCACGCCCAGCGCCAGAAAACCCGTCGCCGTCAGCAAACGATCCCGTTCCTCCGTGCTCTGGGACGGCAATAAATCTCCCGCGATCTGCTCCTGAATAAAGCGATTGAACGGCACATCCTTGTTAAACGCATCAATCACGTAATCGCGAAACTTCCACGCATACGGATACGGAATGTTCCGCGACGGCCCTGTCGATTCACCGTATCGCGCCACATCCAGCCAGTTGCGCCCCCAGCGCTCACCGAATTGCGGCGA
>JBEHZA010000520.1:0-3718 GCA_048497895.1 Verrucomicrobiota bacterium
ATTAAAACCCGCGCCGGCCAGAGCCGACGGCCCGCCGCCAAGAGGAAATCCATCGACCATGGACACATCGTCTGGACTCCGGCGCCGCCCTTCGTCTCGGTCGATCAAAAGCAGCGCCCGGAGGCGGAGCGCAGGGTGGAACGGCTGGTCGGTTTTCACGGCGATCACTAGTTGGACCTGAAGACCGATTCCTAGTGCGCAGGCTGTCCGGCGTAAAGCCAGACCTGCGGTAGACGTGCCCTTCCGCGATGGCGAGTCCCCCAATCCTCGGGGCGTGCGAAGGCTGGTTGCGTTCGCCGGGAAAGCGTGCTTTTTCGCCGCCCTCCATGATCGAGGTCGAAAATCTCACCCGCGTCTTCCGCACCTACAAGAAACAGCCCGGCTTCTGGGGCGGCGTGAAAGGTTTGTTCAAACGCGAGTTCGAGGAGACGCGCGCGGCCGATGGCGTCAGCTTCTCCATCAAGGAAGGCGAGCTCGTCGGCTTCCTCGGCCCCAACGGCGCGGGCAAGACCACCACGCTGAAAATGCTCTCCGGCCTCATCTATCCCACCAGCGGCTCGGCGCGCGTGGCGGGCTTCGATCCGTCGAAGCGCGAGGACGCCTACCGTCGGCTCTTCGCCCTCGTGCTCGGCCAGAAGAACCAGCTCTGGTGGGATCTGCCCGCCGTCGAGTCCTTCCAGCTCATCCGCGCGATCTACGGCCTGCCCCCGGTGGAGTTCAAGGCCGCGCTCGACGAGCTCGTCGAACTCCTCGGCATCGGGCCCAAGCTCAACGTGATGGTCCGCGAACTTTCCCTCGGCGAGCGCATGAAGATGGAGCTGATCGCCGCCCTGCTCCACCGGCCGCGCGTGTTGTTCCTCGACGAGCCCACGATCGGCCTGGACGTCATCTCGCAGAAGGCCGTGCGCAATTTCCTCCGCGACTACAACCGCAAGTACCGCACGACGATCCTGCTCACGAGCCACTACATGGCCGACATCTCCTCGCTCTGCGAGCGCGTGATCGTGATCGACCACGGCAGGAAGATCTACGATGGCGACCTCGACCGCCTGGCCGGCGCGGGCGCCCGCCAGCGCATCATCCGCTTCAAGCCCCGCGACGCCGCCTTCCCCGCCAACTGGCAGCCCGCCCACGGCACGAGCAAGGCCGGCGACGACGGCGAACTCATCCTCCACGTCCCCAGCGAGCACGTGACGACCGTCTGCTCCCAAATCCTCGCCCAAGGCCCCGTCGACGACATCACGATCCAGGACGTCCCCCTCGAAGACATCATCAGCGAGCTGTTTTCGCGGGGAATCAAATCGTAGTCCCTCATCCCGGGAGCCGGTGGGGGCAGCCTATTCATGGCATAACCTGAATTCAGGTCAGTTTTGGTAGGGACTTTGGCTAGCTTGCCCACATCTTAAATCGGAGTAGCTACTCTTCATATGCTGAGGAACTAGCACACACTGATAAATATCCCCATCGAACTGCTCTCTTATGGAGTGTGGGCCTCCCACTGAGAGTTCTCTTTGTGAGCACAGTCGAAGTCATTTTTCTGGGCACCGCAGTCATCACTTTCGCGACCGGCTTGGTCATTGTCGCGATCAACCCCGGGCGGATAATCAACCGAAGTTATTTGCTCACCGCCACCCTTTCATCGCTCTGGCTGTTCTGCATATTTGTTGCTGTTCACATGGGTCAGAGCGAAGCCCAAGAGGACAAGCAACAAGAAATCTTGTTTTGGCTTAGAATGACCA
This sequence comes from Verrucomicrobiota bacterium, assembly GCA_048497895.1. GTDB lineage: Bacteria > Verrucomicrobiota > Verrucomicrobiia > Limisphaerales > JBEHZA01 > JBEHZA01. The sequence continues at coordinate 1,740 of JBEHZA010000520.1, forward strand.
ATGCAGTCGCAGCGTTTTTGCCCTGTTCATACTTTCTACTCAAAGCGGCTATAGCTGGAGTGCACCCCGCTGTAGGCCTTCGGAATAGCCCTTTGCTCTGGATTGCGGTTTCGTTCGCTTTGGCTGCTCTGGCTTTTTCCGAGTCATTTATTCCGAGCAGTTCAACACCCAAGGCGCATCAACATGGCATAGGATATACGATCTATATCCTGTCGTTATGCGTTCTGTGCATCCTGCTGGTCTACGACGCAGTCAAAGCCATGCGCAAAAGCAGTGGCATTAGTCGACTAGAGATAAAATTTTTCGTGGTTAATTTGGCTCTGTCGACGCTTGCTTCCCTTGTCACTTTCGTCGCGAGCAGCGTGCTGGCGATTCCTGCTCTGCGCTATGCGGTACCGTTTATCGTGGTTGTCTCGTTCAGTCTAACGATGTGGGCGATTTGTTATCATCGTATTTTCGACGCACGCCAGGTTTTCGCCACATTGAGCAGACGACTCTCCACACTGGCGGTGCTAACCGCTTGTATCCATATTGCCAATTCCTACCTCTCTCATGCGCTTGCGGAACCCATTGCTCTCACGGTTAGTGCCTGCTGCGGCGGTTTGCTTGCAACATATTGGGATCGCAAGGCCGGCGACTGGCTAGGCCTGAATGCGAAGCAAATCCTGGAAAAGCCAAGAGCCCAGATAGTCGAATGGGCCCGCGAAGAAGGCGATCTCACGAAACTAACCGCCAAGTTTGGTGCATTTTTGCGAGACTGGAGCCAGGCAGAGTCCGTCAGTTTTCATACCCTCGAGAGCCTGGAGCCACCAAATCTCATCCTAAGAACCTCGAACTATACCGATGATTTTCCACTCCTGCGCCAGACAGGATATATCACTGCGGAAACGCTCTCGCGGCGCCGGCCGGACAAGGAGATCCATGCAAGCATGGCCGTGCTGAACGAACGCAATCTGGCTGCGCTGATCGCCGTTCCGCGAGGCAGTCATTCGCCCTCTTGCGTGGTCGCATTCACCCCCAAGCACAGCCTGCGGCCCTACACCTATCCCGACACGCAGCTGCTCATCGAGCTGATTGAACTGATGGACAACATCCTCAGCCAAGCCCGGGTCGCCATGCATTCCGCGCAGATCGAAAAAATGGCTGCAGCCGCGATGATGTCGCGTGGGCTGGCCCACGATCTCAATAATCTTACAACTCCCGTCTCCACCTTCCTTCTCCATATGGAAAATCGCGTGGCGCAGGGGAGCGCCGAGGCAGCCGTGCTCGCCGACGCGAAGCATTCGATCAAGGTCATGCAGGACTATATCCGCGAAAGCCTCTTTTTCGCCCGGCGCCTCGTTCCGGATTTTCAAACCCTGTCGATGACGGAACTGATGCATACGATCATCAACGTCACCCACGGTCGGGCCAAAACGCGCGAAATCAAGGTGGTGATTGAAAGCGCCACGGCACTCCCGTTCCTCGGTGATCGAGCCCTCATCCTGCGACTTATGCAGAATCTGGTGCACAACGGGATTGATGCGACGCCCCGCGGGGGGAAGGTCACCATGTGGTCGGTGGCGACGGAATGCGGCCGGGTTCGCTTTAGCGTGGCGGACGAAGGCTCCGGCATTCCGTCCGAGCACGTGGAGAATATTTTCAAACCCTACTTCACCACCAAAGACACCGGCAGTGATATTCGCGGCCTGGGCCTGGGTCTCGCCATCAGTCAGAAGATAAGCGACCTTCACGTTATCTCGAAATTATTGTCCTTGATATCGTAGTAAATCCCTGTCAGCCCATCGTACAGATAAATATTCTCGGCATCGAAAAAATTGATGATATCACCAACAAACACCTTGAAAGTAGCCTGTTCACTGGCTTTTAGCGCAAACGGGATCCTTTTATCAACTGCAAACGGAAGCGTAGTGATCACAAAGCTCTTCGCGTTGCTTGGAATGGTAAAATAGGCGTCATTTGGCAAATTGCTCTCAAAG
>JBEHZA010000521.1:0-3713 GCA_048497895.1 Verrucomicrobiota bacterium
TCGGTCAGGCGCAGCACCCAAATGTCACTGTGGCCGCCACCTGGAGTCGAGTCGTTCATTGGTATCTTGGTCAACCTGCGGGCGGATATGTTCAATCCGTTCGGCGAGCATGGGCTGCGGCGAATGAATTACCGTTCAATCTTTAAGATCCGGTTATTGTAACTGTCCGTAATGTACAACTCTCCGGCGGCGGTTACCGTAACTCCGTGTGGACGGTACAATTCGGCTTGCTCCGGTGCGCCGCCCAGACCGGCAGTGCCCTTTTTACCCGTGCCAGCGACCCGGATGATTTTACCTTCTTTCGGCAGGTATTTGCGGATGAGATGATTCTCGGCATCCGCAATCAGCACGTTGTCTTCCCGGTCCACGCAAATATGTTTTGGCCCATTCATCGTGGCGTCCAAGGCCGGGCCGCCATCCCCTGTAGCGCCTTTTTTACCGCTGGCGTTCACGACCGTTTTAATCTTCCCCTCGCGATTGACCACCCGCAAGGCATGGCCATCGCGTTCCAGAATATAGACATTGCCCTGACTGTCGGCAGCGACGGCACGCGGGTCTGAGAGCGGTGAACTGGCCGCATCGGAACCATCTGCGGGAACTCCTTTTTTTCCGTTGCCTGCAATTGTCTGGATCAGGCCCGTCTTCAAGTCCATCACCCGCACGCGCAGGTTATGCAGGTCCGCCATAAAAAGTTTTTCCGCTTTTGGCCCCAATGAAATGCTGTAGATGCCGCCTAACTGGGCTTTAAGGGCCGGACCGCCATCGCCGCTGAAGCCTTTCACACCAGTCCCGGCAATGGTCGTAATGATGCCGGTTTGATGATCGATTTTCCGGATGCGGCAATTCCAGGTATCGGCCAGCAGGAGATCGCCATTGGGCAGAACGGCCAGATTGTGCATGCCGTTAAAGGTGGCGGCCTTGGCCGGTCCATCATCCCCGCTGGCGCCTTTTTCTCCATTGCCCGCGATGATTTCGATCAAACCCTGGGGGTTCATTTTCAGCACCCGCTGGCCGGAAGCCATTTCCACAATGAACATATTGCCACGGCCGTCGAAGCCTACGGCGAACGGTTCTTTAAGCTGGGCTTGCAGGGCGGGCACGCCGCTATTGGTGCTGCTGCCGCCACCGGCCACGAGCACGAGTTTCTCCGCCTGAACGGTAGTGAGGGTTAGCCATGAACAGAGCAGGCCGAGAGCGAAGCGGCGCAAAACGAATTTCATGGGGTGGGTTTACCAGAAGCCGGGAGTGATGGGTAGCGGTAAAAATGTGCGGGACAGCGACCGTCCCCGGTCGCAGCAAGGTAAATTGGACAAGCCGCGTTAAAGTATTTTGAAAATTTTCGTATTTGCCAACGTCCCGCTGTGGCGGCAGTGCCTCCTTGCCTGCCAGTGACCGCAGCATCCCTGCTGCGAGTCTCTATGCCGGAACACATTTCACCCACCGTGCTTGCGGACCTGGACGGTCGCTGTCCGGGTATGGCTGGTGAAAACCGGTTGCCAAAGCTGTGTCTTCAGCTAGGTTCTGAGTCATGCATAATGTGACGACTGTGACGCTCAAACGTGATTGTGAAGCCGTTCAGATTCCGGCGGGGACCATCGTGATTCTCCCGGTGGGAACGGAAGTGGATATTACCCAGACGCTCGGCGGCAGTTCCACCATTCATGCGTTGGGCGGCTTGTATCGCATCGCTCCCAAAGATGCGGAAGCACTCGGGCTGGAAGTGCAAGTGCCGGTGGCGACTGGTTCAGCGAGTGGGGCAGTGGATGAACAACAGGTCTGGGACACTTTGCGCACTTGTTACGATCCGGAGATCCCCGTGAACATTGTTGATCTCGGCCTGGTTTACGACATGGCGGTGGAGCCGTTGCCCACTGGCGGCAGCAAAGTATTCGTAAAAATGACGTTAACCGCGCCGGGTTGCGGCATGGGGCCGACCATCGCGGGAGACGCGCAAGCCAAGATTTTAAACCTGCCCGGAGTGGGGGATGCCAGCGTGGAAATCGTCTGGGACCCGCCCTGGCACCAATCGATGATCACGGCTGAAGGCCGCCGGGTTTTGGGATTGGAATAGGTTGCGTTTGACCTTTGAATCGCGGCGATCTTTCAGCAAAGCTATAATAGTGTTAGCTGAGGCAGTGCTTTTCATAATCAGTGGTTCAATTGCATTTCAAAAAACCCGCGTAAAATGTTTTGACAAACGCGGGGGGCAAAACTACGGTTTCGCACTCTGGTTGGGGTCGTAGCTCAGTTGGTAGAGCACCACAATGGCATTGTGGGGGTCAGGGGTTCGAATCCCCTCGGCTCCACCATCCAGATCTTCTGTTGGCGGCGTTTCCCGGGAGAAAACAAATTTGGGGCAAAAGGGTTGCAGATTATCTCCCGGTGGCGGGTACGCTCAAAATTCCGGTTTCACTCCTAATTTGCTTTTCTTTAAGCCTGATGTCATTGTCAGGCAATTAGTAATATGTTCGGGCTATTCAAAAAGAATCGGGCGCTTCTCATTGTGGACGTGCAGAATGATTTCATCCCCGGCGGTGCTCTCGCGGTGCCGAAAGGCAATGAAGTGGTCCCCTATATCAACACCCTGCAACCGGAATATACACTGATTGTGGCGACCAAGGATTGGCATCCGGCCAATCATTGCAGTTTTGCTTCTGCGCATCCCGGCGGGAAAATCGGCGAACGGATCGATCTCGAACGCGGCACGCAATTGCTCTGGCCCGATCATTGTGTGCAGCGTACCAACGGCGCGCAATTTGTGAGTGATCTGTTGGTCAATAAAATTGCCAAGACGTTTGAAAAGGGTGTGGATAAAGACATCGATAGCTACAGTGGGTTTTTCGACAACGACCACGGTCGTGCGACCGGTCTGGATGCTTTTTTGAAGGAACGAAAAGTTGAAGAAGTTCACATTGTCGGGTTGGCGACGGATTACACGGTGAAATTCACGGCGTTGGATTCGGTGAAGCTCGGCTTCAAAACCATCGTGCATAAAGAGGGCTGCCGTGCCGTGAATCTGGCACCTACCGATGAAGAAAAAGCGCTCCACGACATGAAGCGCGCCGGTGTGATGATTAAATAAGGGGAAACGAAGTGTTTTCTTCTCCGCCCTGCAAAGGGGTTTTGATGGCCAGTTGGTAATAGGGGCACGTCTTCAAGAGCGGTAGGGGACTATCGCACTCGGGACGCTTCGCGAAATTCGAGGGCTATAAAATCACGCGTCAGCGTTTTGGAGTGCGTGCAGTCCTCTGCCGCTTTCCAACGCCCTGGCCAGTTCTACAACGATACAAAATCAGCCGTGCCGCTGCGAAAATCAGAATGAAATCCCTCCAAGGCTGGAACAACCCCATTTGAATTAAGCCCCAGCGGGGCGCCATGTTTATAGCAAAACCATGTGCATATTTCCTCAAGCTCCAGCGGAGCGGCATGATTTACATTGCTGGACACAACACATGCCGCTCCGCTGGAGTTTGAGAGGAGAAAGCCTTTTGTTGCTATAAATATGGCGCACCTCCGGTGCCTGGAATCCTTGCTCCAGCAATCCTGCGCGTAGCCCTGCCGCTTTGTAAAACTACCGCCTACATGGGTGCGATTGGAAGTGGTGGGCAAGCCAAGCGTGGCAAGCAGGTTGAGGCAGGTAGGGCAATGGCGCGAGGGAGCGCGCCTGTGTGTGGAGCACCAGGCGCAGCAGTTGATGAGTGCAGGAACGGTGG
>JBEHZA010000522.1:0-3693 GCA_048497895.1 Verrucomicrobiota bacterium
CGGTGGCATCTTCAAGAATCGTGGTGGGCGACAGCCGGGCCAGCGCAGAGAAGGCACTGCGTCGGGCTGTGGCCAACCGGGTGGCTTCGGCATCATCTTTCGCCACGCGCACTTCCAGCGCGCCATTCTGGCGGGCCAGTTCGGCCATCTTCGCCGCTTCATCCGCGACGGCGGCCGGGTGTCCGTCTGTTTCCATCAGCAGCAGTGCTTCGCAATTCAACGGCAAACCGACGTGCGCATAATCTTCCACGCAATGAATGGTGGTGCGGTCCAAAAACTCCAACGTGCAGGGAATAATTTTGGCAGCAATAATATCGGAGACACATTGCGCGGCTTTATCCATGGCATCGAAGGTGGCGACCATAGTTTTCTTGGCGGCAGGTTGGGGAATCAATTTCAACAATACCTTCGTCATCACTCCCAGCGTGCCTTCCGAACCGATGAACAAATCTTTCACCGAATAACCGGCCACATCTTTCACGCACTTGTTCCCCGTCCACATAATTTCGCCGTCCGGCAAAACGACTTCCAGCCCCATGACGTAGTTGCGGGTAATGCCATATTTCAAACCGCGCAGGCCACCGGAGTTTTCGGCCACGTTGCCGCCAATGGTGGAAATCTTCATGGAACCGGGATCGGGCGGATAAAATAAGCCCACAGCAGTCGCAGCCTCCGCCACTTGAATCGTCGTCACGCCCGGTTCCACCAGCATGGTGAGGTTGGCCTGATCAACTTCGAGAATGCGGTTCATTTTGACCGTGCAGAGAACGATGCAATTGGCCGAAGGCAAACTACCGCCACTCAACCCCGTGCCGGAACCGCGGGTGACGACCGGAGTCCGGGTTTCGTTGGCGAGTTTCAGAATCGCAGCCACCTGGCTGGTCTCATTCGTAAAGACCACGCAGCCGGGCATTTGTTGCCATTCCGCCGTGCCATCAAAGGAATAAGGAATCAAATCTTCCCGGCTCGTCAGCACATTGCCACGGCCAACGATGCGTTCCAATTCAGCGAGCAAAGGGGAGGCCAAAGTCATAGTCATCTGATCCGGCGAGAATGTTCGATGAGGGCAAGTGGGTCAAGTCCGGTGGTTCGGAACCTGTCCGGAATTGCGGAAACGTGAAAAGCATGTTAAAAAGACACTTTCCCGGGCTAAAAAACAAACCCTAAACTCTTTTGCGTTACCTTGGGGTATATGCCATAATCGAAGCGCTTAGCAGGGTTTGCAAAGTGGCGTTATTATCAGACTCAATACTCGAAGTGAACAAAGGTGACCGGTTTAACTCTATCGTCAGTGGCATGCTTAAAGAACGGAGCGGGTTATCTGAAGGGGGCTGCAAGCAGGGAATCGTCAGAAATCAGGCGCGATACCCGGGTTTTCAAACGGCATTAAACAAAATCAATTAAAGCCATGGCTTACAATCAGATTCGCATGGGCTCAGGGACCGGCGCGAACAGGCGGAGTCCCCGAAAGGTTCACGCCTGGAGGCAGTTTTTTATCCGGATCGCCTTCAGTTGGGGATTATTACTGGGAATTTCGCTTCAGGCAGGAACCACCACCAATCAGGTGCCAGCCAACGCGGATTTAAACAACATGAGTCTGGAGCAACTCATGAATGTCGAGGTGACCACGGTCTCGAAGCATCCGGAAAAATATTCGGAAGCGCCGGCAGCCATTTATGTGGTCACTCAGGAGGATATTCGCCGTTCAGGTGCAAATACCATCGCGGATGTGTTACGGATGGTGCCGGGGCTGGACGTGGCACAAATCAATCCCAGTACCTGGGCGATCAGTTCGCGGGGTTTCAACAGCCGGTTCTCCAATAAATTGCAGGTGCTCGTGGATGGCCGCAGCACTTACAACTCCATCTTCTCCGGCGTCTATTGGTTTACCCTGGACCCGATGCTGGAAGATCTGGACCGGATCGAAGTCATCCGCGGTCCGGGAGCATCTTTGTGGGGCGCGAATGCCGTCAATGGCGTGATCAACATCATTACCAAAAGCGCCAAAGAAACCCAGGGCACCCTGATCGTCGCCGGCGGCGGCAACCTGGAACCGGGTTTTGGCGGAGTGCGTTATGGTGGAAAAATCGATGATACAACTTTCTATCGGGTTTATTTCACGGGCTCAGATTTCGGCCGCAATATGATCAATGGCTCTCAACCCGCTGATGACGGCATCAATGAATTTCAAGGCGGCTTTCGCCTGGATGCCGATCCTTCGGCCGAAAATTCGTTTACCGTGCAAGGAGACCTGAATACCAACTTTTATCAATCGAACTCGCCGACCAATTTTTTCTCCACCGGGGAAGGCAACGTGCTGGCACGTTGGAAACACACTTTTTCGGACACTTCGGATTTAACCGTGCAAAGCTACTACGATCAGGAACGGCGCAGCTTCTCAGTGATTACGATTGAACACACGACCGTGGATCTCGATTTGCAGCACCGCTTTGCGCTGGGAGACCGGAACGAAGTCATGTGGGGAGCAGGTTACCAGTTTTATGCGGACAAGACGCACGGGGTCAGTAATTTCAGCCTCCTGCCCGCCAAAAGCACAGATCATCTGAGCAGCGCTTTCTTGCAGGATGACCTGACGCTGGTGCCTGAGCATCTGCATTTCATCGCCGGTTCCAAATTCGAGCATAACGATTATACCGGAGTAGAGATCCAACCGAATGCCCGCTTGCTCTGGACTCCGACGACCAATCAAACACTTTGGGCCTCCGTCTCGCGCGCCGTGCGTTCACCTTCCCGGTCAGAAACCGCGTTGCAAGCCTACAATCCCATCGCGCCGGGCCTCGTCACGGGCGTCTTCGGCAACCCTGATTTTGAATCCGAAAAACTGACCGCCTATGAGCTGGGTTACCGGATTTATCCGCACCCGGATTTATCCCTGGACCTCGCCACTTATTATAATGTGTATGATGATTTGCGGTCCTTCACTCAGGGCACTCCTTTCTTCTCCGGCGGCAATGTGGTGATTCCGTTGACGGTGAATAATAAAATGCAGGGAGAATCTTACGGGCTGGAATTCAGTGCTGGCTGGCAGGCCACCCGGCAGTGGCGTTTGAACGCCAGTTATACCCTGCTGCAAATGCACTTGCGCGATGGCCGGGGGCTAAACGACTCCACTCTGGAGGCCTCCGCGAAGGATAACCCGCAACAGCAATTCCAGGTGCGTTCCTATCTGGATTTGCCCGCTCATCTGGAACTGGACACCGCCGCTTATTACGTGGATAGCCTGCCGGGCCAGGGCGTTCCCGGTTATGTGCGACTGGATTTACGGCTGGGCTGGCGGCCTACGAAAAATTTTGAAGCCAGTGTCGGCCTCCAAAATCTCTTGCAAAAGCGCCATGCGGAATACGGCAACAATTTCCTGGTTGCGGTCAGTCAACCGGAGCGGGCCGTGTACGCAAAGGTAACCATCAGATTTTAACCGGAGAGCGACAATTCACGCCAAATTAATGATACGGGGCTTGTTACTGTGGGGTTTACTGGTCAGCATGCTCTTGGGCATCCAGGGGGAGAGCTATGTCTATGCTCAGGAGACTGCCCCGACCGAATATCAGGTAAAAGCGTATATGCTGGTGAATTTTGCCAACTTCGTGGAATGGCCGGAAAATGCCTTTGCCCATTCCGACGACCCGATCATCATCGCGATCATTGGAAAAGAACCGTTTGGCAAAGGGTTGG
>JBEHZA010000523.1:0-3674 GCA_048497895.1 Verrucomicrobiota bacterium
TGAACCGACCAAACCCGCCGACCTGAGCCAACCTTTTCCCCGCAGCGGTCCTGATCGCGCCGATCTTTACCGCACCCTCGTCACCGGCATTGCCGGCACCCCCATGCCCACCTTCAAAGATAGCGCCACCCCCGAACAACTCTGGGAACTCATCGCCTACCTCGAAACCCTCCGCCGCCCGGCGATTTCTACGCCGTAACCCTCCGCTTTTTCCCCTTCCCTCACAGCCCCACCCGATGCTACTTTCGGACCTCCCAACGGAGGCACTGCGGATACAGCCCGGAAGCTCATTATGAAATGGTGGAAGAAAACCCTGATTGATTCCGTTATCTGAACGATCCTCACTATCATCATAGGCATTCCTCTACGGGATGCAGCGCATTAGAAAGAAAATCTTTTTCGATCCCAGATCTAATCACTGCAATACACTCACCTTTATGCAACCCCAAACCATCAACTTCTCGATGTCCCACAATCCGATGCAAGAGATTACCATGTGCGCCGCATTAGTCATGACCGGTGCAGCTGTTCTCCTTCATATCTTCCTTGCCCTTGGCGTGCTGCGTGACGGATCATCCCGGGAGAATCAACGTCAGGGCCTGATTTTTTTCGGCACGCTCGGCTGGGCCTTTGTCACCTTGCTAAGCGGATTGTTTGGCCTGGCCATTTACTGGCTAATGCACTACTCGACCCTGCAACCCGGCATTCAGCCGCCCCTTGATCGAATCGCTCGCTAATGCTTCTCAATTGAAGGTAATCTGAAAACCTCTCGAGGAGAGCAAAAATGGCCAAGAAAAACAGAGACAAAAACTACGTTTCCATCTGGTTTTGGATGTTTGCTCCCCTTGTCGCGATCCTGCCCTGCATCGGTTTTATTATGATCCTCATTTGGGCGTTCGTCGGCGAAAACGAATCCCGGAAAAACTTCTTCCGCGCTACCCTCGTCTGGCATCTGATCTGCCTCGTCTTCATGGGTATCACCATGGCCCTTTGCTCTTGGCCGGAGATACACAAGCAGATTCACATCTGGTTGAATCAAATCAAATAAGCACGGCCATGATCTACCTCGCCTCAATCGTCGTCGGTGTAGCGGTAGCCGCATTTTTCTTCCGCGTCTTCTTCGATGATCTCGGCGACTTCTTTGATTGTCTGTGGGATGTTTTCAAGGGTTTCAGTCATGGTAACGGCTTTTTTTCCAAACTCTTATGGGACGGCCCTTCAGCCTCCAGCATACTTAAAATGTTCGGTTTCCTTCTGCTCTCTGTCGGCAGCGGAATCATGACCTATTTTTCCCTCGCCCGCTGGTTGGGAAAAGGATGATCTTTCTTGATTCAATTTCACTAAATCCCATGCGCCTGTTTCTCCTTTTACTCGTTCTATTGGCTGGCTGCTCATCGAAGTCAACCGCCCCTCACTCTGCTTCGGCGCCACAAGCAACCCCTTTGCTCGTACTCGCCTCCAACGAGCGCGGCCGCCCGCAATTCGATTATGTCGGACCAGGTAATTTGAGTTATCATTATTCGTTTGATTCCTTCACTTACGAAATCGGCCCCTTATCCCAAACTCCTTGGGTCACCGCCAAAGGCGAAATGAAACCCGGCCATACCAACGACCTCGTCATCACCATCCAATCTGAATCCGACCGGCCTTATGAAATTCAATTGCTTGGCCTATCCACCAATAACAATCTCAATATCAAAGAAGAAAAGCTCAAAGAAACTCTGCCCGTTGCCGCTGGCAAACAGAAACTCATCCTTAAGCGGTATGTTATCTTCACTTACGATTTCAGCAAATCCTGACCACGGACTACTGACCACTGACATTCCTTCCATTGAATCCCTTCACGCGCTCAAACGTCCAACCCTCCGTGTTGATTCGTGGAATCATTTTCCCTTGTTGCCATTTTTAAATCATTTGCGAAAATCGCCTTATGCGCAAACCACTGTTCACCTCTCTGTTACTCCTGCTCGCTTCCTTTGCGTTCGCCGGCGATGATTGGCCGCAATTCCGCGGTCCCGATGGCCAGGGCCACTCCGACGCCCAGGGGCTGCCCACCAGTTGGAGTGAAACCGATAACGTGAAGTGGAAAACGCCTATCCATGGGCGCGCCTGGTCCTCACCCGTCGTCCTTGGCAATCAAATCTGGCTCACCACCGCCACCGAGGACGGCAAGGAACTGTTCGCCGTCTGTGTTGATCGCGAAACCGGCAAGATCATTTACGACCTGAATCTGTTCCATGTGCCCAATCCTCAGTTCGCACATAAGTTCAACAGCTACGGTTCCCCCACTCCCGTTATCGAAGCTGGCCGCGTTTACGTTACCTTCGGCTCGCCCGGCACCGCCTGTCTCGATACGAAAACCGGCAAAGTCATCTGGGAACGCACCGATTTTGTCTGCAACCATTTCCGCGGCGCCGGCTCTTCGCCGATCATTTATCAGAATTTGCTGATCATGAATTTCGACGGCAGCGACCACCAATTTGTCGTCGCGCTGGATAAGAAGACCGGCCAGAACGTCTGGCGCACGGAACGTTCCGTCGATTACAAGGACCTCACGCCGGAAGGCAAAGTGCAGGCCGAAGGCGATTTCCGCAAAGCCTTTTCCACGCCGCACGTCGCCACGTTCGGCGGCAAGCCAATGCTCATCAGCCTCGGTGCCAAAGCGTTTTACGCCTATGAACCGCTTACCGGCAAAGAAATCTGGCGCATTGATGAACCGGCCAATCATTCCGCTGCTACGCGGCCCGTCATTGGCTTCGACATGGTGTTCTTCCCCTCCGGCTTCTCCAAAGGCACACTCTACGCCGTCAACCCCCTCGGCCAGGGCGACATCACCACCAGCAATGTCGTGTGGAAAGTAACCAAAGCCGTCGCGAACAAGCCCTCGCCTCTGCTCGTCGATGACCTGCTCTACATGATTAACGACGGCGGCGTGGCCAGTTGCATCGAGGCGAAAACCGGCAAAGAAGTCTGGAACGAACGCGTCGGCGGCAACTATTCCGCCTCTCCGGTCGTGGCCGAAGGGCATATCTATTTCTTCAGTGAGGAAGGCAAAAGCACCGTGATCGAAACCGGTCGCGCGTTCAAAGTCGTCTCCACGAGCAATCTTCCGGACGGCTTTATGTCCTCTCCCGCGATCAGTGGAAGATCGCTCATCGTGCGGACGCGCACGGCGCTTTATCGGCTGGAGAACACCGTGAAGTCAGCCGCGAAGTAGGTACCGAAGCAAAGTTAGAACGTTATGACACGTGGCAGGGATGCCCCGGTCACCAGCAGACAGGGATGTCTGCCGCCACTTAATTCTCACTGCCGCTCGTATTCACCCTTGCCCAACCGCTTGAGCACCGTAAACCCGGCCTTCTTGGCATCGGTGATACTCAGCGGCTTCAACTTCGTCGGCGTGCTGTAGAGCGAGATCAGCTTGCGCACGGGCTTTTTGCAAGCCGGGCATTTGGTCAGCTCCGGCGCCGTCAGCGGCCGACGCAACGTGAATTTCCCACCGCACACCTTGCAATCCCCGTTACAAAGTTCGTATTCGTAAATTGGCATAGAAAGTTTTTCCACGAGAGCCGCAACTCCCGTTACCCTTTATGTATCACACGGCCACGCAAGATTCAATTCCCTTGCGGATCGCCGCCTCGTCCAGATTCTTGCCAATGAACACCAGATGCGAT
>JBEHZA010000524.1:0-3672 GCA_048497895.1 Verrucomicrobiota bacterium
TGGAAGAATGGGCCTTGTTTCGCACGGTGGATGCCAATGAAGCAGACGTGATTGCCAACCGGGTCAAGCAAACTGAGTTAATTCGTGAAGCGGATTCTTTGCGGTATCAATTGAGTCCCGTGTCGGCCCACAACGTGATGGATCAATACTGGACCAAAAAACTGCTGGGGGACGAAAAACAAGCAGTAGCAATTTACCAAGAGGCTTTGCGGCAAGGAGTTCCGTTGCCATCTCTGTGAAGAAAGGCGACGCAAATAGTGGTCAGGGAGGAACGGCAAGCCCGAAAACGAGCTCCCGTGGCCGCTTGGCCCGGCGGCGAAACTCTGGCGACTGATTTTCTTCACAAAAAAGGATTGGCCAAGGGGGCACGAACTGTGTTTCATCGTGGCGTTTGATTTATGCCGAAGCGCACTGACATCCATTCTGTACTCATTATCGGCGCGGGCCCGATTATCATCGGGCAAGCGTGTGAATTTGATTATTCCGGCACGCAAGCGTGCAAAGCCCTCAAGGAAGAGGGTTACCGCGTCATCCTCGTGAACTCCAATCCGGCCACGATCATGACCGATCCGGAGTTCGCCGACCGCACTTACATTGAGCCGATTACGCCCGAAGCGGTGGAGAAAATCATCATCCGCGAGAAAGAGGAAATGAAACGCCTCGGCGCAACGGGCAAGCTGGTGTTGCTCCCCACGCTCGGCGGTCAGACGGCGCTGAATACTTCCATGTCGCTGCACAAGAATGGCGCGCTGGAACGGCATGACGTAGAAATGATCGGCGCCAAGCCGGAAGCGATTCACAAAGGTGAAGACCGCCTCGCGTTCAAGGACCTGATGCTCTCGATTGGTCTCGATGTGCCCATATCCGGTGTCGCGCATAACATGAGCGAAGCGCGAGAAGTGGCGGATCGCATCGGCCGTTTTCCGCTGATTATTCGTCCGGCCTTTACGCTCGGCGGCACAGGTGGCGGTATCGGTTATAACCGCGAAGAATTTGAAGAGATTGCCAAACGCGGCATCGATCTCTCCCCCGTGAACGAAGTCCTGATCGAAGAATCGTTGCTCGGCTGGAAAGAATACGAAATGGAAGTGATGCGCGATAAGGCGGACAATTGCGTGATCATCTGCTCCATCGAAAATTTTGACCCGATGGGCGTCCACACGGGCGACTCCATCACCGTGGCCCCTATCCAAACGCTAACGGATAAGGAATACCAGATCATGCGCGATCAGAGTTTCGCCGTGATTCGCGCGGTGGGTGTGGAAACAGGTGGCTCAAATATTCAATTCGGCTCTGATCCAGTCACGGGCCGCATGGTCATCATTGAGATGAACCCACGCGTGAGCCGCAGCTCGGCGCTGGCGTCCAAAGCGACTGGGTTTCCTATCGCGAAGATTGCCGCGAAACTGGCAGTCGGCTACTTGCTCGACGAGATCAAGAACGACATCACGCGTGAAACTCCCGCGAGTTTCGAGCCGACGATTGATTACGTGGTCACGAAGATCCCGCGTTTTGCCTTCGAGAAATTCCCGCAAGCCGACCCGACGCTGACCACGCAGATGAAGAGCGTCGGCGAAGCGATGGCGATTGGCCGGACGTTCAAGGAAAGTCTGCAAAAATGCCTGCGCTCGCTCGAAATCGGCCGCAGCGGTTTAGGCGGCGACGGCAAGCCCTGGCGCATCGGGAACGATGTCTATGGCGACCGCGATATTCTCCCGCGCGACGTGATCAGCCGCAAGCTGAGCGTTCCGAATGCCGAACGCATTTTCTTTATCCGCCACGCCCTCCGCGCCGGCTTCACGCTGGACGAGATTTTCAATCTGACGAAGATCGACCGCTGGTTCCTGACGCAGATTAAAGAGATCGTGGATTTTGAGGAAGTGCTGGCGGGGGCGAAGAATTGATCGGCAAGCAATCGAAAACGCACGTTTTTCTGACACCATTGGATCGTTTTAAGAATCGGTTCACGCGGCCATCTTGAGCACGATCTTTGGATGTTTGGCGGCGATTTTGAGGAGAACTTTAGCTGGACCAGCGGGCTTGCGTCGGCCTTGTTCCCAGTTTTGAAGGGTGTCTTCGCTGATACCGAGCAGTTTGGCAAATTTGGTTTGGGGTAAACCGAGCTTCTGACGGATAAGCACGACGTCGTTAGCGGTCTTGACTTCAAAGGTACGGGAAGGTTTGACCTCGCCGCGTTCGATGGCCTTGGCTTCTTTCACGCTTTGCAATAGTTCGGCAAATAGTTCCTTTTTCATAGTTCAAATCTTCAGGGCGTTTCGCAGTTGTTTCAATTGGTCGGCACTTAAATCATCCTGCTCATTCTTCGGATACACGAGCAGCATCGAAATGCGGTCTTTGGATACCCACCAGTAATAGATTACCCGCAAACCGCCGCGCTTGCCGCGCCCACTGCCAGCCCAGCGAATTTTCCTCATGCCACCCGAACCTGGAATAACCTTCCCGATATCGGGATAAATTGCTAAATGCGTCTGCAACGCCAAATACCGCTCGTCATCCATCAACTGAAGGATGCGCCTCGTGAATGCCGATGTTTCGACAAAGACCACGTGAGAAAAACTACGCCAGAGGCGTAGCTTCGTCAAGCGTTCAAACACACTGCACCTGATTTAACGCGGATATGGCACATAACTGCGACACCTAATTCACAGCGGCCCTAAAAATAGGTCTATCGGTGAGGGGAATTTGCTGCGATAGTGGGGAATCGGTTTTCTATCGTGAATATTTCATCTGCTATTTTTGATTGCAGTGCGCCGGACCTGGATTCGTGTCCGGATGAGTCGCTGCCGGAATTCGCTTTCATCGGGCGTTCGAACGTCGGCAAGTCGTCGCTGCTGAACATGCTGGCGGGCGAACAGGGCTTGGCCCGGGTTTCACCGACGCCGGGGTTCACCAAGCTGATCAACTTCTTCACGATGAATAAGCGGTGGCGGCTGGTGGATTTGCCAGGCTATGGCTTTGCCCAGGTGGCTCGGAAAGATAGCTTACGGTTCAACAAAGCGGTAATCCGATACCTGAAGCATCGACCGAATCTCTGCTGTGTGTTTGCCTTGATTGAATCGGGATTGTCGCCGCAGGAGATCGACATTGAATTTGTGGAATGGATGGTGAGCAACGCGGTGCCATTCGTGCTGGTGTTTACGAAAACGGATAAGGTTCCACCCGCAGTCTCGAAAGCAAATATCGCGGCGTTTCAGGAACGGATTGCGCCGTGGTTTCAGAAGCCGCCGGCGGTATTCAAATGTTCCGCGAACAAGCGGCATGGCCGACAGGAGTTGCTCGGCGTAGTCGAAGAGGCGCTGACGGCGATTAAAGCGGATGCAGGGAAAGCTCCGGCACCCATACCCGTGGATGAGCCCCCTGCCCCGACGCCCACGCTGGAAGCGCGAATCCGGGAAAACCGGAAGCGACGGCCGGATTTGAATCGGCCATGGTCGATGAAGTGAGATTATAAATGGGTTGGCACCGCAGAACGCCTTTTCCATTTTACCGGTACAACTCCTTCAGAGTTGATGGTCTTTCCCGATCAGCCACCCAGCGTAGCCCGATTGCATCGGTCAACACTGGGCTGAATGATTTAACTCCTCTGGAGTTGCTGTGTGTTCCACGCCAGGAAATTGACTCGATTACACGGCGTTGCCGGATTTGTTCATG
>JBEHZA010000525.1:0-3648 GCA_048497895.1 Verrucomicrobiota bacterium
GCGGACGGCATGGTGAAATCTGCGTAACAGCCCGTTTCTGAAAGAATGGTCAATTCATTTGAAACCCCGCAATGCATGCCCTCGGGATGCGAATTATCCAAAGCCCAATTGCCATGCACGAAACCGTATCGCAAAGCGCCACTGGCATCCCGTGACAGAAGGCCATGGCCAGCCAAATCCTTTTTGGCCTGCTCAAAGGTTTGCCGCAAATGCTCGGCCGTGTCGTTATCGTGATGCAGATGAATCTCCGCTTCGCTGCCGGTCAAATGGCAAACCGCTGCGATTTCACTCACCACGTCCGGGTCATATTGCTCGACCGGATAAAAAAAGGTGTGCCGGGGAGGACAACCATCCACATCCCGAAAAGTTTCCGCAATCCGTCCGAATTCTCTTTTCCATAAGCTCAGCCGCGTCAGCGCTCCATTTTTAGCCGTGTTCTGGAGCGGCTCAAAATGATCACAAACACAAATCATAACGTCTACCGGACGTTCCTGATGGCTGGTTCTTTGCCGGAAAATATAACTCGGCAGCCAAATATTAAAACTCTTCAGCATGACAAAAGACGGTGATCGGACCTGCTTGAATATATTGAGCGCCAGTCAGCCGGGTGGCAAGCCCAAGGCTTGAGAAATATGCCGAAAATAAAAACCACTAAAGAATCACGGCCCGTCAGAAGCACCGGCTTAATTAAGCCGTTGGACGATGCAAGCGCCAGGCAAATTGCGGCAGATCTTCAGCGATCGAAATGCGGGGAATACGATGCGGATTGAAGTCGTGCGCGCTCACGAAACCAGAGGGACGCGCAATGACTGCGGCCCGGTAATTCTGCTTCACGATCTCTACTACCAGTTGATTATTGGAACCGTTGGGATAACAAAAATATTCAACCGGACGGTTCAGGCGCGTTTCCAGCGAGCTTCGGCTATCGCGGATTTCAGTGACCAACTCCTCTTTTTCCAGGGTGGTCAAAATCGGGTGCGTCATGGAATGCGAACCAATCGTGATGAGTTTCGAGTCGAGGCTTTGGATTTCGCTCCAGTTCATCAGGTCGAACATTTGCTTTTGCTCAATGCTCGGATCGAAATGAACGCTAATCTTTTGAATATCCTGCTGCATCCGGCAACGGCGGTCCCGAGGCAGCCATTTCATCCATTCCACCAGCTCATCCGGGCCGTTGGAGTCTGCACCCCACCCCTGCCGCAAGGATTCTCGTTGCGCCGGGGCAATGGACCTGAGGCGTTCCCGCGCGTCATGGTTCCATAGCCAGACTCCTGCATCGACCAAACCGGGGCAGATAAAAAAGGTCGCCGGCACACCTAAGCGTTTCAAGGTGGGGTAGGCCAGAGTAAAATTGTTCCTCGTCCCGTCATCAAACGTCAAAGCTATCTCGGGTCTTTTTCCGGACGGATTACCCCCCTGAACATTTCGCACCAGATCGGCCAGAGGCAGAATCTCGAAATTTTGAGCCAGATACTCAATTTGGGCCTCAAAACTTTCGACCGGCAAATAACGCGTGCCTACACCATGGAGCATGATGATCCGCCGAACCGGCAAACGTCGCGCCCAAAAAGTAGAAACCCCTGCCTGATAGGCAATACGGTATAATCCACGCATGCCAAATGCTTTTAACGTCATAGACTGCCCAAATCAACGTGATTAATGTGAAATGTCTGCCCTGCGAGGATGTTCCCCTGTAGAGTTTACTGAATGACGCCGATCTTCCCTTGCTGCTAGAACGTCTTCACAACGGGATATGAAGCATAATGTGTCCTGATGGTTCAACATCAAAAGAAAAATTACTGAACTTTCCTTTACAATAAATCAACTTAAGTAATTCCCAAGTCCATTTGAACGGTTCAAAATTGAATTGACGGAGCAAGTGAAGTGGCATGAGCTAAATTGTAATGAACAGTTAAATGGGAAGATCAGAATGAGTTATTCGATTGAAGAAATCCCCACCGATGAACCAATCAGTGAGGCGTTGGTGCAGTTCCTGAACGAATTTGAGAACGATAATCGAGGCGTTGATATTTGGCGTAACCGTCTGAAGTATTGGTGGATCGAAAACCCCATGGCCAAGGCCATTCCGTTGCGCGGCTGGCTGTTGCGTTATCAGGAGTCGATTGTTGGCTTTATGGGATTGATCGGCGGGGAATACGTTTATAAAGGCGTTGTCTACCCAGCCGCGGTCACCACTACCTGGCGGGTAGCAACCCACCATCGGAACGCCAGTTTGCCGATGTTCCTTAAACTAAACCCACTCAGAAAACAATTCCTGATTCTGGATACCACTCCGCGGGAGGAGGTAGTGAAATTGATGCAACGTTCCAAGTATCAATCCGAGACACAACTTCACCGTCTTTTCTTTCCGATCCGCCAAACTGGACTTTCTGTGCGCTCCTTTTTGCTGAATCTGAATCGGTGGATCACCCGCCCGTCAAATTTGAACAATAAACTCAAAATTGTTGGCCTGAACGATCCTTTTCAAGTGCCGCAGCGCGATTATCCCAGTGACCGGGTTGAGAAGCATATTACCCCGGAGTATTTGAGATGGCTGTGTCGTTCGCCCACGACCGAACTGGATTTTGTGGGGCAGGTCAATGACGCCGGCAATCTGGTAGCCTATGTTATCTTTAAAAGAGAGATGTACAAAGGCCTGCCGGGAAGTTCGATTGTGGATTATTTCTCGATTCATCAGGACCCGGAAGAAGTCCTGAATTTGATCCAAGCGATCTCTTCCCGCCCCGAGGTTTCAAAATTATTACGCGATAGTAACTGGCTGGTATTAAACACGTTTGAAGCCATTTTCACAGCACGAAAACCATTTGCCGTGCTTCACCGGCAGGGAACTGTCCCGCACTACTTTTCTTTGCCAACCCCGCTCAAAGACTGTTCAAAACGTTGTGTAATAGCCGAGGGCGATTGTGTTCTCTAAGCATTCCTGCTCAGTTATCCCGCCGATTCAACCAACACCGCTTGAAGAGTAGCGAGTAATGTGTCGGCCGTTTGAAAAGTGTCCGCCGTCAACAACGAATCAGGTATTTGGACCCCGAACTCCTCCTCCAACCCGGTCAATAAGTCAATCGCCGCCATGGAATCCAAGCCTAGCTTGCCAAGGTTTTCGCCCATCGGCAGCGGTTCATTCGGGGGTAGAAAGCGCAGTTGAGGACGCAATACCTTCTGTAAGCGGGCCACGATTTCATCAGGATTATTCTTCGTCATAATACTTTGCTTTACTTGATCCGCTCGTAACCGGAGCGCAATCGGTACACCTCGATCACTTCACGTTCCCGATAAGCGATTTCCAAAGGCGGCGGGTGGCTCAGAAAACCCATTAAACTAGCGCTCAGTCCGTAAGCTCCCACATTGGGAATAACGAGCAAATCGCCGGGCTGCAATTTCGGCAACTTGACCCCACGCGCCAAACTATCTAATGGGCTGCACAGCGGCCCAACCACATCCACCACTTCAAGATTGAAATCATCCTGCCGCTGCATCGGAAGCAATGAGATGTGTCCACGCGGGATCCGTCCCAACCCGGACATTCCGCCCAGATGATTAATCCCCGTATCAAGCACCACGTATTTTCTTTTACCTTTCGACTCCTTTACATCCAATACGGTGGTCAATAAGGCGCCCGCAGAAGCA
>JBEHZA010000526.1:0-3639 GCA_048497895.1 Verrucomicrobiota bacterium
GATTTTGCCCCGAGTGCGGTGATGAAGGCGTTGGAAGATGCCGGGTTGCACGCGACGGCGGCCAAGTAAGTTGAACTGAATTCAGTTTAACGAAAGTCTTTTTCAAGCGGGCCTTGAGCGGGGGGATTTAATTCCCCGTGCAAGGCCCGTTTTGCATTCCGGTCAGGCTTTAGTGTCGGCGCGGTCCAGGATGCCGGTAGCGAGTTGGCGGGCGTATTCGATGAGTTCGCGATCGCTCACGAGGTTGCCGAAGCGGAAGGGGGGCAGGCCGCTTTGTTCGCGGCCCAGCAGTTCACCGGGGCCGCGCATTTCGAGATCGGCTTCGGCGATGCGGAAGCCGTCGTTGGTGGCTTCCATGATCCCGAGGCGCTGGTGGGCGTCATCGGTCTTTTTGTTCGCAACGAGAATGCAGAAGGAATCATGCGCGCCCCGGCCAATGCGGCCCCGCAATTGATGCAGTTGCGCGAGACCGAATTGCTCGGCGTTTTCGATCAGCATAATCGTAGCGTTAGCGACATCCACGCCGACTTCGATGACCGTGGTGGCGAGCAGAACCTGGATTTTATTGGTGCGGAAACCGGCCATGACCGCGTCCTTTTCCTCGGAGTTCATGCGGCCATGCAGCAGGCCCACCTGAAATGGCGCGAGTTCTTTTTGGAGATTGGCCAGTTCTTTGGTGACGGCTTTGAGGTCGGCCTTGGCGGAATCTTCTTCCACGCGCGGATAGACGACGTACGCCTGACGGCCCGCGGTGAGTTTTTCGCGGATGAATTCCCAGACCTTCGGCAGTTTATCGACGGTGCGCACGTAGGTCTTGATGCGGCCACGACCAAGGGGTAATTGATCAATCACTGAAATATCGAGGTCCCCATAAAGCGTCAGGCCGAGCGTGCGCGGGATGGGCGTGGCGGTCATCACGAGCAGATGCGGATAACGCCCCTTGCGCAAGAGTTTTTCGCGTTGCGCCACGCCAAACTTGTGCTGTTCGTCAATGATCACCAGGCCGAGGTCTTCCAGCGTAAAATTCTTTTCAATCAAAGCGTGTGTGCCGATGACGAGGCGATGTTGCGCTTTCTCCAAAGGCATCGTTTTCGTGCTGCCGGTGTTCATTTCCACGCGAAT
The DNA here is from genome assembly GCA_048497895.1 of Verrucomicrobiota bacterium. Lineage (GTDB taxonomy): Bacteria > Verrucomicrobiota > Verrucomicrobiia > Limisphaerales > JBEHZA01 > JBEHZA01. The sequence goes on from JBEHZA010000526.1 coordinate 1,123, forward strand.
GCCAAGCGGCTCGAACCAGCGCTTGAAATTTGCGTAGTGTTGTTCCGCGAGAATCTCTGTGGGCGCCATGATGGCCGCGTTAAAGTTGCTTTCGAGCGCCATCAGCGCCGTGCAGGCGGCAACGACGGTTTTGCCCGCGCCGACATCGCCTTGCAACAACCGACGCATCGGTGCGCCGCTGCCCATATCCTTGCGAATCTCGCGGAGCACGCGGGTTTGCGCGTCGGTCAGTTGAAAGCCGAGCTGGGCGAGAAACGGTTTGATGAAGCGGTTGTCGCCGGAGCAGGGGAGGCCGTGGGCGTTGGCGATTAATTTGCGGCGGCGGCGCTGAATGTCGAGTTGCAGTTCGAGGAATTCGTCGAGGGCCAGCCGGCGGCGCGCAAGGTCTTCATCCTCCCGTTCACCGGGAAAGTGGAGCATGTGAATGGCACTTGCGCGAGTGGGCAGGCCCGTGAAAGTCACCGCGTGCGGTTCGCGAACGAGGGCTTCGCATTGTTCCAGTTGCCGCCAGACCAGTGAGCGAATCCAGCGTTGCGGCAGTCCTTCCGTCAATGGATAGATGGGGACGATGCGATTAATGTGAATGAACGCTTCCTCGCCGTTCTCGATGACTTCGGTTTCCGGATGGTCGATAGTGCGTGGTTTCAGGCCCAGCAACTTGCCGTAAACCATTACCTCATCGCCCTGCTGAAAATAATTCTGCATGAAGGGGAGGTTCCACCAGCGGCAGTGCAGGCGGCTGGTGCCGTCATCGAGAATGATTTCAAAGACGGATTTGCGGCCACCCTGCCAACGCTTCAATCCGAGTGCGATGATGGTGCCACGGGTAGTGGCGGCCTCACCGACGGGCAGATCGCGAATGCTGAGGAAATGACGGCGGTCTTCATAACGCCGCGGGCGATGCAAATAGAGATCGCCGAGCGTGAAGAGTTTCAACCGGGCAAGTTGCGTCGCGCGTTCGGCCCCAACGCCCCAAAGCTCCGTGAGCGGAGTGGTTAGTTGGGGCGTGGGCGCATTCGGCATGGCGGATTTATAGAACTGTCAGCGGCAAAGGACAAAGGGGAAAATGGGGGGAGGAGTGAAAAGGGGGCGGGTTGAAATGTTAAAAGGGCTAAAAATGTTAAAGGAGTTGAAAACGGGAATCACGGTCGAGAATGGAGAGTGATGGGCGGATTCCAGGGGCGCAGAGGTATGGAGTTCCGTCTTTAGACGGCAGGGTGGACGACTGTTTTAAGCGGGTAAAGATTTTCACGATCGGCGCGTTTGCGGGTACGTAGCCACCTGAAGGTGGAACTCCATGCGGAGATGCGTTGGCTATAACGATGTAGAGCAGGTTTTCCAACCTGCTGGTTCACCGGACTTTCGAGTCCGGTGTTTCGTGGCGACTGAAAAGACGCGCGAACCGGCAGGCAGGAATGTTTCCCCCACTGCGGTCCGGCTGGATGCACTTGCGCCTTGCAGTTTTGGATGGTGTCAGCATGCTTTCGGGAATGTCTGAGAGTAGTGATTCATCGCTGGATAATCTGTGGAAAGAGTATGGACTGGTCTTCCAGAGTTTTGACGACCTGACGCTGGCGCGCTGGATGGCGCAGACGCTGGGGCAATTGGAAGGCCGGGTCTGGCGTTTGTCGCACCCGTTGATGGGCTGCTACCGGCTGGCCGCGCAGCAGGCGCATGACCGGCAAATCTGGTTCAAACGGCTGGTCACCATGCCGCGGGCCTACCTGGAAGCTCCCTGTTGCAGCGCTCCGTTGTTACCTTTGTTGACGCGCGACGTCATAGAATCAGGACTGATCTGCCAGCATTGCAATGAAACGGCGGTTCCTTACGCGGAATTGCCGCGGGATTTGCAGGCGCCGGTGAAAGCCTGGGCGGAGGAGTATGCGCCAGTGCATGCGGTGGCGCATTGGGATGACCGGCAGCGGCGGGCCTCGCTCAATTACGACCGGGCTTACGAAGAGGCCGCGCAGAAGGCCGAGAAGATCCTGGCTGCCGCCGCGCACAAGTTGCTGCCGCCGTTTTTGGAGCATTATCCGGCGGTGGTCTGGGAAGATCAGGACGAATGCCTGGAAGTGCGGCCGGAAGACATTGTGTTGTGAGCGTGCTACGATAGGGACATTGGTATGAAATTTATTTTCCGCTGGCTGTTTCGTTTGCTCATCCTGGCCATTGTGCTGGTGGTGGCGGCGGTGTTGCTGAAGGACACGATCATCAAGGCCCTCGTGGAAAAGCGGGTTCGGGATCAAACAGGTTTGGACGTGACGATTAGCCGGCTGGAACTCGGTTTACTCAATGCGACATTTACGATGGAGGATTTCAAGCTCTACAACTCGGCGGAGTTTGGCGGATCGCCATTTATCAGTCTGCCGGAATTGCATCTGGAGTATGACCGTCAGGCGCTGGCGGAACGGCGGTTTCACCTGAAGCTGTTGCGTTTCAATCTGGCCGAAGTGAACATTGTGGAGAGCAAAACCGGGAACCCGCACCCGCTCGACCGCCGCCCAGGTCCGCTCCGCG
>JBEHZA010000527.1:0-3636 GCA_048497895.1 Verrucomicrobiota bacterium
GGAAACACTCGTACAAGCCGCTCACAACGTTCTAAAAGTTGTATAAACCTCGAAATCAAACACCAGCACTGATTCAACGAGGGGAACGAAGAAAGCCGTTGCCTTCTCGTGCTCTGCATGTGGCAGATAGGCATCACGCGCAGCGGCATCAGAAAAAGTCATCACAAACCCGTGTGTGTAGCCCTGGTTCAGGCCTTCCGGACTGTTGTTCGGACCGGCGACATAATCTTCGATCCCATCGATCGAGTCGGACATATCCAACAGGACTTCAAAAACCTGATCAATCTGCTCCGGACTGGTGCTCTCCTTGAATTTAATCAAGGCGATGTGTTTAATTTTTGCCATAACGTATTTCGATTCGCGTCAGTGTGCGTGGAAAAACCTCGCACGTAAAGCCTGCATGTAAAACTATTTTTTGATTACTTTTATTTCTCTGCCAGCGCCGCCTCAATCGCTCCGGCTAATTCAGCGGACTCTGGCTCCACGTCGGATTCAAAACGCTTTACGATCCGTCCGTCTTTCCCAATCAGAAATTTTCCAAAATTCCACGAAACATCCCCCGGAAACGGCGACTCCTTGCCGCTCAGAACTTCGTACAAGGGATGCTTGTCTTTCCCGACAATATGGATTTTCGCAAACAACGGAAACGTCACCTGGTAATTCTTGGAGCAAAAGCTTTTGATCTCTGCCGGTGAACCCGGCTCCTGCGAACCGAAATCATTGCAGGGAAAACCGAGCACGGAAAAACCCTTGGCCTGATATTTCTGCTGAATCGCTTCCAACCCCTGATATTGCGGCGTATAGCCGCATTGTGACGCCACGTTGACAATGAGCATTACCTTGCCTTTGTATGCCTTCAGGGAAGTCGCTTTCCCATCAATATCTTTCAAGGGAATTTCATAAAGCGATCCTGCCGCGTAAGCAGAAACCACCTGAGTCAACGCCAGAGCCATCAGAAGCAGGGTGAATTTCACGTTTTAATTATTTCCTTCCCACTGGGGTTTGTCAAACGACTCCGCAGCCTTTCGCTTTAACTGGCCGTCATTTCAACCGATGAAATTATGGTTGTTTTAACCCCACCTCCCATTCCTCATGCAATTTTGTCAGCCGCTGGACTATCTCCGGATTTTGCGCCGCCAGATTCTTCGTCTCGGTAACGTCCAGCGCCAGATTGCTGAGAAATACCGCATCCAGCTTGCCATATTTTAACTTCTTGTCGCTCGTATCATTCCCATTCACCACCAGCTTCCAATCCCCTTCCCGCACCGCCCATTGCTTGCCCAACTGCCAATGAACCACCTTATGCGGCGAAACTTCACCCTTGGATTTGAGCAATGGCACGATACTCACGCCATCCAGCTTGCGATCCGGCAATTTCACGCCGCACAACTCCGCTACCGTCGGAAACCAGTCCAGACTCAACGCCAGTTGATCCCGCACTTCTCCCTCTGGAATCACTCCCGGCCAACTCACAATGCACGGCACACGAATCCCCCCTTCCAACACACTGAACTTCGCCCCACGATACGGCCCTGCATAACCGCCGCCATAACCGGTCCGCTCCTCCGTAGAATGTCCGTGATCGCTAAATAAAATGATGAGTGTGTCCTGGCGGATTTTCAGCGCCTCCAGTTGATTTAACAATTGGTTCAAACTGTCATCGATGCAGGAAATCGTCGCCGCGTAAGACCGCCGTGGTTCCGGCAAATCCTTGTACATTTCGTAAAACCGGTAGGCCGTCTGCTTCGGGTAATGCGGCAAGTTGACGGCGAAATACATGAAGAACGGCTGGCTCTTATCCGCGGCCATGAAACGTTTCGCTTCCCGGACCATGATGTCGCTGAGATGCGTCCCGTTCTCCCACACCTCCGTTTGGTTATGCCATAAATCGTGAAAGTGCGGTCCCGACCAGTAAAAGAAGTGAGAATAATTATCCACACAGCCCGCCTTGAACCCGTAAAATTCATCAAACCCGTGCGCATTCGGTTCGCTTTCCGGCACCGTGCCCAAATGCCATTTCCCGTAGAGCGCAGTGCGGTAGCCGGCTTGTTTCAACAACTTCGCCAGGGTGATTTCCGTGGCGGGCAAACCAACGTGGCCATCCTCAGAAGAAACGTTGCCCGCCACCCCTGCCCGCGTGTGGTCACGGCCAGTCAGGATCCCCGCTCGTGAAGGCGAGCACACCGGCGCGTTGACATAAAATTGTGTAAACCGCAGGCCGCGCTTCGCCAACGCATCCATCGTCGGGGTGAGCAAATCCTTCGCGCCATAACAATTCATGTCCAGCGTGCCCTGATCATCGGTCACAAATAAAATGACATTGGGACGGCGTGCAGCCTGCTCCGCCTGGCTGGTGGATGAGAGCAGGCAGCCGGCAATTAAACCGGCAAGGTACAAAATCACGCGGTGCATGAACCATTGATAATCCGAATGCGCATAAAAGGGAATTACCGAAATTCTTCCCGCCTTTCCGCTTGCCGGAGCTGCGCCGTGGAGCTTTCATCCTCGGATGCAACTTCGTCTCTCACGCTTCAGCCTGACTTTGCTCCTGCTCACCCTGTGCGCGTTTACCGCTACCGCTCAACTGGCTCAACGCTGGGTGTATTGCCCCACCAACCTTTTGGTCGATAAAAACGTGGATGAACTGGCCGGGCTGTTCCAACGCGCCGCCAAAGCGGGATACAACGGCATTCTCCTCGCGGATTCTAAATTCGCCAAACTCGGTGAAATGGACCCCCGCTACTTCCGCAATATCGAACGCATAAAAAAACTCGCGGCGGAAAACCATCTGGAGCTTATCCCTGCCCTTTTCCCCGTCGGCTATTCCAACGACATCCTCTGGCACAATCCCAATCTCGCCGAAGCCCTGCCGGTACGGGATGCCCTCTTCGTTGTTAATCATGGCGTCGCAGTGCCCCAGAGCGAGCCGCCCATCAAATTTAAAAACGCCGATTTCTCCGACCTCCGCCATTGGTCCTGGAGCGACGAAACGGTCGTGTCCGAAAATGGCGCCGCCAAAATCACCAATCCTCAAGGCAAAAACGCGCGTGTCGTTCAAAAGCTGAAGGTGATCCCCTTCCACCAATATCACGTCTCCGTCCGGATCAAGACGCAGGATTTTCGTGGTGAAATCGAAACCAAAGCCATTGGCGGCAATCAATCCCTGAATTACGCCAATCTGGGAGTGAAACGCACACAGGACTGGACCGTGCATCATATGGTTTTCAATTCTCTCAGCCACGATGAGGTCAGTGTTTACTTCGGCTCCTGGGGCGGCGAAAGCGGCACGTTATGGTTTGCCGACGCCCGCATTGAAGAAGCGGGCCCGGTGAATCTCGTGCGCCGCGATGGAGCGCCGTTCATCATTAAACGCGAGGATGGAACACTCTTACAGGAAGGCCGCGATTTCCAACCGGTCACCGACCCGTTAATGGGCAGCAGGCCGTGGAAAGGCGAATTCACCGTCTGGCACGAACCTCCAGCCATTAAAACCACGCTGCCGGATGGCACCCGTCTTCGGATTTCTTACTTCCACGCCATTACCGTCAATGATGGACAAGTGATGATTTGTCCTTCGGAACCGCAGACTATCGAACTGCTCCGTGACCAGGCTAAACGGATGCACGCCGCCTGGGG
>JBEHZA010000528.1:0-3635 GCA_048497895.1 Verrucomicrobiota bacterium
GGTTCACCGTAGCGGCACGGCACGCGCGGGTGCCCGTACCACGCCGTCAGTGGAATCCAACTGAATGCGATCTCCCACCCGGAACGGCTTATCCAGGAATACGGCCACCGCGCCGAATAAATTGGCCAGCGTATCCTGCGCCGCCAGACCAAGGGCCAAACCGCCAATCGACAGCGAGGCCAGCACACCCGTGATATTCAGCCCCAGATTTTGTGACGTCACCAGCACCGCGACGATAATCACAAACACTTTCAGGCTTTTGCGAATGATCGGAAATAACTGCTCATCAATCGATTTATCATCTTCATGCGCTACCCGTTGCTTCCAATAGGTCATCAATAAGTCCACAAACCGCACACACATGTACGTAAGCGACCAGGCCACCACCAGTTTCAAACCCTTGCTTAAAAACTCCTCCATCCACGCCGGCCAGACCAGAACCCGCAACCCGACATGCAGAAAGATGACAAACGCAATCACCTTGATCGGCCCATGGACGAGATCCAGCAACAGGTCATCCATCATCGTTGTCGTCTTTTCCGCCCATTTTTTCAGGCGGTTATGGATGAAAAAGTCGAGGAATTTGGAGACGTAAAACGCCAGCAGAATGTAGATGAGCGTGGCGAGATATTTGTAGAGCGGATTGCCGAACGGCGCAAATTCCCGCAACACTTGAATCTCATCCAAACCAAAGGTCAGCACATATTCATCGGCGGGGGCTTTCGGCTTTTTCACCGCCGGGTCTTCCTTCACCTGTGCAGTCGCCACCCGGTTGGTCGGCGCAGATTCCACCGTTTGCGCATTGGACCAGAAACACCACCCCAGGGTCATCAAGCAGATGGCCACGTACACCCGTAATACCGACTTAAATTGCAATTTCATGCTGACAGAAAATCAAAACTGATTTGAGCCGACTGATCAATGCCGGGCTACAAGATTATTCCTGGTTATCAAGTCGAACCGCTTCGTTCAACTCATCCAGAAAGCCCGGCAAGGCGGACTCTACGCGGTTCCAATTAGGAATCAAGGGAGCTCCGAGAGGGTCATCCAGAAAAGCCTTCGCGGCCACCCGGATGCTGCGCACAAAAGTCGTCACCGCCACCTCTTCATCGTGACGGTCAAATTGAAAACCATTAATCGCGGAATCGGCCCCATACTGACGCAAGGCATCTTCCGCCTGCCGCACATAAGCGCTCAGCAACGTGTCGAACAAGCCACTGTCCAGCTTGATGCCTTCCGCCGCCATCGTGCGGAAAATCGACTTCGCAATATCGACCGCCATCTTGTTCAATCCCCGGTCCGGATCACGCACCGAAAGTTCCTGATGCTTGTGATCGTAATTTTCACACAATTCCACCTGACAAATGCCTTTCGCGGCGGAATTGCGAAACACGTCCGCCAGCAAACCCACCTCCAAACCCCAATCCGCCGGAATGCGGTTGCGGCGGACATGGTCCAGGTCGAGTGAGAATTCACCCGATAATGGATACCGGAACGTATCCATATAAATGAGGTACGGATGCGCGCCGAGAATGGATTTAAGCGACCGAATCAACGGCGTCAGCAGCAACCGCATTACCCGGCCATTCAGACGATTGGTGTACCGCGCGTAATAGCCTTTGCAAAAATCGAAACCCAGGCTTGGGTGCGCCACCGGATAACAAAGCCGCGCCAGCAACTCCCGGTTATATGTGAGAATATCACAATCATGCACCGCCACCATGCGGGATTGTTCACTCGCCAGCACGTACCCGAAGCAAGTCCACACATTGCGTCCCTTGCCGGATGGCCCGATCGTCAGGTCCGCTTCCTCCAATTGTTTGAACAGGCGTTGCATCCGCGGCCCGTGATTCCACAACAACGTGGGCTTTTGCGGTAGCCGTTTGAAAAAAGTCCTGGCCCGCCTCCACTCCCGCGGCCCGGCATGGTCAATGCCGATGATAATTTGCTTCAGGTAACGGACGTGATGCAATTCCCGCACGATCAACTTCAACGCTTTCGTTCCCAGCTCACCAATATGACAGGGCAACACCAAAGCAATTGGCGTCTCTTGCGAAAACTCGTAAAGCTCTGCTTCCATCCGTTTCACATCCGGATGGCCTAAACGATGTAAGGTGGCGATCGCTCCCGTTTGAAAAAAGTCCGACATGCTATTTCAATATGGAATGGAATCATCATCTGACAAGCCACAAAGTTGAAAAAGTTGGCGCGACGCGCACTTTTTTGCTAAATTATAATTATATTGAACCTGATTGTTGTTCACTTTCATCTCCGTCCCGGAGGTATTCGGCGGATTATTGAACAGGCCATTCCTCATCTGGTCCGTGAATTCAAAGCGGTCCGCACCGTAACTCTCGCCACCGGCGAAGCGCCCTCCGCCACCTGGGAAAGCCATTTTCGAGCCCAAATTACCGGGATAAAAATCAATCTACTGATTGAACCCGCTTTCCATTATTTAGCGGAACAGCGCGCGCGCCCGGCCCAAATCACCACGCAATTGCGAACCGCCTTTAAAAAGATATTGTCGGCGGCGGATTCTCAAAACACTTTAGTATGGGCGCATAATCCCGGTATCGCCCGCAATCTGCTCCTCGCGCAGGAATTAGCCCGGGCCTGCCAGCAGACAAAAGCGCCGCTAATATTTCATCACCATGATTGGTGGTTTGATAATCGCTGGCAGCGCTGGCAGGAAATCCGGCAATCTGGTTTTTCCACCTTGAATCAAACTGCGAAAACCATTTTGCCCACCGCCCGTAATATTCATCATTTGGCAATCAACCAGACTGATACCACCTTTCTTCAGCGCCATTTTCATCAGCAAGCCGGTTGGCTGCCGAATCTAACCGAGCGCGTGGCCACATCGTCAGCCGTCAAGCAGCGACAGGCCCGTCAGTGGTTAAAATCGCATACTCGCATAGGCCATGCGCCCGTGTGGATCGTCCCCAGCCGGTTACTGCGCCGCAAAAATATTGCCGAGGCTCTGTTGCTCACCCGCTGGCTGCGACCCGAAGCCTGGCTAATCACTACCGGAGCGGCGAGTTCTGCTGATGAAATTCATTATGCTCAGAAACTGGCGACGGCCGCTCAAGCCCATCAGTGGCCGCTTGAACTCAGCGTGCTGCAAGGTGGTGAGCAAAAAAAACCCGGCGTCTCTGATTTGCTCGCCGTCAGTGAAGCCGTTCTGCTCACTTCCATTCAGGAGGGATTTGGTCTGCCATATCTTGAAGCCGCCACCGCTCAACGCCCCCTGATTGCCCGGGCGATTCCCAATATCTCCCTCGACCTGAACGAATTTGGATTCCGCTTTCCACAATATTACGAAGAGATTCTCATTCACCCCGGTTTATTCAATTGGCAGGCCGAAGTGAAACGTCAGCGAAAATTATTCCGTCACTGGCTGGCTCAACTTCCTTTGAAATGCCAATCCTGGGTGGAGCGGCCAACCCTTTTGCTTCAAAACCACCCTCCCGGCCCAGCACCGTTCAGCAGGTTGACCTTGAGCGCATCGTCGGTGGCGGTGAGGATGCGGCTCCAGGCGAAGTAGAGGCCCTGGTTGCCGTTGCCGGTGCAGCAGTGCGAGGAGACGACCTGGAACTGGCCTGTGGGACCGGACATGCCGCTGAAGGTGCCGATCA
>JBEHZA010000529.1:0-3592 GCA_048497895.1 Verrucomicrobiota bacterium
AGGTGATGGGCATATATTTTCGCAGGCCGCCCATGCGGCGGATGGCCGGCTCGGTGATCATCGCCATGCATCACGAGCAGGATGTGACATTGCCGCTATGGCGGGCACGCCAACGCACGCGTTGGTCACACTGGCTTTGCCGCGGGAGTTTGATCCGGCGTATGTGGAAGCGATTTATCAGGGGATGAATGGGCTCGCCGCCCGGCATGGAGTTGCGATTGTGGGGGGAGAAACTACGACCAATCCGGACCGTTTGCTGATTTCCATTTCTTTGCTTGGCACAGTGGCCAAAGGCAAATCGCCATTGCGTTCGGGAGCGCAAGTGGGCGATGCCATTTTCGTTACGGGCGAACTGGGCGGTTCATTGGATGGCAAGCATCACGATTTTGAACCGCGTCTGGCCGAGGCGCAGTGGCTGGTAAAACATTTCACCATTCATTCTTTGATGGATCTCAGTGATGGTCTGGCCGGTGATTTACAGCATATTATTACCGCCAGTGGTGTGGGCGCGGAATTATTGGCGAGCGCCATTCCGATCAGTCGCTCCGCCAAAGTAAGGGCCAAAACCGAGTCCCCGTTTAAGCCCCCATTGCTGGCCGCATTAACGGATGGCGAAGATTTTGAATTGTTATTTACAGTGGCCAGCCGATCTGCGGTTCCGATCCTGGATGCGTGGAAAAAAGAATTTCCGCAAGTGAACCTCAGTTGCATCGGCAAAATCGTTTCCGGTCAGGGAGTGAAACTCCGGGATCAACTCGGAGTCAAAGAATTGAAAGCGCATGGCTACGTTCATTTCCAATAGCCCGGAGGAAACCGGCTCGCTCGGTGAGCAGTGGGGCAGGGAAGCGCAAGCGGGCTGGGTCATTGCTCTCTCCGGCGATCTGGGCGCGGGCAAGACGCAATTGGTTAAAGGAATCGCTGCGGGCCTGGGAGTTGCCGGACGCATTCAATCGCCCACGTTTGCGCTGGTCAATGAATACAGGAACGGACGGTTGCCCCTCTTTCATCTGGACTTGTATCGCCTGGAGACGCGGGAGCAAATTATCGGCGCCGGGTTAGAGGAATACTTGTTTCGTCCGGCTGGAGTCGCCGTAGTCGAATGGGCGGAACGCTGGTATGGCGCCGATGCGATTGCGGGTGCTTCACTCCAGCCGTTGAATTATCGGCGTGTGTCTTTGGAATCCTTGAGCGAGACGGTGCGGCGGATTACTTATGAAGATTTTGGCACTTGAATTTTCAAGCGCGCAACGCAGCGTGGCCCTGGTGGAAACCGCCGTGAATGGGGAAACGCAGGTCTTGTGTTCTCTGTCGGAGTTCGGCTTGCGGCATACGCCTATTTTCGCGTTGATCCAGCAAGCGCTTGAAAAAGCTGATTTGAGTCGGGAACAGGTGGAGTGTCTGGTGATTGGCCTCGGCCCCGGTTCTTATACCGGTATTCGTTCCGCTCTGGCAGTAGCGCAAGGCTGGCAACTGGCGCGGGGTGTGAAATTGCTGGGGATCAGCAGCGCTGAGGTTTTGGCGGCTGAAGCTCAAGCCAGCGGGATCAGCGGGCGAATCCAGGTGGCAATCGATGCGCAACGCAATGAATATTATCTGGCCGCTTACGATTTGAGCGGCGGTTGGCCGCGTGAATGCGAACCGTTGCATTTGGTTTCTGCTGCGGAGGTTGAGCACCGGTTGGCGCAGGGTGAAATCGTCGTGGGATCGGATCTGGAGTTGAAATTTCCCGCTGCCCGCAGTCTTTATCCCACGGCTGAAAAATTGGGGAAAATCGCTGCGCGCAAAAGTGATTTTGTTTCTGGAGAAAAACTGGAACCGATTTATTTGCGGGAGACAACTTTTGTCAAAGCCCCACCCGCCCGCGTGATTCCGGACGCCGGCACTTGAAAAATATTTATTTGATCCGCTTTAAAATACGGACGGCAGCTTTCACTTCATCTTCGTCATCGAACGCCAGGTAAACGATAAAATGTTTGCTGATCGTCGCGGCGCTGAAACCGCGCAGATTGAGTTCTGCTTGTGCGAGCGCGGTGGTAATCGCAGCACAGACACCCGGTTTATCCGCACCCTCCACGCGCAAAGAATGGAGGCTGTCTGTGCGCATGAATCCGGATTTGTCGGCGGCCTTGATTTGAGCCGCTCCTTTCAAAGGCGAGACGAAGACCACACCTTGACCGGGAAGTTCAGGAGCCCGGCGCGCCAGAATGAATTCCAGATGAGCGCCGGCATCTGACAAGGCGGTTAATTTTTCGGCCAGTCCCGCAGGACGATCTTCAATTTTAGCAGCCCAGACAACCGCGCGGGTGATGGTGAATTTCATAAATGAACTTTCTTGGTTTGGGAAAAGCTGGATGTTCCAAGTGTAAAGCTTTTCGGGAAAAAATCACCCTTTTATTTCTGAGCCGCAGGTGGAAGAAGAACGCGAAGAAAACCGGCCGGTTATCAAAGCAAATCGGCCGGGCGGAACAGGCACTGTTTCTCCAGAGAATCGCGACGCCGATGTTTAAACGGCACAGGTGTCATTGTTGGTTCTCGACCGACGCCGTAGTGTCGATTCCCTAATTCTCGAAACGAGCCCGCTGTTTCCGCCCAGCCGTTTGGCTGCTGACGTGTGAAGAACGCTTCCGTCCCCAGACACATCGCAAAGTGCGAAATGCGTGTTAGTTACTTGAAGGCTCCGCCCAGTTTGAAAAGTTCGTAGATGAACGCAATTTCAAGAACCGCGAACAACGCAAACCCTAACCACACCACGAGCCATTCTTTCACTGCCCTAACTTTCAACTTCATCTCATTTTAGCTAAAAGCACAATTTGTGCCGAAAATCATCATCAGTTCGTATTATTTTTCGCAACCAGTTTATTGCGAAAATATTATGCACCAAACACCCGCTTTGGCACTGACCCCCACTTCGGACATCATTGGAGACAATATAATCAACGCGACCAGGGCGATATGGGGTTTATACCTGCTTTCTTGAAAAAACCTTCTTTCCGCGTTTCTCATGCTTGCCAAAATCCGGATTTTGACTGGAATGGGGGAATGTCTGTGCTGTATCGCTGCTGGGCGGAGGTGAATCTGAACGCCTTGCGGGAAAATCTGGCGTGGATTCGCCATCGGGTAGGGCCACAGGTCAAGATTATGACCGTGGTTAAGGCGGATGCGTACGGACATGGGTTGAAGCAAATTGCCACGCTGTTGATGCAAAGTGGCACGGATATTTTTGGCGTGGCGAACCTGACGGAAGCCCATGCGATTCGCAGTGTTGGGAAAGGATGGCCGATTCTCATGCTGGGAGCTTGTCTTCCTCATGAGATCGAATCGGCGGTGAAAGATGGAGTCAGCGTTACTGTCTCATCGTTGGAAGAAGCGAAGTTGTATTCGGCTGCGGCGGAGCGGCTGAAGCGGACGGTGACAGTTCATATCAAGGTGGATACAGGCATGGGACGGCTCGGTGTGGCGGTGGAGCGCGCGGCCGATCTGGTAGAGCAAACAGCCGCTTTGCCAGGCATGAAAATTCAGGGGCTCTATACTCATTACGCCTCCGTGGAAGACGATGCTGAATTTTCGGCGACGCAAGGAAAGCGATTTACCG
>JBEHZA010000530.1:0-3586 GCA_048497895.1 Verrucomicrobiota bacterium
ATCACGGGTTAACCACAGGATGTGCTGTTCCCGCCCCTTTGGGGTAAATCCAGTTTGGCTGACGAAGCGGGACCAATGCGGCAGCGCGTCCGAGCGCAAATCCCGGGGTTTTTTCAAGTGCTCACGCAAATAGGCCCACGGCTGTTGAGTTTGAGCCGTCCGTTCAGCCGCCTCAGCGATATGCAACAATACCCGCTCGCAACGTTCCATCACCGCCAATCGCGCCACTTCTTTTGCGTCGATATCCGAAGCTGAAAGCAGTTGCGCTGCTGCCCGGATAAAAGTCGGTTCGTAAACATGGTGATACAGGCAAAGTGCAACTCCTAACTCTTCGTTGCTCAGAGCGGGATTGTCTGGCGGTAAATCGGCATCGAAATCCCGGCGATAATGCGACGCACCTCTCAACACGGCACATTTCAGCAGCCATGTGCCGACTTCGGAAGAATTGCAACCACTCACGCGACAAACCTTGCGCAACAAAGGAGAAATATGAGTAATTTCTCCCAGTCTGCGGGCCAGAGTTGGCTTAATCGGTTGTTCGTGAATTTCCATTGCTAATCGGTCAACGACTTTCCAAATTCTACATGCTTTCCATCGAAATACCAGCCCACCTCACTGCCACTAACTTCTCGCCCTGATCGGTGGTGCCGCTTCGGCTTCAGTACCCGTTCTCGCCGGCACTTGTAACACCTGTCGCAGTTCCGAAGCAATCCAGCGCAATTCCAGATCCTCCCGGCCCGAAAGAAAACCCACCTTTTTCCCGCTCACCGGATGCACCTGAAGTTCGATCAACGGCACATCGTTAATCACCGTGCCACTCGGCGCTGCACAGATCGCCGCGATCTCTCCCCGTCGCCATTGCCATTGTTTCGCGCCATACAAACCCGTTTGTTGCACCCGCAAACAACCATTCTCGACCGTCATTCGAGCCTGTCGCCGCCCCATATTAATCGAGGAAATCACCAAGCCAATGCCGATCAACCAAAAGAACGCGATAAAGCCATCCACAAACCACGGAACCCCCTTCGCATTGAAAAATGTGAAGACAGAAAATAACCCCATAAAGGCGCACCAAAATATCGCCATGAAAATTAATCCTTTCGACCCTCGCCGCACACCGGCTGGCGGTATGACCAGGGTTAACCCTTGTGACGAATGTTCACAACGGACCAGACTTTCTGCTGGTTGAGCCACTACTTCACCGGCCTCGGCACCTGCTGCTTCATTCTCGTCCTCCCTGGTCAGTTCAACTGGAATCGGTTGTCCCCCACCCGCCGTCGCCCCGATACGACCCGATAAATCCTGAGCCAGCGCCAGCAGCCAATCACGGGGGTAACCCACCGCGATAAATTTCTTTTCTCCATCTTCAAATTCCACCATCAGCGCCGCCAAATCCGCCAATGGCCCTTTCGTGATCGGCTTGTCATTGACCGCCGCTCTGGAAGCACTCACATCCATCCGCAGGATGTTTTGCTTCGGCAAACGGCGCGAGCGCCAAAAGGGTCCAACCAGTTCCACCACTTTCATTCGGCCATCCCGCCATTCGATGCGGCTGCGACCACAAAGTATGCACAGCCCAATCGCCGCCGGAATACAACCGGCGATGATAAACACCAGAAAAAATAAACTAAGCCCCCAACGAAACGCCTGCGGAGGACCGGAACTCCCCTCGCGTAGAAAGCCGATAAGCATCTCCACGGGCATGCGGATAAAAAAGATCGAGAAGATTAATGGAATCAGCCCAAACCACCGCAGCTTAGCCAATGGCCGGACCGGCAAATCGTAGCGGAATTGCCCGGGCACTCCTTGCACATGAATTTCGGGTGGTAACACAATAAAGCGACCAGTCGTTGGTTGATCTGACGTCGCCTTTGTAACGCATCACCCGCCCCCGCACAAGCCGGTTCCAGAATTACGAAATTCGCTGCTCTCTACAAACCTCGCGCCAGCGTCCTGTAGTGCGGCAGTCCCTGCCGCTTTCTGACATTCCCTCCCACCCAAAGTCACACTCTCGCCCCAAAGCACGCATGAACGAAAACAATTCCCTCTCCCTCCATCCAATTATTTTTCCACCTTCACTTGCGCGAAATTACGGTCGTGCTCTAATTATCCCACGTTATGAAACTGATCTCCTGGAACGTCAATGGCCTCCGCGCCGTCCTGCGTAAAAACTTTCTCGATTATCTTCAGGAAGAATCGCCGGACATTCTCTGCCTCCAGGAAACCAAAGCCAGCCCGGATGATGTCGAGCAGCTCTGGCCCTCGACTTACCAGACCCACTGGAGTTCCGCGCAGAAGAAGGGCTACTCCGGCACGGTCGTCTTTACGAAAACGCCGCCGCTGAAAGTCACAACCGGCATCGGCCACGCTGAACATGACAATGAAGGCCGCGTCGTCACTGCTGAATATGCGGACTTCTATCTCGTAAACGTTTACGTCCCCAACTCGCAACGTGAACTCACCCGCCTCGCCTACCGCCAGCAATGGGATCGCGATTTTCTCGCCTACCTCAAAAAGCTTGAGAAAAAGAAGCCCGTCATTTTCTGTGGCGATCTCAACGTCGCTCACACCGAAATTGACCTCACCAATCCCAAGGCCAACGTCAAAAACCATGGCTTCACTCCCGAAGAACGCGCTGGGTTCACCTCCTTCATCAACGCCGGTTTCCTCGATACCTTCCGCGAGTTTGAAAAAGGCGGCGGCCATTACACCTGGTGGGCCGTCTTCGCCAATGCCCGCGCCCGGAATGTTGGCTGGCGTTTGGATTACTTCCTCATGAGCGCTGCTTTGCGTCCTCGCCTCAAAAACGCCTTTATCCGTCCCCAGATTTTAGGCTCGGACCATTGCCCGGTAGGAATTGAATTGCACTAAGCCCGTAAAATCCGGGTGATTGACGCTCATGGGAAAACCTTCTCATTATGAGAAATTTAATTGTAACTATTTTGTCATAAACAAGTTGCAGAATAAATATATCCTTTATTGCACACACCTAATGTCAACCCCTGCTTTCATAAGGATTACTGGCAACTAAATCCACTTTCCGGTATTAATACTCTTATGAACACGCCTCGTCTGATTTCGCCTCGCGGCCTCGCTCTCGCGGATCGCCGTCGTTTCCTCACCCAACTCGGTTTGAGCAGCCTGCTGTTCGCCGTTCCCGGCGCGTTCGCCGAGGCCCTGACCCAAACGCCCAAACAGACCGAAGGCCCGTTCTATCCCGATAAACTGCCGCTCGATACCGACAACGATCTCATCATCGTCAACAACGACCTCACACCTGCCGTCGGTGAAGTCACCTGGCTGAATGGCCGCATCCTCGATTCCCGCGGCGAACCTGTTCGCAATGCCCTCGTTGAAATTTGGCAATGCGATCACAACGGCGTTTATCTTCACACGAAGAGCAGCGGCACTGGTAAAGGCGACAAACACTTTCAAGGCTTTGGCCGTTTCCTCACCGGCTCCACCGGCGAATACGTCTTCCGCACCATCTCAGCTGTGAAGCGACGAAGCCTCATCGTTTGCGGAATCGTGGGGATGATCGTGGTCGCTGGCGGCTGGTCGGCCTGGCGGCTGGTTCGCGTCCGAG
>JBEHZA010000531.1:0-3556 GCA_048497895.1 Verrucomicrobiota bacterium
ACCGCGGTTATGGCGAGCAGTTCGGCACACGCATCAGTTATTTTCCGACGACGCAAGCACTCGGTTTGGTTATGCCGAGTAATTCTCCTGCCGTGAATCCCCTCTGGCTGCCGGCCATTCCGTTGAAAATTCCCGTCATCATCAAGCCGGGCCGGGAAGAACCCTGGACCCCGTATCGTTTGATTCAGGCATTTATCGCCGCAGGTTGTCCGGCGGAAGCGTTTGGATTTTATCCCACGGATCACGAAGGCGCGGGTGAAATTTTGAAATCCTGCGGACGCGCTTTGATTTTCGGTGATAAGAGCACGACGCAGCAGTATGCGAATAATCCAGCGATTCAAATTCATGGACCGGGTTGGAGCAAAATTATTATCGGTGAAGATGAGATCGAACGCTGGCCGGAATTCATCGATGTGATCGTTTCGTCGATTTCGGACAATGGCGGACGCAGTTGCATTAATGCCTCGGCGGTCGTGGTGCCGAAATATGCGGCGGAAATCGCGGAAGCACTGGCACAAAAGCTGGGGCCGGTCGCACCCGCCGCAACGGAAGATCCAAATGCACGCCTCTCCGGTTTCGCCAACGTAAAAATGGCGGACTACATTGATGCGCAGATTGAAGATGGCTTGAAAGTTCCAGGCGCGACCGATGTCACAGCGAAATACCGCAATGGCACGCGCAAGACAGTCTTCGAAGGCGGCACATATATGCGGCCAACCATTGTGCTGTGCGATTCGTTTGCGCATCCGCTGGCCAATCGCGAATTCCTTTGCCCCTACGCCAGCGTCGTGCAGGTGCCGCAAGCCGAAGTGCTCAAGCAAATCGGTTATTCGCTCGCAGTTACGGCCATTACGAAAGACCCGGCGTTCTCCGAACAATTGCTCGAATTTCCGCACATCGAACGGTTGAACCTCGGACCGATTTCCACAATGAATATCTCGTGGGATCAGCCGCACGAAGGTAATATGTTCGAGTTCCTCTACAAACGGCGTTCGATCGAACGGGCTGTTTAAGCTGCGGATCTAAATTCCAGGCTGGCGGAAAGCGCGGGTTGCAGGTTATGTTGCGAGCGTGAAACTGGCATATGACACCAAAGCAGTGCAGCAGTTCTGCCATGAGCACGGCGTTTCACGGCTGGAACTGTTCGGTTCAGCTTTACGCGCAGATTTCAGCGCCGACAGCGACGTCGATTTGTTGGCCACTTTGCGACCCGAGGCAGACGCCCATTGCGGTCTCTTCGAGTGGGTGGAAATGAAAGGCCAGCTCGAACATATTTTTGGCCGTTCGGTGGATTTGTTGAGTCGCAAAGCGGTCGAACGCAGCCGCAATCCCTATCGCAAGGCTTCTATTCTCGCCCACACCGAAGCGCTCTATGTCGAAGGATAATGCTTATCTTTACGATATCCTCGATTCCGCCCGAATTATTCAGCGGTATATAGCGGATTTAACCCGCGAAGAATTTGAAAATAATACCGAAAAGCAGGATGCGGTGATCCGTCGATTTGAAATAATTGGCGAAGCCGCACGACACCTGTCTCCTGATGCTCAAAAAGCTTTTCCTGATGTTCCCTGGAAACTAATCACTGGCATGAGGAATATTCTGATACATGATTACGATGACGTGGATTTGGATCGAGTCTGGAAAACCGCCCACGATGATTTACCGGGCTTAATCGCTCGCCTAGAGTCCTATTTGGCAAAAAATCCGCCAACCATTTGAACATGCGATTGAAAAATTGAGTCTGTAAATCTACATGCACGAAAGCGTCAAAACCTCACCGCTTGCCTCCTTCGATCACCAACCGCGCACGCGGCTCGTCTTTGGCGCCGGGTGTGTCGAGCGCACGGGTGAACTGGCCAAACAGATCGGACTCAAAAAAGTTTTATTGGTGACGGACCCGGGCATTGTTGCCGCCGGTCACGCGGCGCGGGTACAGGCATTTCTGGAAAAGGAAGGGTTGCAGGTTACTCTCTTTGATAAAGTGCGGGAAAATCCCAGCACCCGGGATATCGATCAATGCCTGCATGTGGCGAAGGCCGCCGGCATCGATGGCATTATCGGTCTGGGCGGCGGCAGTTCCATGGATACTGCCAAGGGCACGAATTTTATCTACACCAACGGTGGTCGCATGCAGGACTATTGGGGCACCGGCAAGGCTTCCAAACCATTGCTTCCGCTGATTGCGATCCCGACGACGGCGGGCACCGGCAGCGAATGCCAATCTTACGCGTTGATTGCGGACGAACATACGCATCAAAAAATGGCTTGTGGCGATCCCAAAGCGGCGGCGAAAGTGGCCATCCTTGATCCTTTGCTCACAGTTTCCCAACCGCCGCGCGTTACGGCCTGCACGGGCATTGATACCATCACTCACGCAGTGGAAACCGCGGTGACAAAAAAACGGAACCCGCTTTCGCTGATGTATTCGCTCGAATCGTTTAAGTTGAGCGCGACGAATTTTCCACGCGTATTGAGTCATCCCAAAGATGTCGAAGCGCGTGGAGCCATGTTGCTGAGCGCGGCATTCGCGGGATTGGCGATTGAGAACAGCATGCTGGGTGCAGCGCATTCAGCGGCGAATCCACTGACCGCGCATTATGGCATCGTTCACGGTTATGCAGTCGGCATCATGCTGCCGCACGTGGTGCGTTACAACTCGGCAGAGGCGGAAGCCCTGCACGGTTACGCGGAACTGGCTTCAGCGCCGGAAATCTCCGCGGTGCATAACGGCTTGAACGTGGCGTTGGAAGCGTTGATCGGACGTTTGGAATCATTGCTCAATCTGGCGGGCATTCCGCGTTCGCTGGCCGATTGCGGCGTGGAATCTCCCAAAATCAAAACGCTGGCAGAAGAAGCGGCCAAACAATGGACCGCCAATTTTAATCCCCGCGCGCTCACGGTGGCTGATTTCGTGGGCCTCTACGAAGCAGCTTTTGAGCGGCGCAGTGATGGGGACATGGTGTAGGACTGGTTTACAGTTTGGGAGGAACGTAGAATCGCCCCGTAAAGAGCGGCATAAATTGCAGCATGCCGACGATGCTCAAAAAGGTAGCCAGCAGCTTGAACTTCGGAAATAGAAAGATTCCATAAAAGCAGATGCCTTCCGCCAGGGCCATGCCGATGATGAACCCCTTGAACGCAACTTGAACCTTTTGCGTACGGGGAATGATAATCCAACGGATGAATGTGCCAATAAGCAACGGCACAGCCATCATCGCGCCAATCATGACCGCAGGAAAATTGTCACCTCCGGTCACCGGACCGCCCAGAAAAAAATAGAACATGCCCACAGCTGATATCATGGAAACCCACAAAACCCACCAGACAAATTGAAGCGGCGCGGGTGCGGGAGCAGGAGAATTTGGGTTCATGACTATTTGATAGTGAAGTTTAAATTTCTAAATCACAGATAAACATTTATCGCTCCCGATTCGGGTGGCTATTTCCCCTGGTCCAATTGTTGCAGTTTCTGAATGGCCAGAGAGTTGCCGTTGTCAGCGGCCTTTTGCAGCCAACTGCGGCCCAGAGCCGGGTCTTTAGGCACGCCACGTCCTT
>JBEHZA010000532.1:0-3540 GCA_048497895.1 Verrucomicrobiota bacterium
TGGATGAAGGCGATGTGTTCGTCGGAGGGGAGTGATAATTCGCATCCCGAGGGCATGCATTGCGGGGTTTCAAATGAATTGACCATTCTTTCAGAAACGGGCTGTTACGCAGATTTCACCATGCCGTCCGCTCCCGATTCTACGCAAACCAAAACCATTAACAGCATTTACTACGCGACGGATACTCCCGAACCTAAATCTCACAATGTCGGTGAACGCGTTCGCGTGAATGGGACTGGTGTGCCGCGTCCCCAAAATCAATTGCTCATGGTGCAGGGGCCATTGGGTTTGAATTGGGAAAGACGAAAACGGGGCGTATTGCCGCGGGTGGAAAACGGTGATTTGACAGAGGCAAATCCGCCGACGCCGGATCGGTTCCGGGTGTGGACCCGGCTGGCCGCGAGTGTTGAAGGCCGGCCGGAATGGAAATTTATTAAACTTCACACGCATGGTGGCAAACCAGCGAACTTGCGCATGCTCCTGGGTGACCCCATGTGGCAATTTCATCAGTTTTTACAAAAGAATTACGCCCGAGGAGAGCAGTACCGCATCCATTATGTTACGGCACGGGAAATGGTAAATATCATTCACGCGGCGGAAGACGGTCGGACTGGCAATCCTGGCAACTATCGTGATTACCGCTATCAGCTTGCTGTCCGCCCGGCTTAACAGCGGATGGGCGCTTTCAGTGCTATGAACGTATTGTTCATTTCCAATCTTTTTCCCGATGCGGCGCAACCGAATCGGGGCATCTTCAACGCCCGTATGGCTCACCGGCTCAGTCAGGTTTGCCGGGTGCAGGTCATCGCTCCCCGGCCAAAATTTCCGGGCGGTTATGGCCAAAGCCCCGGTGCAGTGGCGCGGCCGGAAGATGCCATTTTCAAACCGCAATTTCCGACGGTTCCGTACGTTCCGAAGATCGGCAGCCGGATCAATCATCACCTAATGGCCTGGAAGCTGGCAGAGGTGGTGCGGAAAACCCGGTTGGAATTTTCGTTCGAGGTGATTTTTTGTGCCTGGCTTTATCCGGATGGCTGCGCCGTTGCCCAACTGGCCCGTCAATTCAAAGTGCCGTTTGTATTAGGAGCACTGGGTTCGGATGTACATCAATATTTGAAAATTTCTGCCCGGCGTCAGGCCATCCTGGAGAGCATTAATCAGGCGCATGCAACGGTCGCACAAACCCACGAAATGGCCCGACTGTTACGCGTTGCCGGTGTTGCGGAAGATAAGCTCCGGGTGGTTTATAATGGGGTGGATTCAGCCATATTTCGCCCAGCAGACCGGCTGGAAGCCCGTCAACGGCTGGGATTACCGCCCGAGATAAAGATGGTCTTGTTTGTAGGAAATTTACTGCCGATAAAAAACCCGCTTTTATTAGTCCGCGCTTTTGCTCGTTTTCGTCAGCAAATGACGGATCAAAATTGCGTGCTCATCATGGTGGGTGAGGGGCCATTGCGGGAGCAGCTTTTGCAGGCTGCGGATCAATTGGGCATTGCCGGCCAGGTTTCTCTCGTCGGACGGCAACCGGAACAACGCGTGGCAGAATATATGCACGCGGCCGATGTGCTTTGTGTCTCCAGCGATAATGAAGGCATGCCGAACGTGATTTACGAAGCGCTTAGTTGCGGGCAGCAGGTAGTGGCAACCCGCGTTGGCGGCATTCCCGAGGTTTTGCAACATGACTACCTCGGGCGAATGGTGGAGAAAGGGGATGAGGCGGGAATGGCAACAGCATTAATGGACATGGCCAATCGGCCTGCGGACACTGGAAAGATCAGAGAATACGCGCTGCAATTTTCGTGGGAACGAACTGCCAAAGGTTACTTTGAAGCGCTGGAATCAGCCTTAAAGCCGTAACGTATTAAAGGAATCGGAGTGATGACAAAACGTCAAACTCCAAGGTGGAAGGTGGTTCGTGAATTAACGAACGGGAACAGAGCCGCAGCAGGTGGTAGAAACCACAGGGACTTGATGTTTGATTTCCCCACGGGCATCCACATCGACAAAATTCATTTTATCCCGGGGAATTAAGGAACCCGGATGAGTCGCTGCCTTATCCGTAAAGCTGGCATTGACGGGAACGACATTTCCAGGACGAAGTGTGCCCGGACGAGTCTGGCAACTATCAAACACAGGACGGATCACTTCTGACCGGTCAAACAACGGCTGAGAGCGGGTGGGTTGATCGAACGTAGCATGCAGAACTTCAGGCGCTTCTCTCAAGGGAGGGGCAATGCTGCCTCGCTCGATTTCGGGATGTTCGCGCAGGGAAGATTGGAACTGAGGCCGTTCAAAACAGGGCTGAAAGTTGTTGTTAAGCAAATCCGCCTGGAGACAGACCGGAGTTGTAACAGCAACCATCGCAAAGGCTAGAATAAGCCGACTCGTTCTCATCGCGAGTGATACTAACATTGCTGCAGGCGGGAGGCAATACTAAACTCAATAGATTATGAGCCAAATCGACGGGCCTTTTTACTTGATGTTTACTGCAAAATCAGCTTTCATGACTAACGCGATAGCCGTCTGGGGCGAGAGAGCGGGTAGCCGGCTTTGATTTGTTACTACGGGCTCTTTAATTTTTGTTTGTACTTTGAATACCAACGGCATATTGACCAGACACTGGTTTCACGTTTTTTCTCATTTCGCGATTGACGCCTTGATGTTCTTCCTGGCGTTTTTCGTGGGCATTGTGCTGCGCTTTCAAGACGAGTGGAACATGCTGGTGAATGCGCTCTGGGACTATTGGTTCTGGATTTTTTTGGGCGCGATCGTTTTTTCCTGCGTGGCCTATATTTTCGGTCTTTATTCCGCCCAAAGCGGTAAACAAAATATCTTCCGGCGATCTGTTTTAGTGGGGTTCTGTTTGATCATTTCGGTGGGAATAATGGTGGCTTTATTCTACATCAATTTTTCTGTCCGCATTGGTCGTGGAGCTATGTTGGCGGGTAGTGCTGTCGCTTACTTTTCGATTTTAATTCATCATGGATTGCTCTTGCGCTGGCTGCAGAACTACCGCGAACGGGTGGTTTTTATCGTCAGTTGTCCGTTTGATGAAATGGAAATCCGTTTGAACCAGAAACTGTGGAGCAAACGGCTCGACGTCATCGGCCTGGTATATTTGGAAGGGTATGAACCTTCCGGCGAAATTCGAGTGCTGGGGAAGATTAATGAATTGCCGGAAATTGTTGCCCGGCTCGATATCCATCGCGTTCTTTGTTCCAATAAAAGCATGAATGAAGCGGGGCTTTACCAGCTTTTCTGTCAGTTGCGCTACTCCGGAGTGGTCGTAGTGCCACTGATCAGTTTGTTTGAAGAGGTTTACCAAACGGTTCCGCTGGAGTTGGTTACGACGGAGTGGCTGCTTAATGCCAGCGGCTTGCCGCATATGTTTTACATCAAGAAACTCAAACGCGGCTTTGACATCGGATCTTCGGTTATCGGTTTGATTTGTTTATCTCCAGTGCTTTTGATTGGGGTGGTACTGGTTAGGTTGACTTCCCCTGGTCCAGTGCTCTACCGCCAGATTCGCCCTGGCCG
>JBEHZA010000533.1:0-3537 GCA_048497895.1 Verrucomicrobiota bacterium
CGCACGGGGAGCGACGTGCCTGACGGCGTGATTCAATCCTTACGGTTGAAGTTTTGCCTCTTTCTCCGCACCCCAAAACTTACGCCTTTTTCGCGTTCGGTTTTGGCTGATGCCGGCGCGCCTGCCCACTTCGCTCCTGATTCTTATGTGTTCCCCGCGCGGCCGGGTTGATATTGGTTGATTCGCGCCGGATATCCTCGCGCAAATTTTTGCCCCGTTCATCCCGGGCCAGCGGATGCTCTCGCAGATTAAGCTGGGTTTTGCCACCCGGCTGTTTCTCTACCGCCGCCATCGGAAGGCCAATTATTCTTCCACTTTGTTTTGACATATAACATCGCTAACATGTCTCTGGCCGGATGTCTGAATGCGCTTTGGCAAATAACACACTTTTCTTGGCTGAGTTCAACCAATAGTCGCCACCTCCAGCACCGAACATCCGTTCAACTATCAGCGTGCGCAAACACCTGCACCTCCAACCCCAGGTAAGCGGAAGTTAATCCCACAAACGAACCACTGATGGGCAACGCTTGTGAAGGCTTCCGCGCGACCGCTACCCGCACATGCGAATCCGCCGCCAGAATGCCGCACGTGGGATCAAACCCCCGCCAGCCTGCTCCCGGCAAAAACACCTCCGCCCACGCATGGGTCGCCCCGCTGATGGCTTGATATTGTCCCGCTTCCGTCTGGCACAGGTAACCACTCACAAAACGCGCGGCCAGCCCCAGACTCCGCGCCGCTTCCATGAACAAAAATGCAAAGTCCCGGCACGATCCCGAGCGCAATCCCAGCGTTTGCGCCGGTGTTTGCACTCCCGGTTCTTCCCGGCGTTTGTAACTGAAATAGAGCGGCACCGAACGGTTCAAGGTCGTTAAGAAATCCTGTGTCCGCGCACGCCCCTTGGCATTCAGGAATGGCCGCACCCAGTTGCGCACCGCCTCCTGCTCCTCCGGATGCTGGCAGGTCACATACGGGGATACATCCGCATAATCCTGATCACGATAGCGGAATGGCAGTTCCACCGCACCCGGTTCCAAAACAAAGTCGAAAGGATTTGTGTTGAATTGCTCCACTACCAGCCGGCTCTCAATCCGCAATTCACTCGCCGGTTCGTTAAACTCAACCAGCGCCACTGAATTATCGAATCCGTCATAGACCCATCGAATGCGATACGCCGGTTGAATCATGAGCGAGGACGACCGGATTTGCACGTCATGCCCTTCGCGCGGACGGAGAATGAGGTTGTGCAGCCCCAATTGCACCGGCTGGGCGTAACGATAAACCGTCGTGTGCTCGATGTTGAGTAGCATAGAGTAAGACTAACGCATCCCACCGGGTAAAGCGACCCGCTCACATATGATTCGCCCGCACAAAGGCGAAACCCCCTCGCATTGTTTGTGAAGCTCAAGCTGCCGGACAAAATTTGAACGCAGCCTGCGGTACCGGTTATTACTGCTGCTGCTGTGGCTCGGCCACTATTTGTTCCGTCACCGTTTCCACCGGCAACTCCTGATGGATATACGTTTCGTAAATGGCAAAACCAATCTGGTTCAACTTAACCTGCAAGTCATCCATCGCCCGATGCAGCCCCTGAGAATAAATATCATCGATATTGCTGAAGCTCAGTTCGGCCAGCAGACGACCGCTGATTTTCTCCGCGCGATTTGAAAACCGCCCCGTGGCCACACCGGAAATCCGCCGCAACGCCTGGTCTGTATGATAAACGCAGAACTGCACCGATCGGGGCGAATTCTCATTCAGCAACAATAGTTCCGCCACCTTCACCGGTTGCACGCCGGATTCATAAATGCGCTGGTAGGTTTGCCGCGCGCTGCAACTGCGCAACACCGCCAGCCATTGCAACAAATGATCGTTTTGTGTCGCTCCCGCCTGCCGCAGCAAATGAAAATCCTCATCCAGCACCCGCGACGTCTTGTCTGCCCGTTCCAGGTACTTGCCTACTTGAATAAACTCCCACCCCTCGCTGTGCAGTGAAGTCGTATCCGTGATGCCCTGAAATAACTGGAGCATCTGCTTGATCGTCTGGAAAAATTCGTACTGATTCCGTTCATACGCCTGCCGTGCAGATTTCGCCGTCACCCACAGGTAAACGCGGTTGATCTGTTCCCACATTTCTGACGTAATCTGCTCCCGCACCGTCCGGGCATTTTCCCGCGCCGAACAAATGGCGCCGACAATTGAATTCGGATGCTCCCGGTCAAACACCAGGTACTCCACCACATTCGTTAGATCGGCTTTCTTGTACCGCTTGAGGAACGCTTCATCTTCGCCCAGGCAGGAAACAATCGGCAGCCAGTTCCTGGAAAGTTGCTGCGCCCGCTTGGCCGGCACGTCCAGCATCAATTGCAGATTCACATCCACAATGCGCGCGATATTCTCCGCCCGTTCAATGTGGCGGCTCATCCAATACAAACTGTCAGCAACACGGCTTAGCATAGGTTCGTGAGGGTTGAAAAATTCATCTCGAAATAGCGCCCGTTCATTATTCATCCCCTTCCAGCACCCACGTGTCCTTACTGCCACCGCCCTGGGATGAATTCACCACCAGCGAACCTTTCTTCAACGCCACTCGCGTTAATCCGCCTGGAATGATGGATACTTTTTCGCCATACAGAATATACGGCCGCAGATCAATGTGCCGCCCCTGGAATTCGCCATCGATGTAGCAGGGATGACGCGATAGCCCCAGCGTTGGCTGCGCCACGTAATTGCGCGGGTCGGCCTTGATGTATTTCCGGAATTTCTCAATCTCCGCCTTCGTTGAATGCGGTCCCACCAGCATGCCGTAACCACCCGCTTCATTGGCCGCTTTCACGACCAGTTCCGGCAAATGCTCCATGATATAGGCCATGTCCGCCTGCTCACTGGCCAGATAGGTCGGCACGTTCGGCAGAATCGGATCCTGATCCAGGTAGTATTTGATCATTCGCGGCACGAAATAATACATCACCTTGTCATCCGCTACGCCCGTCCCAATGGAATTTGCCAGGCTCACATTGCCCGCGCGATACGCCTCCACCAGCCCCGGCACCCCTAACGCTGAATCCTTCCGGAACACTTTCGGGTCCAGGAAATCATCATCAATCCGCCGGTAAATGACATCCACCGGTTGCAACCCCTTGGTCGTCCGCATGAACACCCGCGCATCCCGTACTACCAGATCGCGCCCTTCCACAATCTCCACGCCCATTTGCCGGGCCAAAAAGGAATGCTCAAAGTAAGCGCTGTTATAAATGCCCGGCGTCAACACCGCCACCGTCGGGTCCGGCTTGCCATGCGGAGCAATATATTGCAGCAACTTCAACAATTCTTCCGAATAATGCTCCACCGGCCGCACTCCGTACGATTCAAAGAGACTCGGGAACACCCGCTTCAAAGTCTGCCGGTTCTCCAGCACGTAGGAAACACCACTCGGACAACGTCCATTGTCTTCGAGCACCAGATATTGACCGGAATCATCCCGCACCAGATCCGTTCCGCAGATATGGATGTATAACACTCTTTGCATCCGCGCCGGGG
>JBEHZA010000534.1:0-3536 GCA_048497895.1 Verrucomicrobiota bacterium
TAGGTTTTGCGGACGTCGATGCCGCCGTTGAAAATCAATCAACCGGTCGCGCAACGTATCGATCTGCGCCTGATTGCTGAACAAATCCAGCGTGTTGTTGGACGCCATGCTGGCGTGCAGTAAATCGACCTTCTGCGGAATCGCGCTCAAGCCTTCCAGGCCGAGGTCCGCAATCGCTTCGTGCGCGTTTTGGACGGCATTCGTGTCGAGTTCGATCCAGCCGCTGTCCGGCAATTTCACGAACCGGCCCGTGGCCGTTTGCAAACGTTCCAAATCCGCCGGGCTCAACTTCAAGCCTTCCTGTTCCCACGTGGCGCTGACGGAGAACCAGTCAATGCCGCTGCCATTCATCACCAGCTTGGGCCGCAGGCGGCGTGGGGTGAGGAAAAGGCGTTGGAATCCGACGTTACCCAGATATTCGGCGCCTTGGGGACGATCCGGCCAGGCATTGGCCAGCGTGTTCAGGAAAGCTTCGTTGGCATCACCAATCCACATGCCGGGTTCCGGTGTGAACCAATCAAGACGGCGCAACCACATGACAGCCGGTTCGAGGCGCGGATCATCCAGGATTTCCGGCTTGGTGGCGGAACGGCTGTTCTTGGTTTCGGTCTGCCACTCATGACCGTTCCAGTGCCACAAGCTTTGATCGCGTTCGCTGCGCGCCATCAAACGCAAGCGGACTGTGTCATCGCTCAGTTCAAAAATGTATTGGGGGATGGCCGTATGCGTATCGCACAATTGCGACCAGTCACCGGACTCCTGATTTTTCGGCCCCACTTTCCGCAAGTGCGTGAGGAGGCGATGACTCAATTTCCGCACCGGCAAAATCGGGCGTTTAATCCACGTCGAGAGCAGGGCCGGCGGCGGCGCATTGCGCAAGAGGTAGAAGTTGCCCTTGGCCAGCACGATGGGCGGATGGCTGTCAAAGAACCGGGCGTCGTTTAACGATTGTACGGAACCGTCGGGCAACGTCAGCCGGTGCGTGAACGAAAGCTCAATTTCGTGATTGGCCAGATGCGGGGTCAACTCGGCCAATTGCCCGTGAAAGGCCAGGTGATTGGAATGGTCCGGCAATTCCAGCCGGTGCGTATTGCCCCAGCGCGTCACCCATTGCAGCAGTTCCATGCCGGACAGGTGCAAGGTTTCTGCGTCCACGTTGCTGTTGGAGTACGTATCGCTCAGCCACTGGATGAATTCCCAGTCATTGGGCGAAAAGAGTTCCTGTTCATGCGCGGCGCGATTGGTGAGATCAATGATCTCCGCCAGATTCTTCGTGCGTTCGCCGGTGCGGGGGCGGAACAGGTTTAATTCTACCTGCAAATGATAAAGCGCGGAGTCTTCTCCCGCCGGAACCGGTTGGCAGAGAGCGCGAATGCCGGCGCGGGGAGAATCCAGATGTTCCCGCGCGGCAGGCACGAGCCAATGCTCCAATTGCCTGACCACTGCATGGTCCTGCTCGGCCTGCTCGATTTCGGCAAAACGCTCGAAATTGGCGTGAGCCAGTAATTCCGTGGGCAGCGGGCGGTTGGCGCGCAAAAAGAGCAGCGCAGTTTCCTCCAGGCGTTCTTTGCCATGGAATTCCAGCAAGCGCGGCCACCAGTTGGTATGGGGGAAATCCTTGCGCGCCAGCGAAAGCTTCTCGAAATAATCCTCTAACAACAGCCAGGCGCGTTGAGAATCGGTGCAATCGCCGAAAATCCGGAGCAATTCCGTTCGCTCGGCCACGGCACTTTTGGAGTCGGCCAGCTCCCGGCGCAAATCGGCCAGTGCGCCGTAAGTCTTCTGCAACACGTTGTTGTTCGCGTCGTACTTGGTGGTCGAACTGCCTCGCGGCACGGGACTGGTTTTATTCGCAACTTTTGACATTTCTTCCAAAGGCCCACCTTGGGGTGGGTTATCTATCTCGACATAAATGGGGGCAAACGGTCAATCAGAATACTTTTTAAATTTGATTGATTCAGGCCGGTTTTTCCGTGAGATTATGACTATCCTGGCGGTTTTTTTCCCTGGGGTAACCCTTTTGGCCCATGGGTTTAAATCACACCTTCTGAATCCATTTGCGGTCTTCCCACACGGACTTGAGTGAAGTGATATTCCGGCCGTCGAAAATGTTCTTCGCGGCGGCGCCCAATTTGCCCTTTTTCAAATTATTGTAAGCGTCACTGGCGCTGATCGCCACAAACTGCAATACGCTCGGATCACGATAGCAATCAATCATGCAGCGCGTGCAGCCGTCCCGGATTAATTTGGAATCATCCCACTCGTACACGTTGCACATGGGGGTCTCCCAGAAATGGCAGCGATACAGATTCAGGTTCCAATCCAGGTAGAAATATTTGTGCCCGCCCAGGCAGCCGAATTTTTCCTTTTCACCACGCAAATGGCGTTGCATCTCGTCCAGCGATTCCGTGGGGTTCACCACCGGATAACCGCTGTTGTGCTTCATCTTTTTGATGTTTTCAAACAGCGCGATCAATTCCTGCTGATTGAAATTCACCAGCCCGCTGTCGCTGAAGCTCAGGTAACTGCTCGCCAGTGAGGTGAGCGGATAACTGAACGTGCAGCTTTCGAAACCGAGTGATTCCAGGAAGGCCGGGAGTTTTTCGTAATCTTCAATCAACCGGCTGGCCGTGATGCTGGCTGTGGTTTGAATGCCCAGCTCTTTGAAAACTTCGTTCGCCCGCTTGATCTTGCGGCAGACGTCCGGCAAACCGCGATTGTCCTCGTGCTTGGTAATATCGTGTGCATCGATGGACATGATCACGCTGCTCAGACCATCGCTGGCCAGCGCCTTCATGTTTTCCTCGTTCCATAGTCCGCCGTTGGTGCAGATCATGGGGTTCACCCCGCGTTCGGTCGCGTAACGGACCATGGAACGCAGATCCCGATGCACCAGAGGTTCCCCGCCGACGAACAGCAGGTAACCGATGTGATTCTTCACCGCGATGTCGATGACGTCCAACGCTTCCTTCAAGGTCACACTCCGGCGTGCCTTCGGGTCAAACTTGGAACGGGCAAAACCGCAGAAGCCGCAATCGGCATTGCAGATATTGGTAATCGCAAATTGAAGATAGCCCGGACCACCGTGGTCCAGCACTTCCCCCAATAGTTTGAAAACGCTCTTGGTGGGTTTGACCACCGGACGGGAAAAATCGACCGCTGGCCGGGACTTCTCACTCGTGCCGGCTGGCTGGTTCAACGTGGCTGTGCTCATTTAAATATAGGCCGCTATTATGCCCTTAAACCGCCCCGGTGTGGCAATCATTTCTTTTTCGATTGAACAGTCTGAACGGTGGAAGGTGGGTTCTGAGCTGTAACTTATTGAATGAAAGCGGGTAAGGGGGTGGTGAGGGGTTGCCTCAAATCCGCAAAAAGATTTTGCGGCGATACATCCAGTAAAGGATCAACCAGAGGACAGTAACCACGGCGGTTCCTTGCACCAGGGGAGCGTAATTATCCCCGAAGATTTTGAAGACGTTTGGCCCGAAATGCGTTTTCCAGGAACCAAGGATAAAGCTCTCAAACAGATGGGCCAT
>JBEHZA010000535.1:0-3533 GCA_048497895.1 Verrucomicrobiota bacterium
TTTCCCGCTTGCAATCTATTTAGCTGTATGGCTAATTAGTTGGGTAGCTAAATATGAACGCTGTCTATCGAGCTTTGAGTGATCCGACCCGGCGGCGGGTGATCCAGTTGTTGAGACAGCGGGATTTGTCGGCGGGAGAGATTGCCGGCGAATTCTCCTCCAGCAATCCGACGATTTCAAAGCACCTGAAAGTGTTGAAGGAAGCGGACCTTATTCAAGGACGGCGCGAGGGGACGACGATTATTTACACGCTGAATGTTTCGGTGCTCGAGGAGGCGTTGTGCGGGTTGTTGAACGCGTTCCAGATAAAACCGAAACGCGCGGTGTTGAATCCGGGAAATGTCCCGCCCGCGCCGGAATTGCCGCGGCCATGAATCCAGGAGAAACGTTATGATTGTGCCTTCATCGGTTGAATCGCCTGAACCGGAAACGCCAGTTCCGTCATTGACCGTGCCAGTGGTAATCTCGCTGGTGCTGTCGGCGTTGTTGTTTGCGGCAAGCGGTTGGGCGTGGCAGCAGTTGCCCATGGACGCGCGCGTGCCGATTCATTGGAACATTGAGGGCAAGGTGGACGGGTATGGTGGTCGGGGGACGCTTTTTCTTCTGCCCGGAATGGTACTGGGTTTGACGTTGCTATTTGCCGTGTTGCCGCGCATCGAGCCGCGTCGGGTCAATCTCATGAGCTCTTTTAAAGCGTATCGAGCGGTTTGGCTCGCCGTGCTGAGTTTGCTGGGTGGTGTGCAGATATTGATTGTGCAGGCGGCGCTAGGCAAGAAGGTGCCGATGGACAAGTGCATTTATCTGGGCCTTGGTTTCATGATGCTGGTCATGGGAAATTTTCTGGGAAAGGTGCGGAGTAATTATGTCTTTGGTGTGCGCACGCCATGGACTTTGAGCAGCGAATTGTCCTGGAACAAGACGCATCGATTGGCAGGACGGATGTTTGTGATTTACGGGTTGTTGATGCTGTTGGCGGCCATGGTGCAGATTCCCGGTAAATACATTCTCATGGGTGATCTGGCGGGGCTTTTCGGTATTTTGCTGATCGTGGCCGGTTATTCTTATCGAGTGTGGCAACAGGACCCGGCACGAAGTCCGATTCGCAAGGGCGGTCTTTCCAGCAAATGATTGCGCGTGGGACTATTCCCTTTGGTAGGGGGCAGGCTTTTATTCGGTTTTCCGTTTTATGAAATTCATTTTGTCGTTGATGTTGTGTTTGCAACTCGGTTGCGTCTGCCGGGCGGTGGATGTGCAATTGACCACGCTCACGGGTGTCTTGCGCGGTTCACTGGAATCCAGCACGAATAAGGCCGTGGCGGTGCTCATTCTGGCGGGCTCAGGGCCGACTGATCGCGATGGCAATTCCGCAGGGCTGCCGGGCAAGAATAACAGTTTGAAATATCTGGCGGAGGCGTTGAAAGGGCAGGGGATTGCGTCATTGCGGATTGATAAACGGGGCATTGCCGCCAGCACTTCCGCCGGGCCGAAGGAGGTGGACTTGCGATTTGAAACTTACATTGACGACGCGGGTGCCTGGCTGCGTTTTCTGCGGAAAGACTGTGGCTATCAACGCGTGATTATTTTGGGGCATAGCGAAGGCTCGTTGATCGGCATGATTGCCGCGCAACGCGAAAAGGCGGACGGATTTATTTCGATTGCCGGGGCAGGTCGGAAGGCTTCCGTAGTGTTACGCGAACAATTAGCGACCAAACTGCCGCCGGATCTATTGAAAGAAAACGAACGCGTGCTGGTGCAATTGGAGCAGGGGAAACTCGTGGATGATTCACCGCCGCTTTTGGATGTGCTCTACCGGCGCAGTGTGCAGCCGTATCTCATCTCGTGGTTCAAATACGATCCGCAGGTGGAAATCGCGAAACTAACGATGCCAGTGTTGCTCGTGCAAGGCAGCACAGATATTCAAGTGTCGGTTGCTGATGCCGAGCGCTTGCACAAAAGCAAACCGGACGCGGAACTGGTGATCGTGGACGGAATGAACCATATCATGAAAGAGGTCAAAGGCGGGCTGATGGAACAGATGCCATCTTACTCCGACCCGGCGCTGCCGTTGCATAAGAAGCTGGTGGAGGCGGTGGTGGGGTTTGTGAGGAAGGTGAAGGGGTGAGTGGTGGGTTGAGGGCGAGAGTTTTGTGCGTCGGTTAATTTCTTTACGAGTGGGGCGGGAGGTTGCCTCACAAAGCGGTAGGGACTACCGCACTCCATGACGCTGTCGCGCGTTTCCCCACGCTTTTGAATTTCGCGGAGCGTCTTGGAGTGCGTGCAGTCCTCTGCCGCTTTCGAGGGCGTTGGATATTTCACTACACTGTAAAAGAACACAGGCGTCGGCCTTGGGTTTCGCCCTTCAAAACTATGAACGTTGCGAACAAACAACCACTGCGACGTCATCCGGTAAAGCCCCTGATTTCAACCGTACGAGGTCGATCAGTTTTTCGGTAACGACGTTGAAATCATTCGCTCGCACTGTCTCGCAAATGCGTTCGCTGCTCGTGTATTTCAAAAGACCGTCGGTTGCGATTAGCAGAGTTCCTTCACCAACGCTCGCTTCAAACGGAACCGCCATCGCCACGCCGGTGCCGACAAAAGGCTTGCGCCGTTGCACGTGCGTCAAGTCCTGCTGCGGTTGACCGGTGCCAATCCACCACGCGCCGGAATCACCCACACTCGCGCCATAGATCTCGTCTTTCCGAATCACCGCGATGACGGCTGTCGTTTCGCCCGCTGCGATATCTGCTGCTACCGCTCGATCGATGTTGCCGAGCAACTCTGCGCAAATCATGGCATCATCCAATTGACTGGTGAACGTGGCTTCCCTTACGAGTCGGCACACCATTTCAGCGGCTTCGCTGCCTCCACTGCGCCCACCGGCGCCGTCGGCCAGCGCGATGATTAGACGGTCGTGCAGGTCAAAGATTTCAGCGCGATCCTGACACGTCGTGCCGCCTTGCTCGATTTGTTTGATGGCTCGCCACATATCCTTACGCCGCTCCTTTCAAACTATCGTCATTGTCCTTGATCACGAAGCGCGCGCGCAGGCGGGCGACTTCGCTGGCGAGGCCAGCCAGGTTTACGGACTTCAACACTTCGTTGAAATCTTTGTACGCGGCGGGCGCTTCGTCCTTCGGATAGGTGCGGCAGTTCGTCAGGATGTCGTGTGCGGTGAATTCGTCATCCACGGTTTTCTGATCGAGTTCGCGGATGGCGGCTTTGCGGCCTTTGGCACGACCCGCGCCGTGGTTTACGCTGTAGCAGCTTTTTTCCGCGCCGGGATCGGCGACCATGACGCACGAACCCGCCGTTGGATTGCCTGGCAGCAGGATCGGGTGACCCGTTTCAAAGAACGGCGTGTCTTTCAGGCCGAAATGTTGCGCCGGATAAGCGCGCGTCGCGCCTTTGCGATGCACCCAGCAGAGCTGGTTGTTCACGTATTCCTGGCGCGCGATGTTGTGGCTGATGAAATATACGAGCGAGCCTTGCACGCCGGGAATAATTTCCTGAAACGCTTCGAGCACGAGCGC
>JBEHZA010000536.1:0-3508 GCA_048497895.1 Verrucomicrobiota bacterium
CTTCCACCCCCGCGTTCCGGAAGAACAGCGTCGTTCATTTCCTTTACTCATTCGGTTCCGTTTGGAGTGCGTTCGTTCGCCTGGATTTCGGGCTGATTGAATCTTCTCCTGATAAATCTCTTGCGGTTGTTATCAACCAATCATTTTTCAGGAAAGTCAGTGTCACGGAATAAACATCGCTCGTGTAGTAAACCGGCACATGCCGTTGGGCAAGGCGGGTTCGCAATGCGTTCGTGGCTTTTTCCTGCACGGGCACTTCGGCGCAACTGACAATGATGGCTTTGGGTTTGATTGCATCCAAAAACGCGTCGTCGAGCGGTTCACCTTTCGCGGGAATTCCCGTCACGACAATATCAGCGTGCAAATCGTGTTCACGTTCCAGCAAAGCGTGTTGCCCCGGTTGGCCCAGGTCCGAGACCAGCAACACGCGTGTGCCTTGAAGTTCTCCGAGCAGCACCACCGCATTGTCATCACCGGAAGAAAAATGATCTTCCGGAATTGGATGTAATATTTTCCAGGGACCAACCTGATCACCGCGATGAATTTTGCGCCACCGTTCAGGAGTTTTTTCCAGATTTGCGATGATCTTGCGATAAGGCGTAGAACGGGATTTGACGCTGCTGGTCAGCACCTGATCGATGGACAGTTGCTCCCGGATGATTTCCGTGCCACCGACATGACGGACATCGCCGTGGGTTAACAGGAGTTGCCTCAAATGATCAATCCCCTGACTGTGTAGATAAGGAATCACCACTTCTTTGGCGGCGGAATCATTACCGCAATCAATTAACAAATTTTCGGTCGGTTTGGCCGTTTCATAAAAAATGGCATCGCCGCCGTTGACGGCGAGAATTGTGAGCTGAGCTTCACTCGCGGGTTGCAAAGTGAAATGCAGTCCCACAAGAATCAAAGCACCCGCGCTCACGGCTAGCAGCTTTCGTCTTAAGCGGGCTTGCCACACCCCGCTCAAGCCAAAAATCAGGAGTGCATAATAGCCTCCGATCTCGACCAGAGCGGGCGAACGAACCGATTTCCATGCGCCGGGCAAGATTGAAACCCAGGTGCAGAATTTACTCATGCAAACCATGAAGAACCAGCCGGCGTGGTTAAAGAGTTCTGTGCCGGTAGCCCACCAGACGCCACAGAGCACGCTGCCCAGGCTGGCCATTAAGGAAAGCAATGCCAGCGGCACCACAAGCAGGCTGGTGAGCAAACTGATCGGTGTGAATAGATGAAAATAATATGCCGTGAGCGGCAGTGAACCGAGCCAGCACGCCAGCGAAACAGAAATATGCCCTGCGATTAAACGGGCCAGTTGATACAGTTCACGCTGCCAGCGTGGTAAAAGTTCGGTGGGCAGGAGCGGATCGTGCCGCAGCCGGGATTTAATAAGATCGTCCGTTTTCGGCAGGAGCAGGCCCATGATCAGGACGACCAGAAAGGAGAGTTGGAAGCCGACCTGGAATAATTGCAATGGGTCACACAAAAGGAGCAGGAAGGCAGCGACACACAGGGAATTAATCAAATTTGAAGGCCGCTTCAGAATCCAGCCACCCACAATAATCGTCATCATCGTGGTCGCGCGAATGGCGGACGTGGACCAGCCGGTTGCAGCGGCGTAAAACCAGAGCAGGGGAATGATGATCAACCCGCAATACGTCCGCGGCACATTCAAGAAACGCAGCGCGGCCAGCAGCATGCCCGAAACCAGGATTACATGCAGTCCGCTGATGGCGAAGAGATAAATTGTGCCCGACCGCATGAATGGTTCTGAAACTTCTTCGGTGAGGCCGGTTTTCCAGCCGAGCGCCATAGCCCGTTGGAGATTGACGTATTCATCTTCCACCGGAAGGCCTTTGCCCAACGTCGCGTTTGCCCAGCGGGTGAACCGGTCGGCAAGCGGTGGGCTGAGGCGGTGCCTTAAATCTGGTTCCAGCCGCCAGTCGGCAGGTGAGTCCACGCGCAATTCATAATAGATGCCGAGCTTTTCCAGATAGGAACGGTAATCGAATAAACCTTTTGCCATGAGGCCCGGTGGAGAGCCGATCACACCGCTGATTTCCACCATTTGGCCGGTGTAATAATCCTCGCTCAAAACCCCGCGCGTGCGGGTTAGAATCCGTCCGGTGGCCGGTTCCCACTGGTCTTTGCGGGCCATCGCATCCACTTTCACGATGGCCATGGAACTATGCCGTTGCGCTTCGACCGGACCCCAAACCCGTTCCCGTGGTAATTCCGTTAAAGTGCCGCGCACGGTAACTAATTCGGTGCGGTTCTCCACGAGCACACGCAAATCCTGCGGAGAGATAATCGCCGTTTGCGGGACGATATTCGTCCAACCAGCGAATAAGAGCAGGAGACCAAGGAGCCACGGCCGCCTGCGTTCGATTCGCAAACAGAGCACGCCCAAGGTGAAGGAAATCAGGAAAAGCCAACCCGGGGGAAACGGGTAACGGTTCCCCAGCAGGATTCCGGTGCTGTAAAGCAAGCCCACTAAAAATAGTGGATACTGCATGGCTTTCCTCCCCTAGCGCAGTCAGACAGCTTCTTTGCTTTCTGGCGCGATTCTTTAATTATTGGTTAACGGACTCCTTCTCCAGGAGAATAGTTTTGTCCCGGAGGTTTCATTCCTGAGTGCGGCTGTTATGCCAGTGCTTCCGCCGCGAGCAAAGCAAATTTAGAATTTTTACCGGGTGATTAAACCCGCCACCATTTGCGCCAGCGTCCAACTCTCCAGAGCAACAGTATGGCCAGCGTCGCGCCGGTGGTGTCAATCATGACATCGGACACGGACGAGCCGCGGGAGTCGTAAAATGACTGGTGAAACTCGTCACTGGCCGCATAGAGCATGGCCAGAAGGATCGCGCGCACGGCCAGCCGTGTATCCCAGGGGCGCGGATCAGGGCAGACCGGCTTGCGCAACGCGCGCCAGACCAGCAGGCAGAACGCGCCAAATTCAGACAGGTGACCGCATTTGCGAATGACGAGATGAATATGCCCGATCCATTCCTCGCTGATGCCGGGATACAGGAAGCGCAACATGGGCTCGATAAAGCGGGAGGTGTGTTTGGCGGACATGACATCCGTCGAGCCGATAAAGACGAGCGACATCCAGACGAGGACGGGCAGCCAATAATTTGCAAATGTCAGGAGCCGGAACACGGCGCGAAGAAAACAGCCCCGTCTTTGGAATGCAAATCAAATTCTTATTCGATTTGCTAAAGGACCGGGTTATTGGCTATGTATGAGCGCCTTTATGCGCCGATTTGGATTACTTTTGGCTGTACTGATGTTCGCCGGGTTGACGGGTTGCGGATCAAAAACCGAACCACCGGCGCCTGCGCCCGTGGCTTTGCCCAAGCCGCTGCCCGAAGTCATTGCCCGGTTTCGCTTCCTCGGCTGGGATAAAGTCTCGGCTTCCACGAATGCGGCAAAATTGAAGGCGATCGCGGCCTTGCCGGAAACCGCGGCGCTGCGCCAGAAAACCATTGATAAGCTGACACGCGTA
>JBEHZA010000537.1:0-3508 GCA_048497895.1 Verrucomicrobiota bacterium
GATGCGGTGACAGACCGAACAGGTTTGCAGAAAGACCTTTCGACCTTCCACCGCGCTGGCCTTTTCGGCTACATAACTTGCGCGTCGCTGATCGATCAGCTTTTGCACGATCTCATTTACCGGGGTAAGTCCACGCGTCAATTTCGCCAACCGGTTCGTCGTCTCTGGCACGGTGGCCGCGCTCAATTTGTCTTTCACGACCCGATCCAGCAACAATTGCGCTGACGCATGCCCATGCTCGATGAGTTCAAAAAGTGCCGTGGCCCCGCCCGTAGTGCCGGCCAGGGATTGCGCCAGTTTCACTTGCCCACGATACGGCGCGCTGTGCAGCACGTCCACCAGCGTGGTGCGGGAATCGGCCTTCGCGCGATCCGCCAATGACCGGGCAATTTTCTGCCGCAACTCGGAAGTCGTCCCGGTGTCATTCAACAACGCCACCAGCGGACTCAATTGTTCGTCCGGCTTGAAAGTGAGCAACGCCTGAGCGGCGGACGCGCGCACACTTAAGTTTGCTGCGTCATTTGCCAGCAATTGTTCCATCTGCGGAGCCAGGGCGCTTAAGTTCAGCGAACGCGCGAGTTCGGCCACCGCCTTTTCCCGTTCATCCACCAGGCTCGGATTCAGTTTCGGTAAACTGACTACCGGCGGATCAAATCGCCCCACCGCTAGCCAGGCGTAAGCCGTGCCGGAATCGCCATCGATAATTTCCAAATAACCCCGATGTCCGGCTGATGCGCTTAAATCCCACTTATAAGGTGCCGCCGTATCGTTGCGTGGTGGAAAGCTCTCGGCCAGGACGGACTGGGTGTCCGCATCCCGCAACCGCACTAAGTTTTTCTTTTGGTCCGGCTTGCCCGGAAAGCCATTGTGGCCGGCGAGGTAAAAACTGAACTGTGCGGGCAACACAAACGGTTTAGATCGGAGCGTGCCAGTCAACGTTTCTCCGCCCGGTGGCAAACTGCAAATGAACAGCGAATTGGTGTCTCCATCCTTCGATTTGCGCGTTTGCAGAAACCACGGATTCGTCTGCTTGGTCATCCCTTCCAGCGGGGTATTATGCCAGGCCCGCGAATCTTCATCCATGGTTGCCAGGAGCCGCGTTGCCAATTCTTCCGCCCACGAACGGATTTCCGGATTCACCGCGCCGCCGCGTTGTTCCGTGCCTTCACGGATGGATTGGAACAGGCTTAATTGCAAATCCAGATCGTCCACAAATTTCCGGCGAATGAAGCCCGTCAGTTCCGGGGTTTGTTCCGGCGGCGCATAACGCACCGCGTGTTTCAAATAACGGGTCAGTGTTTCGTGGTCTTCGTTATATTTTTGAACGTACTGCAGCAGCCATGCGCCTGCTTCCGGTTTGGCTGCGCCGATCGCCACATCGGCAATTGCCCGTGCGTCGGTCTCGCTCAACCGGCTCAACTCTAAATGGGGCAACACGCCGTCGAGTAACAATTGATTCCGCAACGCCATGCGCACAACGTGCAGCAGAT
The DNA here is from genome assembly GCA_048497895.1 of Verrucomicrobiota bacterium. Taxonomy (GTDB): domain Bacteria; phylum Verrucomicrobiota; class Verrucomicrobiia; order Limisphaerales; family JBEHZA01; genus JBEHZA01. The sequence continues at coordinate 1,491 of JBEHZA010000537.1, forward strand.
GCGTGTCCTCTTTGGGAACGCGTTGACGAAGTTCCAGCAACGGCGCGACGTGAGCCAACGCCGCATGCTGTCCCAGTGCATCCGCCGCCGCCCGTTGCACCAATGCGTGTGCATCCGTCAATCCCGTCAAAGCTAATGTCTCTTGAGCCGTGTTCCATGAAAACGTTTCCGCCAGTACTCGCATCGCATGCGTGCGCACACCGAAATCTTTATCACTGGCCGCCGCCGTCAAAATATCCATGTCCAACGCATTAAGCCGGTGGAGCACCCAGAGGCCGTGCATCTTTTGAGTGGAGCTGGCACGTGGGTCTCGCATCATGGCTTTCACCGGGCCGACGGCTTCCCGCCCGGCGACATCCACCAATTGATTCATCGCCAGCATGCGTTTGGTGAGATTGGGGCTGTTCAATTCCCCGATGCGCGTGCGGACTTCAACGATCTCGCGGGGAATAAACGGACGCGCCAGCCAGACCGGCTTGCCCGGTGCGCCTGGTGTTTTGGTGGTGGCTGGTTTAGGCCCGCGATAAACGATGCGCCAGATGCGGCCCCGCTCCCGATCGCGTCCGGGATGGTTCAAGGCCACTTCGTAATGGCCGATAATGCGGTTGTAAAAATCTGCCACATACAACGCCCCATCCGGTCCGAGTTGCAAATCCACCGGACGAAACCACGGATCATCAGAACTCAAAAAATCAGGCCGGGCATTCGCGGTGGGTGTGGACCCGGCGAATGAGATCGCATCCTGATTAATCCGGCACGTCATTACGTTGCCGGTAAAAATTGTATCGCGATATTCCTCCGGCCATTGGTTGTCCGTGTAATAAACGATGCCCGCAATCGCGGTCGAACCGTGATCGTGAAAGATCATTTGCGGCACGAAACCCAGGCCGTCATGCGGCTTGCCGAAGCTCGGATAATAACCGCCGCGCAGTAATTCGTACAGCGGCTGGCTGTGGCAATCCGCGGAGAACAAATTGCCATAGGCATCAAAACATAGCCCGAACGGATTCACCTGCCCCCACGTGTTCTGCTCCACCCGCGAACCATCCAGCCGCACGCGATACGTGTTTCCGGAATTCATTTTGATTTCACTGCCATCCGCTCCGCGCAACGTCGTGTTGTTGTTGAAACCATGGGTGCAATACAGCCAGCCGTCATATCCGCGGCGAAAGGAGGAATTCATCCCGTGCGTGTCCCGTTCAAAGCCGAGCGGACCATATAGCTGCTCGCGCACGTCGGCTTTCCCATCGTTATCCGTATCCTCAAAGCGCCAGATATTCGGAATGCTCCACGCGACCACGCTGTCTTTATAGGGATACAATCCGATGGGAATATTCAGCCCCTCCACAAACGTCGTTACGCGGTCGGCGTGTCCATCGTGATTGCGGTCTTCCAGAATTTTAATTTTATCCCGGCCCGGTTTATCCAATGGTGCTGCATAGGGATATTCCCGCGATTCAGTAACCCAGAGACGCCCCTTGGCATCGAAGGCCATGTTCATCGGCTTGCCAATCTGCGGTTCGGAAGCGAACAACTCGATTTCAAAGCCCGGCGGCAAATGGAAACTTTTCCGTTCCTCGGCGGGAGTGAGCGGCTCACTTTTGCGAATGGTTTCCGCAAAAGGGTCTTCGGCAGCGCGCAGACGGGTGGCAGCTACGGGAGAAAAACAGGCGAGGAAAGCGAACGCAGCCTGAATGGCCGCCGCCAATTTGCTACGGGGATACATGGCCGTTGAGTTAACGGAAGAAGCGGACTTCTGCCAAGTCCGAAGAAATCAGCCTTCGTCCGGGTTTCAATAACACCCTGCTTTAGCTGGGTGTAAAGACGCGTTCGTCGGATTCCAGCCGTTTCAACGGCTTCCCCCGCAGGCGATTTCACTCCTTTGCAATCTTAAACCGTTAAAACGGTTTTGTGTCAGGCATCGCCTCAACCCCTCGCTAAAGCAAGGGGTCAATCATACCGGGTTAATTCGCGCGATTATTTGAAAGCCGATCAAGCTTCGACTTCGGCTTCGGCGA
>JBEHZA010000538.1:0-3503 GCA_048497895.1 Verrucomicrobiota bacterium
TGAAGCGACCGAATCGCTCGTGAAGAAACTCGCGCAATTCTACGCCGACCGCACGCTGACCAAAGCGCCGATTACTCCAGCGGATCAGGCCGAAGCTTACTTCCTGCTCGTCAGTCAACGCCTCAGCAAAACCACCGGCCAGGTTATCACCGTGGACGGCGGCTTGTTTGAAGCGTTCCTGCGCTAAACAAAAATTCAGAAATTCAGACGCCGCGTTGAGCATCAACTCAACGCGGCTTTTTTTGCTTTTGAAATACTCCTCGTGAAACCGGTAAGATGTTCAGGGGTTGGCGGTCTTTTCGGACGGTGACTACGAGTTTGCGAGTAGCGCGCATCGTAGCGCGGGCTTTCCAGCCTGCGGGTTCACGGGGTTTTCCAACCTCGTGAATCTTTAGTTTTCCGGAACAGGAATGTTCCGGAACCGGCAGGTTGAAAACCTGCCCTACTTGGAGGGTGTTTCCCGGGCATGATGGGAGGAAATGGCTTCGTCTTGTGTCTGGTATTTGTGAGGGGATGAAACAAACCTTTTATCGAAGAAAGGACGTGGTATTTTCGTCTGACCAGCGATTAATACCATGAAGCTTTTATCAATGCCGTTTGTCAGCGGTTTATTAACGGGAATTTTGTTTGGTGCAGCCAGTTTGGGATCGGCGGCGACGTTTTATGTTTCGCCCACAGGCAATGATCACTGGTCGGGGCGAACGGCTACGGTCAATGCACAGCAGTCCGATGGACCGCTGGCTTCGCTGGCGGGTGCGCGGGATGCGGTGCGGCGTTTGAAAGCGGCAGGGCCTTTGAAGGAGCCAGTGCAGGTCATCATCGCGGGCGGTATCTATGCGGTTACGGATTCAGCGCTGTTCACGCCGCAAGACAGTGGCACGAAGGAATTCCCCATCCGTTACGAAGCGGCTCCTGGCGCGCAACCGGTGTTCAGTGGTGGGCGGACGATTACCGGCTTCAAACCTGCCGCGGATGGTTTGTGGGTGGCGGAGATTCCCGAAGTCGCAGCGGGCAAATGGTATTTCGAACAACTTTACGTGAACGGTCAACGGGCTGTGCGGGCGCGGACGCCGAACAAGTTTTACAATTATACCGAAGCAGCGGTGAAATTCGCGGTCAATCCGGTGACGGGCAAAGAGGAAGACCTGGCACGACTGGCGTTTATCGCGCGGCAGGCGGACATCCAACCTTTGCTGAAGCTCAGTCCGGCGGAACTGAAGGATGTCACGCTCGTGGCCTATCATTCGTGGGAAATTTCGCAGCATCATATTGCCTCGGTGAATGCAAAGACCGGCCAGATTACGATGACGGGGCCTTCACCGTGGCCGTTTATGGAATGGACGGCGCGGCAGCGTTATCATTTGGAGAATCTCAAAGCCGCGCTGGATCAACCGGGCGAATGGTTTCTGGAACGGTCCGGCAAGCTCTATTACAAGCCGTTGCCAGGCGAGAAAATTGAAACCGTGGAAGCGGTGGCGCCAGTGGCGGATCAATTCGTGCGCTTTGCGGGACAACCGGAAATCGGCTTGTGGGTGGAGAACATCGAGTTGAAGGGACTGAACTTCCGTTACAGCCAATATATCTTGCCGCCGGAAGGGCATGGTGATCATCAGGCGGCTTTCAGTATTCCAGCCGTGATCATGGCGGATGGGGTGCGAAATATTGCGATTGAGAATTGCGAAGTGGCGCACACGGGAATTTACGGGATTTGGTTCCGGCGTGGTTGCCGGGATTCGCGTGTGGTGCATTGCAATCTGCACGATCTCGGCGCTGGCGCAGTGCGGATTGGGGAGGGGACGATTCAACCGGATTGGGCGAACCGGACAGATCACATCACGGTGGACAATAATATTATTCACTCCGGCGGGCATATTTTCATGGGCTGTGTGGCGGTGTGGATTGGGAACAGCGGCGACAATAATATTACGCACAATGACATTGGCAACTTTCGTTACACTGGCATTTCTGCGGGCTGGCGTTGGGGTTACACGGAGAATTTGGCGGATCGGAATCACATTGATTACAATCATATTCATCATCTTGGCTGGGGCGTGCTGAGTGACATGGGCGGGGTTTACACGCTTGGTCCGGCAGCGGGCGCGACGATTAATCACAACGTCATTCACGATGTTTATTCCTACGATCTGTCGGGCCGCGGCGGCTGGGGGCTCTACAATGACGAAGGCAGTTCCGATATTTTGATGGAGGACAATCTCGTGTACAACACGAAGACGGGTGGTTATCATCAGCATTACGGCAAGGAGAATATCGTGCGGAATAATATTTTCGCGTTCAGCATGGATGGGCAGATTCAGCGGTCACGGGTAGAGGATCATCTATCGTTCAGTTTCGTGAATAACATTGTTTATTATCGCGGCGGACCGTTGCTGCACGCGCAGTGGAAGGATAAACATTTTCTGCTGGCGAGTAATTTGTATTTCAGCACGGCGGGTGACGTCAGTTTCGATGGCGCGACGCTGGAGCAATGGCAGAAGAAAGGAAATGATCAGGGCTCACTGGTGGCCGACCCGAAATTTGCTGCGCCGGAACAGTATGATTTTCATCTGCAAAGCGGTTCGCCGGCCGCGAAAATCGGGTTCAAGCCGTTTGATTATTCGAAAGCGGGCGTTTACGGGGCAGACTGGATCAAGCTGGCTACGCGGGAAAAGTATCCGTCGGTGGAATTTGCACCGGAGCCGCCACCGGCACCGCCGATGCGCGTGCGGGAAGATTTTGAGACGACGCCCGTGGGCAAGACCTTGAATGGCGCCCATGTGAGCGTGGAGAACAAAGGAGATTCGATTGCGGTGACCGAAGAAACTTCGAGTCACGGAAAACGCAGTTTGAAAGTGGTGGATGCACCAGGGTTGCAAGCGGCGTTTAATCCGCATTTTTATTTCGCGCCGAACCATGTGGATGGGGTGACGCGTTTCGCGTTCGATTTGCGGGCGGAAGCGGGAGTGCAACTGGCTTATGAATGGCGGGATAATGCGACGCCGTATCGAGTGGGACCGAACATTACGTTGATCGGCGGGAAGTTACGCGCTGGCGGTAAAGAACTGCTGGATCTGCCCGCCGGACAATGGGCGAGAATCGAAGTGATTGCCGGGCTGGGCAGCAAATCTACGGGCACATGGGATTTGAGTGTGACGTTGCCGGGACAAGCACCGCAGCATTTTAACGGATTGAAGAATGGCAGTCCGGAATGGAAGAAGCTCACGTGGCTGGGCATGTCGAGCAATGCCAACGCGAAGACGGTGTTCTACATTGATAATATCGAATTGGACAATCGTGAGACGGCGGCGGAACTGAAAACTTCGGATCGTTGAGTTATGAACTTGAAAAAAGAACGGCGCGTTTCCTCTTCTCATTGGCCGACGCTGGTGCTGACGTTGTGTTTGAGCCAACTGAGTTCAGCGTTTGTGCGCGCGGAAAAAATTCCGGTGGGTGGTGGCGCCGATGGCATTAATGGCTGGCAACCGGTGGCGGCAGCGAAGGTGCAG
>JBEHZA010000539.1:0-3496 GCA_048497895.1 Verrucomicrobiota bacterium
CGCCGTGGGAGAAGGATTTGGAGCGCGAAGGCTTTATGGTGGCCGGATGGGAATTGCTGGGCTCGGCGGTGTTCCAGCATGTGCAAAAAAGATTGCCGCTGGTGGTGGTGCCAATGATTGCGTTGGTGCTGTTGTCGCTCTGGTTCGCTTTTCGCCGTTCGACCGAGATTATGCTAAGTCTGCTCGTGCTGGTTTTAAGCGGGTTGGGTTTGCTGGCGGTGATGCAGGTGGCGGGCTGGTCCTGGAATCTGCTCAACCTGATGGCGCTGCCGTTGATGCTGGGTTCCGGGGTGGATTACAGCATTTTCATGCAACTGGCCTTGCGCCGGCATCATGGCGATTTACCGGCGGCACACCGTTCAGTGGGGCGGGCGTTGTTGTTGTGTGGCGGCACGGCAGTGGCCGGGTTTGGCTCATTGAGCTGGTCGAGCAATGCGGGGATTTCCAGTCTCGGAACGATTTGCGCGGTGGGGATCGGTTTCAACATGCTGATTTCGGTTTATCTGCTGCCGGTCTGGTGGCGTCGGGCGGTGGGCGGTGAAGGCACAAACCCGGTTGACGGAAGAAAACGCTGGGCGCCATCCAAATTATATGGCCCGGCAGCGTGGCGTTTGGGTTTGCTGGCGGCCCGGGCAGTGCCGCCGGTCATCACGCATGCTATTTGTCTGGCAGGTTCGCGGGTGTATTGGTTTTTTGCCCGGGAACGGCGGGAGGTAGTGGTGCAAAATCTCCTGCCCGCGGTGCAAGGCGACCGGTTGCGCGCGGAAAGAATCGCGACGCGATTAGGCGACCAGTTTGCGCACAAGCTGGTGGATTTGTGGCGTTATGAGAGTGGCGGCGAATCTGCCATCCAGTTTGGAGAATTTGAGGGCTGGGATAATTTTACCGCCGCGCAAAGTGGCGGGCGAGGGGTGCTGCTGTTAACGCCACATTTGGGCAACTGGGAATTTGGCGCACCGCTGCTGGCCAAATTCGGATTCAAACTGCTGGTCATTACACTGGCAGAACCGGGTGCCGGGTTGACCGAGATGCGGCAGGCTTCACGTGCCCGCTGGGGGATTGAGACGTTCGTGATTGGCGACAACCCGTTTGCTTTCGTGGAGATTATCAAACGTCTCGAAGCGGGTGCGAAAGTGGCGTTGCTGGTGGATCGTCCGCCGGTGTCCAGCGCCGTGCGGGTGGAGTTATTCGGCCAGCCATTTGATGGCTCGATTGCCGCGGCGGAATTGGCCCGGGCATCCGGTTGCGCCTTGTTGCCGGTTTATTTGCCACTGACGGAAAAGGGTTATGCCGCGCACATTCTACCGGAGATTCCCTATGACCGGCAGGCCTTGAGTGACCGGGCGGTCCGGCGCGAATTGACTCAACAAATCCTGCGGACCTTCGAGCCCGCGATCCAGCAGTATCCCGATCAGTGGTTTCATTTCGTGCCGATTTGGCCGAAAGGTGAAGCTGCCGGGAAATGAAGATCAGGGATTCGTGGGAACTCATCCTTCCGAAAAGTTGATTGGGGAACACGTCCGTCATTGGACTCCACTTTTAATCTCATCCACGTCGGAGGAAAAAATCCAATGCGACGCTTCCAGCATTCGCCAGCCGGTCTGGTGTTTGCCACTTTCAATCGTTCCCACTGGCTGGAGGGGGATCGGCTTTCGGGCTGGTGAAGGCGGCTTTGCGGAGGCGATTGACGCGCCAGAAAAAATAACCGAAGAACAACAATCCACAGCCGTTTACTCCCAGCGTATAACCGAATTTGTAAGACCGCCCGGTATTCACCGGAGCGTAGATAGTAACATCGTCGCCGACGATGAGGTTGGGCATGGCTAACGGCATGGTGGCGCCTTGCAGAATCCCTTTGGCAAAACCGGCGGGTTGGGTGGATTGACTCAGGTAAGCAGCGGAGTGATGTTCGACCCAGCCGAGCAGGGAAGCGACGACTAGAAAGTACGCGAAATGTTCACCGAGCGAGTAAAGAAGGGTTCTGCCGGGGGACGTTTTAGAAATCTTTTGCGACATGCGTTTGACAGTCTGACCGGATTGAAAAGTGGTTTTGCGCAGCGGGTTTAACTGAGTAAACGGTCAGACTTTCACTGGGGTGAGTTTCGCCTTGATCCGATGGAATGGCAAGCACTGCTGGATAGTGATTGTCCATGGCCGCAGCCAGGAGGCTCGTTCAAATGGGGGCGGACATTTCAAGCACGCTTGCGTCAATGAACGTTGCTGCGACCGGGGACGGTCGCTGTCCGGGGAAGGGGCTTTGCCGTTTTGAAACGAGGGTGTTAAGGGGCAAATAACGGCCTACACGATACACTCCAGTGTGACTCGTTGTTCCCATTGGCGGTTGGGGAACGCGGCTTAATTTTTAATCGAAGTGACTTTGCCGTTTTCAAAATGGACGATGAACGTTTTGAAACGGTTGCGCCAGTAACGCCAGTTATCGCTCTCCAGACTGGGGGTTTGGTGCTTGGGCGGATAGCCCAGCGCTTTGATGACAGCGTCTTTGCTCATCTCAGCATCGACTTCCCCCGTCAGGATATTTTGTTTTTCCTTCGCGGAATATTTGGAGAGATCGACTTTTTCTTTGCCCACCGTTCGTTTGAAAATGCCTTCGATATTTTCGCCGGAGTAGTTTTTGACGTTTTCGACTTTGAGTTGTTCTCCGTTGGGTAGTTTAAAATAAAGACTGTTGCTGCCGGCTTTAACGAAGGTGACTTCCGTATTTACCGGCACGAAAGTGCCTTTGCGGTAATTGGTGGTCAGATGCGTGTTGTCTTCGTAGAAGAAGCTGAACTGAGTGTAAAAGGTATCTCCCTTTTTTGCATCCAGCGTGTCTTTAGCGGGCAACGATTGGGGAGTGAGAAACAAAACTGCGCAGCAAATCCAAAACAGACCTTGCGCCAGACGTCCGGCTTTGGGTAATAGATGAAGCGAAGGGATGATAAGTCTCATTAAAGACAGGATTTTCCAAACCGCTTCTGATTGTCAACCTAATTAGGGCTGGTCAACTGGACGCGTGATTTGTGAGGTGAATCGAAATGAAATCCAGTTTTTCTTCATACGCACGACTGGGTGTGGTGGGAATAGTAATTCTCCCGCCGTTGCTGTTGATTTTAGATCATCGGCATTGGCCGTATTATTTTGTTTTTGGCCTGATTTCCAATGTGTTGCTGGGTTATTCTGCGATCCGCAGCAATTGCCAATGGTTCGGTCCGGTCGTAACCCGTTTCCAGTCCCGGCAGATGGAGGTCTGGCTGACGATTGATGACGGACCCGACCCGGAGGATACTCCACGGTTATTGGAGTTCTTGCGGCAACGGCAGATTCACGCGACTTTTTTTCTGATTGGCCAGCGGGTGAGGCAATATCCCGGACTGGCCGAAGCTATTTTGCGGGACGGCCATCAGGTGGCCAATCATTCGGCGACGCATCCGGCGAAAACTTTCTGGTGCCGGTTTGACTTTCAACTGGCCCGCGAAGTGGATGGTGGAAGTCAGGC
>JBEHZA010000540.1:0-3494 GCA_048497895.1 Verrucomicrobiota bacterium
GTTGAAAATGGATAAGAACGAGTTGCGTTCCATCCGCGGCGGAGTGGTCAGTTATATTTTTCAAGAGCCCAGCGCGTCGTTGAACCCGGTGTTTCGCGTGGGCAATCAAATCAAGGAATCGCTTAAGCTGCATCGCCCGGAAGTGGCCACGGATGCGGAAGTCATCCGGTTGCTCAAGCTGGTGGGGATTCCCGCGCCGGAATCGCGCATCCGGGATTATCCACACCAGATGTCAGGCGGGATGCAACAGCGCATTATGATTGCGATGGCACTGGCTTCGCAACCGAAGTTGTTGATTGCGGATGAACCGACGACGGCACTGGATGTAACGATTCAGGCGCAAATCATGGAATTACTGCTCGACCTGAAAAAGCGGTTGGGGATGAGCATTCTGTTGATCACGCATAATCTGGGCATCGTGGGTGATATTGCCGATCGCGTGGCGGTGATGTATTCGGGGCAAATTGTCGAGATGGCCCCCGCGCATGCGTTGTTGCGGCGGCCACTGCACCCTTACACGCTGGCGTTGATGAATTCGGTGCCGAAATTGGGCGGGGCCCAAGGGCGTTTGAATGCGATTCCCGGCAATGTGCCGAATTTGGGCTCCATCCCGCCGGGTTGCCGGTTTCATCCGCGTTGTCCGCGGGTGCAGCCGGATTGCGCGCAGAAGGCGCCGGAATTGATCGAAGTGGAACCGGGCCGCTGGGTGCGTTGTCCTTACTGGAATAAACCGTGAACTTACTCGAAGTAAAAAATCTTAAAGTTTATTTCCCGGTGAAACACGGTTTGTTCAGCCGGGTGAAGGCGCATGTCAAAGCGGTGGACGACGTGAGCCTGGCGGTGGAACCGGGAGAAACGCTGGGGCTCGTCGGCGAGAGCGGTTGCGGCAAGACGACTCTCGGCCGGGCGATTATCCGGTTGATCGAACCCACGGCGGGCAACGTCTTGTTTGAAGGCGAAGACATTACGCGGTTGCATGGCTCGGAACTGCGGGCGCGCCGCCGCCGGTTTCAGATGATTTTCCAAGACCCATACGGGTCGCTCAACCCGCGCATGACGGTGGGACAGATTATTGGAGAGGCGATTGATATTCATAAACTCGCGCCGACTCCCGAAGCGCGGCGGCAACGGATTGAAGGTCTGTTGCGGGATGTGGGATTGGACCCGGCGCATGCCGAGCGGTATCCGCATGAGTTCAGCGGCGGTCAGCGGCAGCGCATTGGCATTGCGCGCGCGCTGGCAGTGGAGCCGAAGCTGATCGTGTGCGACGAACCGGTGAGCGCGCTGGATGTTTCCGTGCAGGCGCAAATCATCAATCTCTTGCAGGACCTGCAACGCGAGCGCGGTTTAACTTTCTTATTTATCGCCCACGATCTGGCGGTAGTAGAACACATCAGCCGGCGGGTGATGGTGATGTACCTGGGCAAAGCGGTGGAACTGGCGGACTCCCGGACGTTGTGCCATGAGCCGAAGCATCCGTACACGCAGGCATTGATTTCCGCCGTGCCGGTGGTGGACCCGGATTCGAAACGCAAACGGATTGTATTGCCGGGGGATGTGCCATCCCCGATCAGTCCGCCCTCGGGTTGTCCGTTTCATCCCCGTTGTCCAGTGGCGGAAGCGCGTTGTCGCACGGAAGTGCCGGCCTTTCGGGAACTCCGGCCCGGTCATTGGGCCGCGTGCCATCTGGCGAAGTAAGGCGGCGCGAGTGGCGCGATTGCGAACTAACGTTTTCCGACGGTAACACCCTTCACTTGAGCGTCCCACACGGTTTGGGTGGACGGGGTGATTACTTTGAATTTCCAATTGCCGTGAGCTTCGACGGATTCCGCATGATCGGAGGCGGTGCCGACGGTTTCACCGGAGTTATCGAGGAGATTGAATTCGACATTAACGCCGGTGATTTTCTGATCACTGGTATTGGTGACGGTGCCGACGAGATAGTAGGAGCGATATTCCGCAGGCTCCATTTTCCAACTCACTACTTGCAAGGCTTTGGCGGCCTGTTCGTGCGATTTTTTGGTGGCGACGAGACCAAGGACGGCAAGGATGACGATGGCCACGACAGCAATACCTGCGATGAGCAGTCCCTTTTGATTGCTTCGTGCAGGAACTGCGGGTTCAACGGCAAACGGCGCAGGATTGAGGGCGACAGGGGTTGGGGGCTCTGGAATTGCCGGAGTGACGGGGGCAATCGTTAAGCGGGTTTCCTTTTTGCAGTGCGGACAGGGAATAGTCTGATTGGCATATTGGGCGGGAAATTCAATCCGCCCATGACAATGCTCGCACTGACATTTAAGAAACGCGCTGTCGCTCATTACAATTGGTTCACTTTCAATAACCGGCTACACCGTGGTAAAATTTCGTTTTAGACGTTGTCCGGGCGGCGGAGATTCGGACTAGTTGCAAATTCGTTGAACCAGGGGAATGAAACGCAGCTCATTTGGCCGGGACATCCATCCGGGCGATGAAATGCAGTGAACGTTCGAAGAATAAACTCGCGGGGAAAGGGTACAGGCCGAGCGAATCGCGGCGTTCTGAGGTTTTTAAACCGATTTTTTGGAAGGCGTCCTGCCACTGGCGATCCGACCAGTAATTGTAAGGCAACACTACGCCGTGACGCGCGTTGCCGACCCAATCCATAAAGCGCAGCGTCGGGCCAGCGAGCAAGCCATCGCGGCAATGATCTTTGAGAATGACGGCCTTGCGGGCCACGCGGGCGGCTTCGCGCAATAAAATCGTGGGGTCTTCGGTGTGGTGCAACACATCGACGAACATGACGCAATCAAAGCTCTTGTCCGGATGCGGAATCGTAAAGCCGTTGAATTGGATGACGGGAATGTGGGTTTGCGGGCGCACGAGCACGTCGATGCCTTGAAGCTGCACGTCCGGACGTTTCTCGGTGATGAGCTTGGCAATTAAGCCATCGCCGCAGCCGACATCCAGCACGGTTGCACCTTGCGGCATGACTTGTGCGAGATGATCACTCAGCACGCGCACGCGCCGCTTGAAGACGTAACCGCCATGAATGGATTCGATGAGGCTCATTTGCGTTTTAATCCGAGCACGCTCAGGAAAAAGCTCGAGAGCACAACCTGGCAACCGATAGCCAGAGCGAGGAAAGAGGGGATAATCATCCGTAAAACTTTGGTGGTGTCCAGCGGGCCGAACGAGGTGTGTTTCCAGACCAGCAGGGCGTAAACCGATCCGGTGAGACCGAGCAGCACGAGAACCACGCCGGCAATCAGGCCGGTTTCCAGCGTGATGACCTTGAAGGCTTTTTCCATGCGGTTGTCCTCCGGCAACAGACCTTCGCTGATAGCAAAAATTTTGGTGAAGATGGCGAATACCACGGCTTGAAAGCCGACGAGCACACAGAGCGCAGCGTAGAGCAGGGTATGGACGTCAAAGGTGACGGCGCCGACCTTTTGCGGTCCCGGCAGCAACCACAGGCCGGAGACGAGCCCGACGGTCATGAGCACAAGGCCGGGCAG
>JBEHZA010000541.1:0-3489 GCA_048497895.1 Verrucomicrobiota bacterium
TGAAGGTAATGGGCGAAAAAAGATTAGCGCAGTGGTTTACTTACCTGTCAGTAACAATAGCTGGTCGCCAAAGTAAAGTTTGGTTTCCACAAAATGCGGATAGACGAATATCCCCGGAGGCACGAGGTTGGCTCATCAACTTGAGAATGTGATTATGAATGCCACTCCTGAGAACCGCCCGGAAAAGGGCCACTCCCAATTGGCCACACAAAAAGTAACAACGTCCGATATTATTGGCCAGACCCGGGCCAAGCCCACGCCGTCCGGAAAGTCTAAACCGGTCATTCCCCGCAAATGGGCAAAGTATTATCGCAATTTGCTGCACTTGCGCGAGACGTTGGCCGGACAGAGGAGCAGCCACGCACTGGAGGCCAGGGAAACCCGCGTCAACTTCAGCCTGCATGCGGCCGACGCGGGGACGGACAGCTTTGACCGGGATTTTTGCTTAAGCCTGCTCACGACTGATCAACAGGCGCTCGACGAGGTGGAGGCAGCACTTAACCGCATCAAAGACGGGACTTACGGCGTGTGCGAGTTAACGGGCAAGCCAATCCCACGTCCCCGGCTGGAGGTTCTACCCTGGACACGTTTTTCCGCCTCGGCCGCAAAACAACTGGAACAGGAGCATGCTCTAGCGCACACTCGGCTCGGTTCGCGGGGAACCGTGCAGGACACGGAACCACTCAAAAAAGAAATCGACGAAGAATAACGTTTCACTATCTGCATTGATTCATGAATGTTGCGCTAATCGGACCGTCGGGAGCAGGAAAAGGAACGCACGCGTTGCGGATAATGAAGGAATTCCAGCTCGCGCATATATCGACGGGCGATGTGCTCCGGAAAAATCTGGAAGAACGGACGGCGCTGGGATTGTTAGCGCGGAAATACATGAACCGCGGGGAACTGGTGCCCGATGAAGTCGTCAGCGCCATGGTGGAGGCCTGGCTGGAAACTATTCCAGTAGCGGATGGAGTATTATTCGACGGCTTCCCGCGGACGTTGCATCAGGCCAAATTTCTCGACGAAGTTTTCCGCAACCAGGGACGACAACTGGACGCGGTCGTTTATTTGAAAGTTTCGGACAACGTAGCAGCCACGCGCTTGATGGGACGGCTGGTTTGTTCCAGGTGCAATATTCCGTACCATCAGAAATTCCGTCCGCCAGCCAAACCCAATGTTTGCGATGTGTGCGGCGGCGAGTTGTATCAACGGGACGATGACAAACCGGAAGTGGTGCTGGCGCGTTTGCGCACGTCGCATCGCTCCACCGGGCCACTTCTGGAGTATTATCAAACCGAACAACGGTTGTTGATCGTCAACGGCGAAGGGCATATCGACGCGGTCAACAAAGCCGTGCTCAACACGCTGCGGATGGTGGAAAAGAAAACATTCCGGCCTGCCACCGCTGAAGAAGCGCGGGAATTGCGGCTGGCGGGTCCCATGGTGTTGCAAGCGGATGAAGTGGTTCATCCAGGTCTGGATGTGGTGCTGCTGGGCGGCCCCGGTTCAGGCAAGGGAACGCAGGCCGAGCAACTCAGCCGCAAATTCGGCATCCCGCATATTTCCACCGGCGATCTCTTCCGCGAGAATTTGAAGCATAATACGCCGCTGGGAAAGATGGCGAAGTCCTACATGGATCGCGGCGAACTGGTGCCGGATAACGTCACGGAAAGCATGGTGCAGGAACGCCTCACCCGGGACGACACGCAGAACGGCTTCATCCTCGACGGTTTTCCCCGCACGCTGGCCCAGGCTCATGCGCTGGATGAAATCATGACCATTCTCGGCCGCCGCATTGTCGGAGCGATTTTTATCAAGGTGTGCGATGCAGAAATTATTGAGCGCTTATCAGGCCGCCGGATTTGCAGTTGCTGCCAGACTCCGTATCATTTGAAGTTCAAGCCACCGCTCAAACCGGGCGTCTGCGACGTGTGCGGCGGTGAACTGTATCAGCGTGATGATGATAATCCGCAAACGATTCGCGCCCGGTTAAAAACGTTCCACGTGCAAAATCAACCGCTGGTGGAATGTTATCAGGCGCGGGGATTGCTGAGTGAAGTTGACGGCGAGGGCAAACCGGCTACGGTAACCGGGAGCGTCATTGCCGCGGGCAAAAAACTGATTCCGGAAGGAGTTCACTTATGTTCGAAGCCGCCGAGCTAGATCAAAAGATCTCGAAAGAGGAATATGAACGGGAACTGCCGAAACTGCGTTCCGCGCTGCTGGATGCGCACTTCGCCCTCAAGGACACGAAAACGCCCGTACTGGTGATTATTTCCGGCGCTGATGGGGCCGGCAAAGGGGAAGTGGTGCATCGCCTGAATGAATGGCTCGATCCGCGGGGAGTGACGACACATGCTTTTTGGCGAACTTCGGATGAAGAGCGGGAACGCCCGCCGTGGTGGCGTTACTGGCGGGTATTGCCAGCGCGGGGGCGCATCGGAATTTTATTCGGCTCGTGGTATTCCGAACCGATCATCAAGCGGGTTTACGGGGAGACAAAAAACAGCCAGTTGGACAGCGCGCTGGACCGCATCGCGTTCTTTGAGAAAATGCTGGCGGATGACGGCGCGATTATTCTGAAGTTCTGGTATCATCTCTCCAAGAAAGCGCAACGCAAACAATTGAAGAAACTGGAGAGCGATCCCCGGACTCATTGGCGCGTGCTGCCGAGCGATTGGAAACATTTCAAAATGTTCGACAAGTTCGTGAAGGTTTCGGAGCGGGGTATCCGGCATACCGATTCGGGCTATGCTCCGTGGCACGTGATTGAAGCCACCGACCGGCGCTACCGCGAACTAACCACTGGACGGATCATTCTCGAAGCGCTGGAAAAACGCCTGGCCGAGAAACCAACCCGGCAGCCGGACGTCAAAGTGGCCACGACCTCGCCCGCGGCCAAAAAAGAGACGATCACAATTCTGGATCATGTCGATTTGCACCAACGCCTGACCGAGCAGGAGTATAAAAACCAGCTCGCCAAGTATCAGGGCAAGCTCGGCAAATTATCCTGGGAAGCGAACAAGCGGGGCCTATCGACCGTGGCAGCATTTGAAGGCTGGGATGCGGCGGGCAAAGGAAGCGCCATCCGGCGCGTGACGGAAGCCGTTGACCCGCGCTTGTATCGCATTATCCCCATTGCTGCGCCGACGGATGAAGAACGGGCGCATCATTATCTCTGGCGGTTCTGGCGGCACCTGCCCCGTTCGGGCATGACGGCGATTTTTGACCGCTCCTGGTATGGCCGGGTGCTGGTGGAGCGGGTGGAGGGTTTTGCGCGCGAAGACGAGTGGAAACGGGCTTTTCTGGAGATCAATGATTTCGAGGAGCAACTGGTGGACAGCGGCTGCGTGGTGGCGAAATTCTGGATTCACATCAGCAAGGAAGAGCAATTGCGCCGGTTCAAGGCGCGCGAAAAAATCTCCTTTAAACAATTCAAGATCACGGAGGAGGACTGGCGCAACCGCAAGCGGTGGGATGCCTACAAGG
>JBEHZA010000542.1:0-3484 GCA_048497895.1 Verrucomicrobiota bacterium
GTTCGGGCCGAGGAGAAGGTTTACCTGATGCTGAATAAACCGCGCGGGTTGGTCACGACCACTTCCGACGAGCAGGGCAGGGCCACAGTTTTTGAATGCCTCAAGACCACGACACGCGTGTTTCCCGTGGGCCGGCTGGATATGGCAAGTGAGGGGCTTTTACTTTTCACCAATGATACGGCCTGGGCTGACCGCATTACTGCGCCGGAAAATCATTTGGAGAAAACATATCATGTGCAGGTGGATTGCCTGGCGGATGAAGCGTTGGTGCAGCGTCTGCAAAACGGCGTCAAGGATGAGAGTGATTTTCTGGCGGCAAAGCGCGTCAGCATTTTGCGTCATGGCACGCGCAATAGCTGGTTGGAGATTGTATTGGATGAAGGGAAGAACCGGCATATCCGACGGTTGCTCGCCGCGTTGGACGTGGAGGTGTTGAGGTTAATCCGGATTGCAATCGGACCCCTGCCGCTGGGAGAACTGGCGAAAGGGCAATCGCGGGCGCTGAGCCGGGAGGAAGTTGAGCGACTGAGAAACGGGTAAGTTTTTCGGACAGCGACCGTCCCCGGTCGCGGTCCGAAGAATAAATTCTGGCATCGCCAAATGGCCGTAATTGGTTTACTTACATCCCGCATGTTACAACTGTCGTTATTTGGGATTCCGATTTTTATTGAGTGGTTTTTCTGGCTGAGCTGTGTGCTGTTAGGCGGCGGTTTACAGGCGCAAACTTCAGACGCCTGGATCAGGGTCGCAATCTGGACGTGGGTGGTGCTGATTTCGATTACCGTTCATGAAATTGGCCACGCGCTGGCAGCCCGGCGCTTCGGTGTAGAGCCGATCATTCGCTTGCACGGCTTTGGCGGGGTGACCATTCTGCATAGGGCCTATTTTACCCGTTGGCAAAGCATCTTTGTCAGTGCGGCAGGTCCGCTTTCGGGCTTTGCGCTCGGTCTTTGGGTGTATCTGGTGTCGCGCTTTGTCCATACGGAATCCGATTTATTGGAGCAACTGATTTTCGATGCGTTGTACGTCAACTTCTTTTGGACTTTGGTCAACCTGCTGCCCATTCAACCGTTGGACGGCGGCCAGATTTTCCGCGAATTGATGGGCTCAAGCCGGATTCATATTACGAATATAGTGGGCGTGGTTTGTGCCGTGGCCGTGGCGGTTTGGGCATTTCGCCGGGACGATTTTTATTTAGGGATCATGATGCTGTATTTGGCTTACCGCAATTACAGCAGCCAATATGGTGAAGGTGGAGTGATGACGGAATAGGAGGGCGGAGGTAGATTCGCCTCGCTGACGCCAATCCAGAATGGAAAACAAAAATGAAGCTGCCAACCCGGATTGAAGATGAGGCCCAACTGGACGCGTTGCTGAGCGAGCCAACTCCATTGGCAGTGGAGACGCTGGCTCAGTTGAAGGGAGATATTTTACTGTTGGGTGTGGCGGGGAAAATGGGGCCAACATTGGCACGCATGGCGCGTCGGGCTTCTGATCTGGCGGGAGTGAAACGGCGGGTGATCGGGGTTTCGCGTTTTTCTTCCGGACATCTGGAAGCGCAACTTCAAGTGCAAGGGGTGGAGACCATTCGCTGCGATTTATTGGATGAAGCCGCATTAGGTGAATTGCCGGATTGTCCCAATATTCTGTATCTGGCGGGCATGAAATTTGGTTCCACGGGGCAGGAGGCGACCACGTGGGCGATGAATGCGTATTTGCCCGCTTTGGTGTGCCGGAAATTCCGTCACAGCCGGATCGTAGCGTTTTCCACGGGCAATGTTTACGGGCTGACTCCGGTGACGAAAGGCGGTTCGGTGGAAGCGGATCTGCCCAATCCGATGGGTGAATATGCGATGAGTTGTCTGGGACGTGAGCGGATGTTTGAATATTTCAGCCGCACCTGGAAAATCCCGGTGACATTGCTGCGTTTAAATTACGCGTGTGAGTTGCGTTACGGCGTGCTGGTGGATTTGGCACAACAAGTCTTTCAAGGATCAACCATTGATCTCGCCATGGGTTACCTCAATGCGTTGTGGCAAGCGGATGCCAATGCGATGACGCTCTGCGCTTTTCGGGACGTGAAAAATCCGCCGTTCCTCCTGAATCTGACGGGGCCGGAATTATTGCGGGTGCGGGAGGTGTGTGAGGAGTTTGGCCGGTTGATGAATAAGCCGGTGAAATTCAAAGGTGAGGAAGCGACGAATGCGTTGCTTAATAATGCCGGAACTTCTTTTAAACTATACGGCGCGCCGCGAGTGTTGGCGACGGAGATGATTCCGGCAATTGCCGATTGGGTGCGGCGGGGCGGCCCGACGCTGGGTAAACCTACACACTTTGAATCCCGTGACGGAAAATTTTAGATAACACTTTAAAGCGGCCCTCATATGGACCTCATCAACCGTAAAACTTTAAACCGGGGTGTGGCGATTCCCGCGTGTCCGCTCGCGTTGAATGCACGGCGGCAGTTGGACGAACGGCGGCAACGGGCCTTGATCCGCTATTACGCCGCAGCGGAAGTGGGCGGCGTGGCTGTGGGCGTGCATACGACGCAATTTGCCATTCGCGATCCGGCGATTGGATTGTTCGAGCCGATTCTGAAATTGGCTGCAGACGAGTTTAAACGCGCGGATATTGGCCGGACGGAACCGCTGCTGCGCATTGCCGGGATATGCGGTCAGACCAGACAGGCCGTGGCGGAAGCGGAGTTGATCCGCAGTTGCGGTTATCACGCGGGCTTGCTGAGTCTTGCTGCGATGAAGCAGGCGAAGGAGGAGGAGTTGATCGCGCATTGCCGGGCGGTGGCCGAGGTAGTGCCAGTCATTGGTTTCTACCTGCAACCTTCGGTGGGTGGACGGGTGTTATCGTATTCCTTCTGGCGACGGTTTGCAGAAATCGAAAAGGTGGTGGCGATCAAGCTGGCTCCGTTTAACCGTTACCAGACCATTGAGGTCGTGCGGGCAGTGGTGGAAGCGGGGCACGAGGATATCGCGCTCTATACGGGCAATGATGATAATATTGTGATGGATTTGCTGACGCCGTATCGCTTCCAGGCGAAGGGGGATTTGCGGCAACGCCGGATTGTTGGCGGCTTGCTGGGTCATTGGTCGGTATGGACGCGCAAAGCGGTAACGCTATTGAACGAATGCCAGGCGATCGCGCAGTCGGGAGCGCCCATTCCGCGCGAGATGTTGCAGCGGAACATTGAAGTGACGGATTGCAACGCGGCATTCTTTGATGCCGCCAATGGATATGCCGGCTGTATTGCGGGCCTGCACGAAGTATTACGGCGACAGGGATTGCTGGAGGGATTATGGTGTCTCGATCCGCAGGAAACTTTAAGTCCGGGACAGGCCGGGGAGATCGAACGGGTTTACCAGGCTTATCCTCACCTCAATGACGATGCGTTTGTGGAACAGCATCGGGACACGTGGTTGAAGGGGTGAGGGAGCCGCGGCTTCGCACCGAAGGCGTGAGGACAATAAAA
>JBEHZA010000543.1:0-3426 GCA_048497895.1 Verrucomicrobiota bacterium
GAAAAACATAGAACACTTTGACCTCCCTGTGCGCTGTTCAGCGCGTGGCGCTTCAGCCTGAGCCTTACCTGGCTGGCGCTCCTGATCGGGTTGCTCACCCTCACCACCGCCACGGCAATCTCGTTTCGAAAGCTGCATAAAACATTCTTTCCACAAGCCGAAGACGAACGCTTCACTCATTTCATCGTCATTCTGCTTTCGCCAGCGACTGCCGTACGGGCCAGGGATATTTTGTCCCGTCCGCTGCTGGAAATATTTCATCCTCTGGCGGTCGCGAAGGTATTTTGCGCCCCCGAATTGTTCCGCCGTTTTGCGCGCGAATATTGGCGCGGCGTTCAGTATCCTGCCTTGCCACTGTGCCCGGGCGATGCGCCCCAAGTTTTGGCCACAGAGCGAATCGCCCGGGAAATTTTTAGCGAAGAACTGGAAAGCTTTTTCCGACGGCAAAACCTGCGCGTCGCTGAACTTTCGCAACCGCCGGAACCGTCCGACGCCACTTGCCGCTCCTATTGCCCCCGTTGCGAAGCACAATTCACCACGGAAACCGGCGTGTGCGAAGATTGCGGAGGGATGACCTTGCGGGCATTCACGAACAAGCCAGTCGCGAAACATTAATCCGTTGGACAAGCTGATCCGCCGGGACTACAAGGGGCTTGTGAACAAGGATGAGTCACTTTCTAAAGTCAGAGCTTTGCCAGCTGAACGAGGCTTCTTGATCCGAGTTCTGAGCACTGCCGTTTTATTGTCCTTTGTCGCAATCGGCTGCCGCACTGTTACATCTTTCAATCCAGCCACAATTCATGCCGCAAAATCTGCCGAACTGATTTCCTGGTTGGATACGAACCGCGTGCCGAAAAGACTGGGGAATCACGATCCGGAATTCTCTCTGGCCGTTTGCAACGAATTGGCAGCCCGCCACGAAATCGATTTTTTACTCCAATCAGTCCATAACCCTCAAAATGCAAATATCAGAACCCTGCTCATTTCCAGCGTACTTTACCAGATTGAGGATGAAAAGGTTCTCACCGCATTCCGCAGCCTCTTGAGCGACACGGAAAATGAAGACAGCTATTACATAGCGAATTATCTGGCCAAACATGGTGATCCAACCGCCTTCGCCACATTGAACCGGCACTACTTTCAATATCCCGTTTCTTCATGGCAATGGTCGTACACTGTCGAGCTTTTCGGTCAGTATAAATATGTGCCGGCCACAACCAACCTGATCGAATCTCTCGACGCCGCTTCGCTGAATTTGTCTGGCGCCGCCTGTCACGCGCTGCAACAAATCATTCCAGATTCGCCAAAGCACTTCAGCGGCCCAACTGAAGCCAGAAATTACTATCTAAAAAAGCTGAACAAAGCGGCTAGCGAGCTTTAAATCCTGCTGGTGAAATATGAAAACGTTCCAATCCGGCTTCACAATTGTATTTGGGGGACCCGAGTTTGTACCGGACGAATTCCTTCGAAACTCCAGTCTGCCTTTCGATACTTATCGCGTAATCCATCGCGGTGCTATCCTTTCAGACGGCCAACCGGCAACGGAATCCTGGATCGATTTCGCCGACATTTACGACGGCAAATATCCGTCGGATGCCGGGCGGGAGGCAGTCGATTTTTTGGCTTCACACTTTGAAGAGTTCGTCCGCCTTTCGGGCTTCCCAGGTGTCATTACCCGCACTCTCAACTTCTTTGGCGACGCTGATTCCTGCTCGATGGAACTTGATCCGTCCCATATCGCGCTGCTGCATCAGTTATCCCTCTACATCTCCATCAGCGCTTCGAACCAAGAAACCGCAAACGGCTAACTGTTTAGCGTTGGACAACTCGCCCAGCCGGGCTTACAAGTGATTTGTGAACAAGGACTGCCAGTAAAATGTCGCAGCCTCTATGTGTTAAGTATATTTTTCAACGTGACCGAGAACTCCTTAAATTTGTCCGAGCAAATCATCCAACTTGCACTTCAGGAGTTTCAAAAGACCCTCTGCGAGAACCTCAAATATAATTGGAAACTGATCCAAGGAAGCCCACCAAAGCATGCCTACGTCGAACAAAAAGAATACTCCACCAAAGCGTGGTATTCCGGTGTCGCACTCCGCGCGTGGAGCATTACTGCCGATTCGATCGAACTTTTGACTTCGCACGCTGTTCCTACTGGAAAGCGCAAAATTAACGGCATGTTCTACGATCTACTAATCGGATCTTTCAGTGTTGCAGATGATTTGTCGTGCATCTCAATCAACTGGCAGACCGGCCCTCGGTATGGTCGCGGATTTATTCATCTTATCGAGCGTGATCCAGACGGCACTCTCTCACTTGGCATCCCCAAATCTACGTGGATGTCGTAGTTCGCAAAAAGGCTCATCAATTCGGTCTTTCGGTCGTTCCTTACCCATACCGGTACGGCGCGGACATCGCGAAGGTGTTCGGCAGGTGTCGCACTTCGTTCACTTCGCCGTTCATTAACAGCACTTCGACAATATCGAACCGCACTTTCACGGGTGGGTTCTTCAGAAGCTTCAAATAATCCAATGCCGTTTGCGTGAGCAGACGTCGTTTGCGGGCATTGACGGCGGCGGCGGGACGGGTCCAGCCGCCCGTGGTGCGCGTTTTCACTTCCACAAATACCAGACAATCATCGTCGCGGAAAATGAGGTCGATTTCGCCACGTTTGGAAGCAAAGTTGGCGGTGAGAAATTTCAGACCGAGCTTTTGCAGATGCTTCTTCGCGGCAGCTTCTCCGAGGTCCCCTTTGCGCAAATGTTCCGGCAGTTCCTTTTTGCCGGCCAACGATTGGATGCGCTGCCAGAGGCCCATGTTCAGCCCAAAGGGAAAAGTTCCGGCTCCGGTTTCCGGATGGGAGCGAAGCTATGCCGGTGAATGGCGCAGGGTCCGTGCGTTTCAATTGCTTTCAGATGTTTTGGGGTGCCATAGCCTTTATGCTCTGCGAATCCGTAGGCGGGGAATTGCGCATCGAACTCCAACATGAGGCGGTCGCGCGTGACTTTCGCCAGCACGCTGGCGGCAGCGATGGAATAACTACGCGCGTCCCCTTTTACGAGCGGCGTTTGGGGAAAGCGAAGGGTCTTCACCTTCGTGCCATCCACAAGGGCGTGCTGCGGCACCGGTTGCAATTGCGCGAGCGCTTCATTCATCGCGCGATGAGTGGCTTGCAAAATATTGATTTGATCAATCGTCGGCGCATCCGTGCGGGCGATGGCGAAGCAGACTTCGGGATGGCTGGTCAGCAGGTCAAAGAAACGTTCGCGCTGGGTTTCGGTGAGTTGTTTGGAATCGTTCAAGGTCTCCCAACCGTCCGGTAAACCGCGTTGAATCCAGGCAGCAGGAAAAATGACGGCGGCAGCCACCACCGGACCCGCCAGCGGTCCGCGTCCAGCTTCATCCTAAGCTTTGATGAGGGGTAGG
>JBEHZA010000544.1:0-3425 GCA_048497895.1 Verrucomicrobiota bacterium
TTCGGCGTGCCGAGCTTGGCATATTCCGGCGCTCCCATCGTCACGACATGCTTGACGTGACAGAGCGTCTCGACGTTGTTCACAATCGTCGGACTCATGTAGAGGCCCAACACGGCCGGGAAATAGGGCGGCTTGATGCGCGGATAAGCGCGTTTGCCTTCGAGTGATTCAATCAATCCGGTTTCTTCACCGCAAATGTAAGCGCCCGCGCCGCGGTGAACGTAAATTTCCAGATCGTAACCACTGCCGAGAATATTTTTCCCGAGATAATTTTTCGCCCGCGCCTCTTTCAACGCGCGATTCAAAATCCGCGCGCCTTCCGGAAACTCACCACGAATATAGATATACGCGAGGTTGACGTTGTTCGCGTAGCAGGAGATGACCATCCCCTCGATCAACTGATGCGGATCTTTGTGAATGATCTGACGGTCTTTGAACGTGCCGGGTTCGGATTCATCCGCGTTGCAAATCAGGTAAATCGGCTTGCCGCTGCGGCGGTCCACAAACGACCATTTCAACCCGCAGGAGAAACCCGCGCCACCACGACCGCGCAAGCCGGACTTGAGCACTTCATCGCGAATCTGCTCCGGGCCGGTCATCTTCTTGCCGTCCGGAAGGTCTTTAGTCTGAAGCGCAAAGGCCTTCTTCAAGGCTTCGTACCCGCCATGACGTTCGTAACAGTCCAGGTCATTGGTATAACCCGTCTGGTCGGCGTATTTTAAAATGAGTCGGTGCTCTTGCGGCATATTTTCCGTTTGCTCTCTTGACTCTTAAATTAAACTTCGTAACTTAACTGCCCATTGCGTTGCCCGATGGTGTAACGGTAGCACAGCAGATTCTGAATCTGTTTGTCGTGGTTCAAATCCATGTCGGGCAGCCAATTTTTCTATTTTAGCTTTAGTTGTTTTTTTACTCGAAGCAGGCTTTCAATGAGAGGGATATGCACTCTATCCTTGTCTCTCAGCACTGTCTTCTTACTTTTTAAAATGCGTTCCAACGGGAGCACTTTCACGCTTATTCCATCTATCTTGCGGGTCACGGCATGCTTGAATTCAGCCGCAAAACTCCGTAAGCCGGTCACTTCAAAAAGAAAATTAACTACTTTGCCATCCTCCAGGACATAGAGGGTTTGCGTTAACGCCGAACCACCTTGTTCCTGGATGATATTCCACAGCCGGATATATTGCCTGCTCGGCAAGTCCACCCATATATCTGTGTCCAATGTATTCATCATTATACCCTGCAAAACGGCAGCGGTCATTCCTACCACTTGAAACCTAATTTTCTCCTGTCCCAATGACTGTATAAGCCGAGCGAGCGGAGATGATCGTCGTGCATCTTCAACCGTTCTTCGGACGTGGCGGCCAACCCTTGCGCGAGAAGAACCTTTTGCTTCGATGTCAAGCCGCGCAGTCGCTTGATTTTTTCGTAAATCTTTGGCCAATCTTTGAGCATCTGTTTTTTTTCGTTTGAGCGGCATTGGCTATTTGCACTTCGTCAAAATCTCGTCGGCTTTCTGGTTGGAAACGCCTTCGTAAAATTCTTCGTTGCACATCATTACCGGGGCCGTGCCGCAACTGGCCAGGCATTCGACAAATTCGACCGTGAATTTGCCGTCCTTCGTCGTTTGCGGCCCGTGCGCGTGCGAGTCCAAACCAAGCTTCTCGCAAAAATGATGATGCAACTTGTGCGAGCCGCCCAGCGCGCAACTCAACGTGCGACACACTTTCAATTGATATTTGCCAATCGGTTCCTGCCGGAACATCGGGTAGAACGTCACCAGTTCATAGACGTTGATCGGTTGCAGGCCCAATTTCGCAGCCACCCACTCGACCGCTTCCTTCGAGACATGGCCGAAGTGCTCCTGCACCGCGTGCAGCAGCATCAACGACGCGCTCCGCTTCTGCGGATAATGCGTGATCAATTCATCGATCTCGGCTTCTAAACTGGCTGGAACAGAAAAGCTCATTTCAAAATACGGTTCGTTTTTCTTAGCGATCCGATTCTCCCATCACGAAATCAAGCGACCCGAGAATGGATACCGTGTCACTCATCATGCTGCCGGGCAGCAGGTGCGACAAAATGCTCAGATTGATGAACGATGGCGAGCGGATCTTCATGCGGTAAGGCGTTCCCCCACCCCGGCTGTTGATGTAAAAGCCCAACTCGCCCTTCGGATTTTCCGCGCCAAAATAAATTTCACCGGCAGGAGCATTCACTCCCTGCGTCACGAGCAGGAATTGATGGATCAGTTCTTCCATCTTCGTCAGCACTTTTTCCTTCGGCGGCAACACGACTTTGCCATCGGGAACGTTGATCAATTCACCGGTTTTATTATCCGCGCCACCGGGGATTCGATCCAGACATTGGCGCAGGATGCGCACGCTCTGGCGCATTTCTTCCATGCGCACCAGATAACGGTCATAGCAATCCCCCACCGAGCCGGTCGGAATATCAAACTCCATCTGATCGTAAACGAGATACGGATGCGCCTTGCGCAAATCGTATTCGACCCCGCTGCCGCGCAAATTCGGCCCCGTCAAACCATAGTCAATGGCATCTTCCCGGGAAATCACGCCAATATCGCGTGTGCGGTCCACAAAGATGCGGTTGCGCGTGAGCAAATTTTCCGATTCCGCGAAATTCACTTCCACTTCGTTGAGGAACTTGCGGCATTGATCCACCCACCCCGGCGGCAGATCACGGGACAACCCGCCGATGCGCGTATAACTCGTCGTGAACCGCGCGCCCGTCAGCGCTTCAATCAGGCTGTAAATTTTTTCGCGTTCCGTAAACGTGTGCAGAAACACCGTCAGCGCGCCCACGTCCATCGCGAACGCTCCCAGGCCCAGCAAGTGCGCGGAGATGCGCGAAAGCTCGCAGCAAATGACGCGAATATATTGGCAACGCAACGGCAATTGCTTGTCGATGCCGAGCAATTTTTCCACGGCCAGGGCATAAGCCACGTTATTGTGCAGCGGGGCGAGGTAATCCAGTCGATCCGTGTACGGGATGAACTGGGTGTAAGTCATGTTCTCGGCAATCTTTTCATCGCCACGATGCAGATAACCGACGTCCGGAAATGCCTTGGTGATGATTTCACCATCGAGTTCGAGCACCAAACGGAGCACGCCGTGAGTGGCGGGGTGAGACGGTCCCATGTTCAGGACCATCTTTTCGCCTTCGAGGTCGATATTATCGCCCGCCGCAGCAGCCGCTTGTGCAGCTCGCGCGGCGCTGTCTTTAAATTCGATTTCCTGAACTGTGCTCATCTCGTATGGGCCAAAAATAGTCTCTTGAACGTGGTCGCGAACTAACGTGACCTTAAATGCTTATGATTCCGGATTCCGCACGCGCGGCTCGCGGGCGATGGTGTCTTTGCCACCGCCGACGGTAACGAATGGGCCACATTCCAGTGGCGCCGG
>JBEHZA010000545.1:0-3421 GCA_048497895.1 Verrucomicrobiota bacterium
CTCCAGCGCCGCAACGCTACCACCGCCGTCGAACAAATGTTACGGGCAAACCGGAAGCCTCCGGCAAGATCATGCTGGCGGGAGATCGTCTGGGAAAAGATGACTCTACGATTGCGATTTGCGTGCCGGTGTACCGTGATTACTCCGATAGCAAATCCGAGACGCGCTCATCAGTTCAGCCATTTGGGTATGTGATCGGGATTATCCGGTTGACGGAGATGTTCGCGGACATCGCCGGCAAGGAACGCGAGGACACGATTGATTTCGAGGTTTATGGAGGTGAATCCGCGCTGCCGGAAAATTTGCTCTACGATAATGATTTTCATACCACTGGCAACGAGCATGACCGGAATGAACTGCGGACCTTCGTGGTCCAGAATCATTTCAAAATGGCTGGCCGGACCTGGACCTTACGGTTCAGCAGCCTGCCGGCGTTCGATGCGGGCATTCAAAGGTATTTGCCGTGGCTGACGCTGTTGGGGGGATTGGCCATTTCCGGCGCGCTCTTTGGCATTGCACTGGTGCAGGGGCGAGGGCGGGAAGTGGCGGAACGGTTAACGGAAGATTTGCGCAAGGCGCATGAACGGGACCGTTTAGTGGAGCGGGCGACGAATGACGCGATCTGGGATTGGGATCTGGCCACGAATACGGTGCATTGGAACGAGGCGATGCAGACGACGTTTCATTATCCGGCGAACAAGGTGGAGTTCACATTGGCATGGTGGGAGGAAAGAGTTCATCCGGAGGATCGGGAAAGAACGTTGAGCAGTTTAAAAAGCGCGCTCGATAATGGAGGGGAGTTTTGGGCGGAGGAATACCGGTTTCAGCGGGGCGATGGTTCTTATGCGATCGTGATCGATCGCGGGTTTATTCTGCATGATAAAAGAGGCAAGCCGGTGCGGATGATTGGCTCGGTCATGGATATTACCGAGCGCATTCACGCGCAGGAGGAAAAGAACCAGGCGCTGCGTTTTTCGCAGGCGCTGGTGGAATTGACTCCCGCGGTAGCGGTGCAGATTTTCGACCGCGAAGGACGCGTGCAATTATGGAATCCAGCGTCTGAAACATTGTACGGCTACCAGCAAAGTGAGATCATTGGAAAACGCTTGCAGGATACGGTGCTGCAACCGGTGGAGGTCGCTCCATTCAACGCGCAGTTGGAGCAAATCTGGGCGACGAAAAAACCGTTGGAACCCTACGAATGGCTGGTGCGAACCAAGGCCGGGACCGCCAAACGGGTTTACTCCGCCATGTTTCCGTTGCTCGATAAAGGAGAGTGTTCGGCGGTTTGCTGCATGGATGTGGATATTACCGAGCGCAAGCAGGCGGAGGATGCGCTGGCCGCAGAAAAGGAACGGTTATCCGTTACTTTGCGCTCTATTGGCGATGGAGTAATCGCGACCGATACGCAGGCCAAAGTGGTTTTGATGAACCGGGTGGCGGAGCAATTGACCGGGGTGACGCAGACGATGGCTAAGGGCCGTGCGCTGGCCGAGGTGTTCCGCGTTTTCGATGCGAAGACGCGGGCCGTGCGGGAAGATCCGGTCACGCGCGTGCTGGAGGAGGATGGGGCGATTGAACTGACCAGTCAAAGTGGGCTGCTGCTTTCCAGCGGGCGGGAAGTGATGGTCGCTTATGGCGCAGCGCCGATTTGTCAGCAGGATAGCAAGCTGCTGGGGGTGGTGCTGGTGTTCCGGGATATTTCCGAGGAGCAACGGGTGATGGAGGAGCGGTTGCGCGCAGGAAAACTGGAATCATTGGGATTGCTGGCGGGTGGCATCGCGCACGATTTCAATAATGGATTGACGGCGATTTTAGGAAATCTATCGGTGGCCAAATTTAGTTTTACGCCGGAGGATGAAGTCTGGAAACGGCTGGATGATGCGGAAAAGGCGGCGTTTCGTGCCAAGGGGTTGACGCAGCAATTGCTCACGTTCGCCAAAGGCGGCGCGCCGATTAAACGCGCGGCTTCGGTAACGGAATTGGTTCAGGAATCGGCTACGTTTGCCTTGAGTGGTTCGAGTGTGAATTGTGAGACTGAAGTGGCGGCGGATATTTGGACGGTGGAAATGGACGCCAGCCAGATCGGGCAGGTGATCAATAACCTGGTGATCAATGCGGTGCAATCAATGACCAATGGGGGAACGGTGCGGGTGGTGGCGGAAAATGCTTTGCTTGAAAACGGGTTGGAAGGTGAGTTGCTTCCCGGAAAGTATGTGAAGATCAGTGTCATCGATAACGGGGTGGGCATTGCGCCGGTGCATCTGACTAAAATTTTCGACCCGTATTTTACCACGAAAAAAGCGGGGCACGGACTCGGGTTGGCTACCTCTTATTCCATCGTTAAAAAGCATGACGGCGCGATCCGGGTGAAATCGATTATCGGAGTGGGCACGACGTTTGAAGTTTATCTGCCGGCCTCGGTGAGCAAAGTGGAGCCGGTTTCCGTGACCAAAAGGGAAATGCGCCGGGGACAGGGACGCATTTTGATTATGGATGACGATGTGCGGATTCGTGATTTGCTTACGGCCATGTTGCGGGCGCTGGGCTATGAATCGGACCTGGCTGTGGATGGAACGCAAGCGCTGAAGATTTATGCGGAAGCAAAACTCGCGGGTAAGCCATTCGCAGCGGTTGTCATGGATCTGACTATTCCCGGCGGGATGGGGGGCAAAGAGACGATTAAGCGCATGCTGGCGCTGCATCCAGAGGTCAGGGCGATTGTATCCAGCGGCTATTCAAATGATCCGGTTATGTCGGATTATCGTGCCTACGGTTTTCTTGGAGTGCTGGCGAAGCCTTACAAAGTGGAGGATTTATCCAATCTCCTGCATCAAGTCATTACGCTGCCCGCCAAGCCCGGCAACGTGTCGATTAGTTGAAAGCGGATTTCGCGTTGGCGATGTCCCGGGCGATCTGGCTGCTTAAAGCGGCGAGCGAAGGAAATTTTTGTTCGTCGCGCAATTTTTTGACGAACGTCAGTTCCAGTTCCTGCCCGTATAAATCGCCCGCGAAATCGAGCAGATGCGCTTCCACCTGCAAACGCGGTTCCGGTTGGGACAAGGTAGGGCGCACGCCGATGTTCAGGGCGGCCCGATAGGTTTTGCCGCCGGTTTCGGCGAGAACGGCGTAAACTCCATGAGGCGGGACGACGAGGTGATTGATTTCCAGATTGGCGGTGGGAAAACCGAGTTGGCGTCCCATTTGATCGCCGCGTTGAACGAGGCCGCAAAGCGAATAGCCGCGTCCGAGGAGCTGGCTGGCGAGATTGAAATTACCCGCGCGAATCGTCTCCCGAATCCGGGTGCTGCTGACCGGTTTTCCGCCCAGAGAAACGACGGAAAGCCCGTGAACGGTGAACTTGAGTTCTTTTCCCAACATTTTGAGCAGGGAAACATCGCCGCTGCGCTGATAACCAAAA
>JBEHZA010000546.1:0-3419 GCA_048497895.1 Verrucomicrobiota bacterium
AGGAACAAATCGGCTAGACTGTGCCAACTTCATTAGCTGGCCGCCGGTCAAGTGCCGCTCGTGAATCACGGCATGTGGAATAAATTGGCCAGGCTGAAATGGCATTGGCGCTGGCTCGCCAAGACGGCGCTCTTTGCGCTGGTCGTGCTGGAGGTGCTGTATCCGCATCCGGTTCTGCTGGTGAAACAGATTCAACATCTGGCGAATATCGAATCCCTCATTGACCCCAATCTGCCGGACATGCCGCAAATCAATCGCGAGATTGATCAGGAATTGGCTGCGGGCGCGACGCCGGAAAAAGAAGCCAAAGCGGTCGAGCGTTACGTTTACCGGCAGATCAAATACGAATACGACTGGAATATCTGGGGCAACGTGGACTATTGGCCGACAGCCGCCGAGGTGTGGGCCTTGAAACGTGAGGATTGCGATGGCCGGGCGATTTTAGCGGCGAGCATTTTGCGGGCGCGCGGGTTTAAAGATGCGCACGTTGTCGCCAATCTGAGTCACGTATGGGTGGCGGCGGGCGGCAAGGAATGGATGGGCCCGCAAGCGGACAAGAATTTCACCCGGGAAGGAGGCAAGACGAAGATTACGTTGCCTTCACTCTCCACGCTCGCGGTCACGCTGGCGATGATGAGTGAGTTTCCGGCAGTGCGCTCGTATCTCATTTTGGCAGCGTTATTGGGGCTGTGCTTCCATCCGTGCCGGCATTGGGGAGGAGCGCTCACGGTGGGTGCGCTCGGCGCGCTGGGTTTGCTGCTATTACTCAAGTGGGGTGGCGGTTATCTGAGCCATGAGACGCGGCTGGAAGGCGGCCGTTTGTTGTTCTCGTTGCTCTTGCTGTCCGGCTCCATCGTGTTGGCCATGGGCATGCCACGAGTGCTGGCACTGCTGTCCAGTTGGCGAACCAGGGGCAGCATTCAACCCGCTGTGGCGAGCGCCGCAGGAGAAGTCTCTTGAGCGGATTCACGATTGCGACTATAACCTCGTCGTTCCCGAAGCTCTGAACCCGGTGGCCGGTCTGGGCTTTTCAATCCGGGGCAAAACTATCATGAAAAAAATCCTGTTGGCGGGCGCGGTCATCCTCTTGATCTCAGCGATTGGCGTAGCGATCTGGCTGCATGTGCCCGATACGAGCCTGGATGGTCGTCAACTCAGCGCCCTGCTGGTGGACCTGACCAGTCCCAAGCATGACGTGCGTGACAGTGCGCGGGCCGCTTTGCGAAACTCCGGGGACAAAGCCTTGCCGACGCTGTTACAGTTGATTCAAGCCACGGAATCTTCTTCGCAACAAACTTTCACGGCGCTGGTGGGCCTGCCCTACCACAGTGCGGCGGACCGGCGGCTTTCTGCCGCGCGGGCCATTGCGGTTTTAGGCGCTCAGGCGAAGCCTCTCATTCCGGATTTAATTAAATTATTACCCAACGAGGAAACTTACTCCGATGTCGTGAACGCGCTCCGTTTTATCGGTCCGGATGCAGTCCCGGCTTTGGTCGAAGCCCTCTCCAGTCCAGAGCATCTGGTCCGGAAAGGCGCGGCCGCCGCCGTGGGTCAAAACGGCGACAAGGCAGCAGCGGCAGTTCCGATGCTGATCAAACTCTTGAAAGATCCGGAAGCGGATGTGCATTACTGGGCGGTGGAATCACTCGGCAATATTGGGCTGGAAGCGGCTACGGTCGTGCCCGCGTTGATCCCCGTGGTCGAAGCGGATCAGGGTGAAACATCTTCCGCTGCCGCCATTGCGCTGGGCGCTTTCAAAGAACAGGCCAAAGACGCTTTGCCGGCCTTGAAGAAAGTTTCAAAAAGCAAAACCCAATCCACCCGTGACGCCGCGAAAGCGTCTATCCGCATTATCGAAGCCAAACTGAGCGCGGCAAAATAATCATTTTCGCGGTTAACGACACTGGTTGCGTAAGTGGCCGGTTGATCTGTTTAAATATGATTTTCCTGAGTCCGCGAGGGGGAAAATTAAAGTCCTTGCGAGTGAAACTATTCGGGTAAACCATGCGTCTATTCCAAAGTCTGCGTTTGCAATCTGGATTGGCTAAACCTGCTTTACCGATATGAAACGATTTTTTAAAGGCCTGAACCTTTGGGTGGGGATTTGCGCGTTGTTAGGGTTGTTTGAGAGCGCGAAAACCCTGGTGGCGGCGGAAGCGAAAGGCCGGCTGCCTAACGTAGTCATCATCTTCTGCGATGACATGGGGTATGCCGATATCGGTGCCTTCGGGGCGAAAGGATACTCCACTCCGAACCTCGATCGTATGGCGCAGGAAGGGATGAAGTTTACTGATTTTTACGTGGGCCAGGCTGTTTGCTCGGCTTCCCGCGCGGCTTTGTTGACTGGGTGTTATCCGAACCGGATTGGCATCCAAGGCGCTCTGGGGCCGCATTCCAAAATCGGCCTCAGCCCGAAGGAGACCACGATGGCGGAGATGCTTAAGGCCCGCGGTTATGCTACGGGTATGTTTGGCAAATGGCATTTGGGCGACGCACCGAAATTTCTGCCGACGCATCGCGGTTTCGATGAATATTTCGGTCTGCCGTATTCCCATGATATGTGGCCGAATCATCCGACGAACGGCAAAAACTATCCGCCCCTGCCGTTGATCGAAGGGGATAAAGTGGTTCAACTGATGCCGGACCTCACGCAATTGACCACGTGGTACACGGAGCGGGCTGTAAAGTTTATTGAGCGGCATCACGAGCAGCCTTTCTTCCTCTATCTCGCGCATAATCTGCCGCATGTGCCGTTGTTTGTTTCGGACAAGTTCAAAGGCAAATCAGAACGCGGACTTTACGGTGATGTGGTGATGGAACTGGACTGGTCCGTGGGACAGGTTTTGGACGCGTTGAAACGAAATGGCATTGATGAAAATACGTTGGTCATTTTCACTTCCGACAATGGTCCCTGGCTGCTCTATGGCGATCATGCGGGCGTGGCCTTGCCCTTGCGGGAAGGCAAGGCGACCTCCTTTGATGGCGGCGTGCGCGAGCCGTGCCTGATGCGTTGGCCGGGAAAAATTCCCGCCGGAACTGTGTGCCACGAGCTGACGCTCTCCATGGATATTTTGCCCACCGTCGCGAAATTGACCGGAGCGGATTTGCCGAAGAATAAGCTCGATGGGTTGGATGTCTGGCCGCTGATCTCGGGCCAAAAAGGGGCGAAAACACCGCATGAAGCCTATTTTATTTATTGGGGCATGCAGTTGCAGGCAGTGCGGAGCGGCCCATGGAAATTGCATTTTCCACACCCCTACGTGAAGCCCAATCCCGCAGGACACGGTGGGTTGCCCGGAAAATATTCGACTGAGAAAATCGAACTCGAACTTTTCGATCTGGAAAAGGATTTGAGTGAAACTGTCAATGTGGCGGAGCAACACCCGGACGTGGTGAAACACTTGCAGGAACTGGCGGAT
>JBEHZA010000547.1:0-3359 GCA_048497895.1 Verrucomicrobiota bacterium
TCGAACTCTACCGCCATGGGTTTGGCCAGGCATTCGTAGAGACGTTCACAACGGATTGGCTTGGCAATAAAGTCAACACAGCCGGCCGCGAGCGCTTCCTCCCAAAGCCGTCCAAGGGCGGAAGCGGTATGCGCCACAATTTTCGGACGACTGCATTCCGGGTCCATCAAGATCCGGCGGGCCACTTCCACCCCGCTCCAATCCGGCAAGAGCAAATCCAAAAAGATAATATCGGGCTGGTGCAAACGGGCGAGTTGCAACGATTCCCGGCCACTGCTGGCATAAAACACTTCACACCCCACCATCGCCAGCATGCCACCAATCACGTCCCCATTCTCCCGGCGATCATCCACGACTAACGCGCGCACCCGATAGCCGGGCGCCAGCCGCACGACTTCCCGCGTCAGCTCTTCCGCCGACGCCGATGGTGACAGCGGAATCCGGAAGAAAAACCGCGAACCAATGCCCCGTTCCGATTGCAGTTCCAAACGCCCGCCTAACAGTTCCACCTGCCGCAAGGCAATGGCCAGCCCCAGGCCCGTCCCGCCCTGATGCCGCGCCCCGCTGCCTTGCTGGAACGGTTTGAAAATATCGGCCTGTTCTTCCGCCGGAATGCCGAGGCCCGTGTCGACGACTTCAAATAACCACACTCCCTCCGCTTCCAATTTAACCCGCAGATAAACTTCTCCCGCGCAGGTGAATTTCACCGCGTTACCGAGCAGGTTAATCAAGACCTGGCGCAATTTGCCTTCATCGCCATGCACGCGCAGCCTTTCCGTGCCTTCCAGTTCAAGGCGGAAGCGGATGCGCTTCTGGGCACACAAAGGCTGAAAAGTGGCCGATAAACTCCGGCCCAGCAGGCTCAAATCGAAGTCGATCGGATTTAACTCCATCCGCCCCGCTTCAATTTTGGAGAGATCCAGAATCTCGTTGATCAACCCCAGCAAATGCTGGCCGCTGGCGCTGATGCCAAGCACTGCATCCCGTTGCTCGACCCGCAAATGCGGATCGCGCTGCATAAGCTGGGTGTAGCCGAGAATGGCATTCAGTGGCGTGCGGATTTCATGACTCATGCTGGCTAGAAAATCAGACTTGGCCTGATTCGCCGTCGCCGCCGCCGCTTCCGCCTGTTGCCGGACCCGGACCTCCTCTTGCAAGACCGCATTCGCCATGGCCGCTTCCTGCGTGCGATGCCAGCCGCCATACAGATAAGCTGTGGACAACAAGCTGAAGGCAAGACCGGCCCCCAACACCAGCCAGGAAAGATATTGGGTGTGTGCCCTAAGGAACGCTTCCGTCGGCCGGAACACTACCGCCCAATGCCGACCCGCAACCTTCAACCACAGTTGCGCTTCCGCATGGCCCGGAGCGATGCCGGTCAGCGAGTTGTGATAAAGCAATTCACCGGTGGGGGATTCATCCAGCAATTGCACGGCGATGCCTTGTTCCTGCAATTCCCGAAACGCACCGCCGACCAGATCCGCCACCCGGAAAGCAGCGTCGGTAAACCCGGCTAAATTCTCGCGGCGTTCCGCCAACGTTACCGGTGTCTTTCCCCGATAAATGGGCATCAACACCAGGAAACCGGTTTGATTCTCCCATTCCTGCGCCAGCCGGATGGGAGCCGTCGCTACCGGCTCACCGGTATCCCGCGCCTTGAGCAGAGATTCCCGCCGGCGCGGATTGGAATTCAGATCGAAGCCCAACGCCTGCCGGTTGCGATCCACGGGCTCAATAAAATAGACCGGGACATATTCCGCACGTTGACTGGCGGGAACCAATTGACCGCCGGAATCAAACTGGCGAAATTGAAAACCGGGATAGTGAAGGGCGTTCGCCGCTTCCAACCCATTGCGCAATTCATCCGGCACCCGCGGATTCCAGGAAAGCGCCAGCAACTCAGGCTGACGATGCAAGGCCTCCCCGACGAAACGGCTGAATTGTTCCCGCTCAATCTTCCCTTCCGCCGCGTAAAGTGAAGCGACCGAGTGCAGGACTTCCATGGACCGAAGGATGGAAATTTCCAGCTTTTCAACCTGCTTGCGGACGAGCCCCACGGATTCATCATCCAGTTCACGCCGTTCCCAACCCCGGATGGTCAGAAACAGGGTCACAGACAAAGCGAACCCGATCCCCAGCACGCAAAAAACCCAGGCGGGGGGGCGTCGCAGGCGTTTACTTAGGGCGTCCCGATCCAAAGTAACGTGCCTTACAGCACGTTGTTTGCCGCAGACCAGCAGACGCTGCTTTTTGGCTGCTTTAGCTCAAAAATAAGAGGAACGGCACGACCCGCCCTGACGCATTTTGCCCAGCTTGAATAAAGGCAGGCTTGGGAGCGTTTCGATTCCGGATAAACCGGAATTGGCAGAGACTCTTCCAAGCCGCTCTCGAAAGCGCTCAGGGAAATGAATCTAAAACCTCAAATCCGGTTTCCAGAAAACCCGTTACCACTTGATTCCAATATAGTTACAAAATAACCTGACCAGCCTTAACAAGCACCGTCAACGAGCTTACGATGGCAGCCCCACTCTCAATTGTCTGATCGATGAAAGAACACTAATCGCAATCCAGGATTTCAAGGGCCGTCTGGCACTAAAATGATAGACAAAAATTAAATCTGTGGAGAACGTGAAGGAACAGCGTGCAAACCGGCAACCTGACATCTGGCTCCGCAAACGAAGCTGCCTCTCCGGCCTTCGGTGCCAGACCGGTTCATCTCCTTTTCACGATCACGCCTTTCGCCCCTTAGCGTCCATCTATGAACCTGCGATTTTATCCTTCGGCTCTCCAGCGTCTGTTTACCTTAACTGGGTTGGCGGCCTGCGCTCTGACTCCTTTCAATATCCGTGCAGCCGATCCGGCGAACGCTGACTGGCCCACGTATCTCGGTGACAAAGGGCGCAGCCTCTACTCGTCGCTCGGGCAAATCAACCGGGACAATGTCGCGCAACTGAAGGTGGCCTGGACTTATGACACAGGGGACAAGGGCGAATACCAGGCGAACAATTTGATCGTGGGCGGCGTGCTTTATACGGCGTCACCCACGCGCAAAGTCATCGCGCTGGATGCCGCTACGGGCAAGGAACTCTGGAAGTGGGACCCGGCCAGTGAACGCAACGGAGCAGGCCGAAGCCGTCAACGCGGATTGGTATTCTGGCAAAATGAAACCGGCGGTGAGCAACGCATCTTCACCGGAGCGGGCAATTATCTGTTCGCGCTGGATGCGAAAACCGGCCAGCCCATCCGGAGCTTCGGTGACAATGGCGCTTTCCTGTTGGGCAAGGGTCTGGACGTGGAAGGCACCCCGGCAGTGGGCCTCAATACCCCGGGCGTCATCTATAAAGACCTGTTGATTATTG
>JBEHZA010000548.1:0-3354 GCA_048497895.1 Verrucomicrobiota bacterium
TCACGTTGGGCGTGTTCATGTGGATGAAAGCGCTGGAATATCACTGGTTCTCCACGATGTATGGCGTTTATTACTTCGCGGGCAGCACCTGGCTGACGCTCGGCACGGTCTACACGATCGTCGCCCTCCTGAAACGCCAGGGGCCGCTCAAAGATGTCGCCGGTGACAAACAGTTCTACTTCATCGGTTCCCTGTTCTTCGCCTTCACCGTGTTCTACGCGTATGTGCACTTCTCCCAGTATTTCATTATCTGGAACGGTAACATGCCGGAAGAAACATTTTACTATCTGCGCCGCGAAAAAGGCACTTGGTATGACATTGGTCTGTTGATCATTTTCGGTCACTTCTTCCTCCCCTTCCTGTCCATGCTGCGCATCGACTTGAAGAAAAAATTCTGGTGGATGATCCCGTTGGCGCTCTGGGCCTGGGTGATGCACTACTGCGATGTCTCGTTCAACATCATGCCGTTGTTGCATGGCGACAATTTCTACCTGCACTTTGGTGACTTGGGCTGCATGGCGTTGATGGGCGGCGTTCTGGCAGAAGTATTCATCCGGAATTTGAACCGTTACCCGGTTTATCCTCAGAAAGACCCGCGCATGGCGGAAAATCTGGGCGTCTATTTCCCTTCTGCCACCGAAGCCAAACCCGCTCACGGAGGTGCCCGATGATTTTAGCCAAGGCAAACGGAATTAATGCTGGAGGTGTTCAATGAGTAGCAATGGTGAATCCAAATCGTGCTGCGGTTGTCCGCGCACGGCGGCTTATGCCGTCGGCATCATTGGAACGTTTCTGATCATGGCCGTGCTGGTGCGGGCGATGCAGAATTATACCAAACCGGCTCCCCTCACCCAGGCGCGGGCGGAAGAACGGTTAAAGAATATTAAGGAACTGCGGGAAGTGAATGCTTCCACCCTGCATGGTTATGCCTGGCGCGATCAGAGCAAAGGCACCGTGCGGCTGGATATTGACCATGCCAAAGAGATTTTCCTGAAGGAATGGCAAAACCCGGCAGCCGCCCGCTCCAATATGATTTCACGCGCGGATAAGTTTTACGCTCCTCCGCCCAAAGCGCCGGAAAAGCCGAGCGCCTTTGAATAAATGCCCTGACAGGCTCGAATGAGTTCTCTTTCTCACAATTCACCTGCTTCGCCTGCCGAAATGGCTCCGGTCGAAACCCCGGTTCCAGCGGCAGAGATCGATGCTTCGGCTCGCGGTCCAGTCACGTTGCTGGTCTGTAGCGCCACCTCCTGGCTGGCACTTAGTTCACTGCTGGGGTTGCTGGCTTCCCTGAAATTTCACGCGCCGGCCATGCTGGCGGAATGTCCGGTCTTCACTTACGGTCGCGTGCAGGCGGCGCAAACGAACGTCTTTCTTTATGGTTTCGCCGCTCAAGCCGCGATTGCCTTGATGATTTGGCTGGTTGCGCGTTTGGGGCGGACTTCCGTAGTGCAACCCGGCATTATTGCCGCGGGCGGCATTTTCTGGAATATCGGGGTAACGCTGGGATTAATCGGTATTTTGTCCGGTGATAACAGCGGCTTTGAATGGCTGGAATTTCCCAAGTATGCCGCGCCGGTTCTGTTATTCGCCTATCTGCTCATCGGGGCAATGACCGGCGTAACGTTCCATCAACGGCGGGTGCGTGAACTGTATCCGTCACAATGGTTCCTGTTGGCTGCTCTGTTCTGGTTTCCGTGGATTTTCGCCACGGCCACCTTCCTGTTGCTGCGTCATCCGGGCCGCGGTGTTTACCCTTCGGCCATCAATCTCTGGTATGGCGGCAATTTCAGCACCTTGTGGTTGGGATTTGTCGGTTTAGCGGCCATTTTCTATTTCCTGCCCAAATTGACCAACCGCCCGCTGGCCAGCCGTTATCTGGCCATGTTCGCCTTCTGGGCACTGACCTTTTTCGGTTCCTGGGGTAATATCCCGACCGGCTCGCCGTTCCCGGCCTGGATGGCGAATCTGACCTCGGTAATGACGGTTTTGAGCTTAATCCCGGTTATCGCCGTAGGTATGAACGTCTGCCAGACGTTGCATGGTTTTAAATGCGATGGCAAAAGCTCCCCTGCCCTCAAGTTTATCCTGTTCGGTGCCTTGGCTTTCGTAGTCGCCGGATTGTTAACCTCGGTGAGCGCCCTCGGCTGCGTGAACACGACGTTGAATTTCACGCTCTTCAAACCGGCGTTGGCCAAGCTGCACCTCTACGGTTTCTTTGCCATGACGGCCTTCGGTGGCATTTATTACCTCGTTCCGAAAATTACCGGCGCGGAATGGCCGTTCCAAAAATTTATCAAACTGCACTTCCGGTTATCATCCTCCGGCTTACTGCTCTATGTGTTATTGCTAGCTCTGGGCGGTTTGCTGCAAGGTTTGAAATTGAATGATCCATCGGTCGCATTTGGCGATTCGACGAAAATCGTATTGATGGTTTTTCGTTTCAGTATTTTGGGAGACCTGCTGATGCTGGCGGGTAGCGTGTTATTGCTCGTGAATATTAAAGTCCTGTTGTATCGCCAGGTTAAAACCTGCGTTTGCTCCTGCGTCTGCCCGGAGGCCGCTGCGAAAGCCAAAGAGGTGGCAGCATGAACTACGGCCCAATTATTTTCGTCGGTTTGTTCTTCACGATGGCCACGTCGTGGTTTGGGATGGTTTTTGTGCCGCAAACCCAGATTGGCCGGCAGCAACAATCCACCAATGTCATTAGTGGACAGATTTATCCCTCCATGCCGCCGGGTGCCGCCCATCAAGGCGCGGAAGTTTATCGCGCGAATGGCTGCTACTATTGCCATAGCCAGCAGATCCGCCAAGCCGGTTACACCATGGATGTACGGCTGAATGACGCAGGCACGAATACAACCGAAGTAGCCGCGTTGCTGACGAAATTGGGCGTGAAAGGCGGGGTTCCGAAAACTCCGGCGACGATTTTGTCCAATGTCACGCTGGAGATGGCTGAATCCGTCGCCAAGAAACTGGATGATCTCTCTGCCAAAGCCGAGCCGGTGCTCGTTCCGTTGGGAGCCGATTTGCAACGGGGATGGGGACTTCGCCAAAGTGTCGCGGCGGATTACCTGTATGATTCACCCGCCATGATCGGTCAGCAACGCATCGGGCCGGATTTGACGAATGTGGGACAACGCAGCCCGAGCGAAGAGCTCCTGCTGTTGCACCTGTATAATCCCCGCATCACGGTAGCCGGTTCCACCATGCCGCCGTATCCTTATTTATTTGAAGTGCAAAAAATCGGTAGTATACCCTCTCCCGACGCACTGAAATTGCCGGCGGAATTTGCGCTGAAAAAAGCGGGCTACGAAGTGGTTCCGCGCCTCAAGGCCCGGCAACTCGCAGCCT
>JBEHZA010000549.1:0-3349 GCA_048497895.1 Verrucomicrobiota bacterium
CCCGCCCGAGATCGTTCCGGGCCAGATC
Source organism: Verrucomicrobiota bacterium (assembly GCA_048497895.1). Taxonomy (GTDB): domain Bacteria; phylum Verrucomicrobiota; class Verrucomicrobiia; order Limisphaerales; family JBEHZA01; genus JBEHZA01. The sequence goes on from JBEHZA010000549.1 coordinate 29, forward strand.
CACCAGCATGACATGCTCCGCCCGTTCCTTGGGGTCAGCGAGCAAATCTTTTTCGTGCGCGAGGTCTTCTTCCGTGGTTTTGCCCCGTGGACGCGTCCCGGCAATCGGACGGATTTCCACTTGCCGCTCTTCGCAACGCACGTGAATTTCCGGCGAAGCGCCGACCAGTGAGAACCCTTCCAATTCCAACAGGAACATATACGGCGAAGGGTTAATGGACCGCGCTGCGCGATAAATGTCCAGCGGCGCCGCCTTGACCGGGGTGGAAAAACGTTGTGAACCGACCACCTGAATAATATCGCCCGACGTAATGTATTCCTTCGCCTTCAGCACGTTGGCGAAAAACTTTTCCTTCGTGACGTTCGATTCAAACGGCATCTGCGGCACTTCGCGCGGCAGCGAAACCGGTTGATGTTCGCTGGGCTGTTCGAGCAACGCCAGCATCCGGTCGATTTCACTTACGGCTTCTTCGTAGGCCTCAGCATTGGTAGTGCCGCTCCCATTGACCATGGCATTGACCAGAATGGTAATGGTTTGCGCGACACGATCGAAAATCAGCAGTTCATCCGCGATGAGAAAATACATCGTGGGCGTGTTCAAATCATTCCGTTCCGGACGTGGCACGACCGGCTCAATGTCGTGAATAAATTCATAGCCGATAAACCCAACGGCCCCACCCGTGAAGCGCGGCAAACCCGGCAGTGAAACGGGCCGGTAATCCTTCATCACGCGTTCCACCACCTCCAGGCCATCCTTGACGCACTGGGAACAATCCGCCGCGGGTTCACGCTGCACGGCAAATTTTTCGATCACCTTGCCATTCTCGATTAACTCCACCCGATTGCCATTCTGCCGGATGATGGCGCGCGGATTGCAGCCGACAAACGAGTAACGCCCGAGATGTTCGCCCCCTTCCACAGACTCAAACAAAAACGATTCCCCGCGCCCGCGCAATTTGCGATAGGCCGAGAGCGGCGTTTCAAAGTCCGCCAGAATGCGGCGCGTGACCGGAATCAGGTTGCCCTGTTCGGCCAGCTTCAAAAATTCATCCAGAGTTGGAGAATACATAACAAAAATAATTTTAACCCATCGACCGCCGCAACGGCCAGACCGACAACAAAGTGTAAAAAGTCACCGCAATGGCATATCCAACAATGCCCATGCCGATCGCAATGGGCACGAGATAATTGCCGCTAAAATAAATCACAGCGGCGCCCACCAAAGCTACCAGCAGGCTTTGCACCAATAAACATCCCACATACAGCCGCCAGCTCGTTTGCAGCAGTTGCATTTTCACCATCTGGCTGTACTGCAATTCCCCCAGCGAACGCATCGCCCAGGCGTATTGAAAATTGCGCGCGGCAACGAGCACACTGGTGGTGGCGACCACGATAGCGGACAATGGAGAAATAGCCAGCCCCACGCAAATGGCCACATTTAACAGCGCGCCCCACTTCCAACCGAGCTTGCGCGCAATCGGATTCGCCTCCAAATAAAGATTCGGCGTCGCAATCCAGGTGCTGAGGATGTCCATCCCCCGCGCAAAGCAGAGCATGCCTGCCAACAGGAAATAATCACGACTGGCGAATTCTACCAGGTCCTCGGTCATTTTTTGCCGTAGATTTGTTCCGGCGTTTCCAATTGCGGTTCGGTAACGCGGAACGATTCGCCCTGAGCTTCCACGGAGCGAAAGAAACAGGATTGATAGCCTTCATGGCAGGCCGCGCCCACTTGCTCCACCTGGATCAACAACGTGTCCCCGTCGCAATCGAACGCGACGTCTTTCACCGTTTGCGTGTGCCCGCTGCTCTCGCCTTTCATCCAGAATTTCTGGCGTGACCGGCTCCAGAAATGGGTCTTGCCGGTCTCAATGGTTTTTTCGAGCGAAGCGCGATTCATCCACGCCATCATCAGCACGCGGCCCGTGGATTGTTCCTGCACAATGGCGGGAATCAGACCGTCCGCCGTAAATTTCAATTTATCAATAAAGCTCATGCGATTTATTGGATTCAGTTTTTCGGAATAAAGGTAAAGGCGACCGCGCCCAGAATGCAAACGAACGCCGCCACATGGTTCCAGCGGATTTTCTCGCCCAGATACACAATGGCGAAACCGCAGAAAACCAGGAGCGTAATGACTTCCTGAATGATCTTCAATTGCGTGGCTGAATACACGTTGCTGCCCCAGCGATTGGCCGGCACTTGCAGGACGTATTCAAAAAACGCAATGCCCCAGCTCGCAAAAATCACCACCCAGATAGGCGAGCTTTTATATTTCAAATGGCCATACCAGGCCATCGTCATAAACAAGTTGGAGCAGATCAGCAAAACGATCGGCAGCCAACGGGTTTGCATGAGGTCGTTCATAAACGCACCGGGATATTTTGTTTCGCCAGATACTTTTTCACATCCGCCACGGTAAATTCGCCATAATGGAAAATGCTCGCGGCCAGCACCGCATCGGCTTTGCCTTCCAGCAGCACGGAGGACATATGCTCCAGTTTGCCCGCGCCACCACTGGCCACGACGGGCACGCCCACGGCTTCGCTGATGCGCCGCGTTATCACCAGATCAAACCCCGCCTTGGTGCCATCCGCATCAATGCTGTTGAGCACAATCTCACCCGCGCCCAAGGCCACGGCCTTCGTCGCCCATTCGACGGCGTCGAGCCCCGTGGATTTGCGGCCGCCATGCGAGAAAACCTCCCAACGATCCGGACTGACCCGCTTCGCATCAATCGAGACCACGATGCACTGGCTGCCGAATTTCTCCGCGCCCGCCCGGATAAGGTCAGGGGTCGCCAGCGCCGAGGAATTAATACTCGTTTTATCCGCGCCCGCCTTAAGCATGGCGTGCATGTCCTCCACTGTGCGAATGCCCCCGCCAACCGTCAGCGGCATGAAACATTGATCCGCCACGCGCTCGATCACTTCCACCATCGTATCGCGCCCGTGCGCGCTGGCGGTGATGTCAAAGAACACCATTTCATCTGCCCCTTGATCGTTGTAACGCAAAGCGAGCGCCACCGGATCGCCGACATTGCGCAGTTCACCAGCTTCGGCTTTGCCGAATTGCACACCGCGAGTGACGTGGCCGTTATGGACGTCCAGGCAAGGGATAACGCGTTTGGCTAACACAATGTTTTGTTGTTTGCTAAGTTTCCATTCCGGCACCACCGCAAAAACGCCGGTCCGATAAAAAAAACACCCGATGATTCTTACCAAATCATCGGGACCTTAAAACGCTCCGCAGGGCTGCGAACCGAATCTCCTTTCGGAGGTCCCGGTCAGCAATACCAACACTTGAGCAGACAGTTCATGGC
>JBEHZA010000550.1:0-3339 GCA_048497895.1 Verrucomicrobiota bacterium
AGAAGTTCGAATATCGCCGCGGTTACAAATTTTCCACGTATGCGACGTGGTGGATTCGTCAGGCGATCACGCGCTCGATCGCGGATCAGGCGCGGACGATCCGCATCCCGGTGCACATGATCGAAACGATCAACAAACTGATGCGCGTGCAGAAGCAGTTGGTGCAGGATTTCGGTCGGGAAGCGACGCCGGAGGAAATCGCGGATGAAATGCAGATCCCGGTGGAACGCGTGCGCGCCGTGCTCAAGATGGCGCAGCAACCGATCTCCCTGCAATCGCCCGTGGGCGATAGCGAAGATACAAACTTCGGTGATTTCATCGAAGACAAGTCTGCGCAAAATCCGTCCGAAATGACGAGCTACAGCCTGCTGAAAGATAAGTTGCAGGACGTGCTGGGCAGCTTGACGGAACGGGAACGCAAAGTTTTGGAACTACGTTTCGGTTTGGGCGATGGCTACAGCCGCACGCTCGAAGAAGTGGGTAAACAATTTAAAGTAACACGCGAACGGATCCGTCAGATCGAAGCGAAGGCGCTCCGCAAGATGCGGCATCCGACACGGATTCGCCAACTCCAGGGCTTCCTCGAATCCGAGGAAATGGAGTAATCAACCCAGCAACCGTTTCACTTCTTCAATCAAGCCCTTCACTGCGAAGGGCTTTTTTATTAGCAGAGGACGGTCATTGCCCAAGCGCGCCAACATAGCTTCTAAATTGGTATCCGCATCACCGCTGACGAGAATGAAAGGCAGTGAAGGATTTTGCGTGCGGATCTGCGCGGTCAGTTCCACGCCATCCATATTCGGCATGGTAATGTCCGAGATAACCAGCCCGACATCCTTACCGTAACGTTTATAGGCGGCTAATGCGTCCAAACCGTCTTTGGCCACGAAGACATCCAGTTTGGCGCGTTGCAGACAAGTGCGTAAGACCTCACGAACCATCGGGTCATCATCGACCAACAAAACACGTTTGCCGACCAGTCGCATCGGCGGCACAGCCAGCGCGGCCAGCATTTCCTGCATCTGGTTCGCCACCGGCGGCACCGTTGATTCGATCGGCAACAAAATCGTCACCTTGGTTCCAATATCCTCCTGGCTGTCTAACACGATTTGTCCTCCATGCCAGCGGACGACAGAATGAACAATCGATAACCCCAGTCCCAAAGCCTGCCCTTTGGGACGGGTCGTAAAAAAAGGCTCAAACGCATGACGCTGAACCGCACTGGACATGCCGAACCCTTCGTCACGAAAGATCAAACGGCAGATTTTTCCAGGAGCCAGGCCTAAATCACTGGCAGCTTCAGGACTGAGCGTTTCCACCAGCAAATGAACTTCGAGTTTGCCACCGGTAGCCAAAGCGAACCAGGCATTACGAAGCAGTTGTTGGAGGACATTGGACCATTGGGCCTTGTCGATCGAAAGAGTGACCTGGTCCAATTGCGTGGCCACGGATATCTGCGCGGTCGAAGTCAATTCCGCCTGCCACGCCTTGACCTGTTGTTCGACCAACTGAGTGAAATTAACGGTTTCCGGTCGAAAATTGCGTTGCGGCCGGGTAGCCAGCAAAATGCTCTCAATCGCCCGTTCGGTGCGACGCGCTGAAGTCTCCATGGCATCCGCATATTGCATTGCGGAGGAATTGGCCGGAACCTCTTCTTTGATTAAGGTGAGGTAACCGAGAATGGGAGCGAGGAAATTATTAAAGTCATGGGCGAGATGCCCAGCCAGAATTTTCAAGGCCTCCAGCCGCTCATCACGTTCACGCAAGGCCGCGAGTTCAGGCGTAGCCTTAACTCCAGATGCAACCGAATCAGTTGCCTTGCTCATGAGCGAATTGGCCGGACTCATTAAGACAGGACGCGGCGAACTTCCAATAGTAATTGGTCCAGTGGAAGCGTCTTGCTGACATAAGCGGAAGCTTTCTTTTCCAGCGCTTCTTTCAGCAGCTCATCGTCAAAGCCCATGCCCGTCAGGATGATGACCGGCAATTTGGAGTGCGAATTCTTAATGGTCTCCAGTAATTCCAAGCCATCGGCATCCGCCAGCGCAATATCCAGAATCATCAGGTTAAAAGGAGTTTCGTCGGTTAAGCGCAACGCCTCATTCCCGGTCCGGGCAGTGGTTACCTGATAACCACGCTTCGAAAAATAATTGGCCAACAAATCGCAAATGGGTTGTTCATCATCAACCACGAGAATGTGAGGACTAAGTAACTTCTTGTTTGTCATTTTATTAAAACTTTTTATCCCACTGGCAAATCACTATCATCCCTCTGAAATCCAATCAGTTACACATCAGATACACCTTCCAAGGCGATTTTTTCAACCTGCTTGCTCGTAATGCGAGCAAACTCGCCTAAATTTAAAAAAAACGCAAAAAGAAAGTGTCAATCGGGTTTCATTTCAAAAATCCGGCTGACCTATAGTCAACCTTCCGGTCAAAGTAACGTCTAGTGACGAATGCCGATACACCACTATTCAACACAGGCATTTTTCGGGCCAAATACAGATAACCGGGCCAGGAAAATTCATTTTGGAATAATTGGCTGATTATCGAAATACTGGTACTTTCATTCCAGCAAGCGAAACTGCATGAACGACGTTCCAACTGACCCCCGTGCGACATCTGAAACAGAATCCCCCGCCGGTCCTTATGCGGTCCTGCGAAATCAGGATTTTCTCCTCTACTTGATCGGACGTTTTATCGCTTCACTCGGTCAACAGATGTTGACCGTGGCCGTCGGCTGGGAACTCTACGAACGCACCCATTCGGCATTGAATCTGGGTTACGTTGGTTTAACCCAAATGATTCCCATGCTGCTCTTCACACTGCCCGCGGGGCATGTGGCGGATAACTTCAACCGGAAGCGCATCATCATCGGCATGACCCTGCTCATCGCATTATCGAGCCTGGGTTTAACCTTGATCTCCGCTTATCAGGCACCGGTGCTCTACGTTTACCTCTGCCTCTTTGTGGCCGGCACTGCCCGCACGTTTCTCTGGCCAGCCAGCTCTGCCTTCATGACTCAACTCGTTTCCCGCCAGAATTTCCCGCGGGCAGTCGCCTGGAACACGAGCAGTTTTCAGCTCTCTGCCGTCACCGGTCCCGCCGCTGGCGGCGCCTTGATCGCCCTCACCCATCACGCTACGACGGTTTATGCCATCAATGCCGTAGCCGCGCTGATCTGTTTTGTCCTGATCAGTTTCGTGCGGGCCCAACACACCACCGCCGCCCGTGAGCCGATGACTTTGAACAACCTCATTGCCGGCTTCCATTTCGTGTTCTCCAATAAAATCATCCTCGGCACCATCACGCTGGATTTATTTGCCGTGCTGCTCGG
>JBEHZA010000551.1:0-3332 GCA_048497895.1 Verrucomicrobiota bacterium
ATTGACCGACCAGGCCGTCGCCAAGCCTGACGTGAGGTAAGCGGCTGCCAGTAGAATCTGATTTTTCTGCCAATGCCCGAGCAGCAGTAAACTCACGCTCTCCGCCGCCAGAACCAGCGCCAGTTGCAACCCGCTGAATTTGGCGATTAACCCCACCGTGATCAGCAGCACTCCTTGCGCAAGGTAGGCGTGGCGAATGAGCGGCTCTTCATTCAAACGATAGCGTGCCAAAGCCGCCAGCCCGGTCAGCGTCACGCCGTAGCCGAGTGAAAATTTCCAGAAGGCGCCTTCGTGATGGTGCAGAAACGTCATCACCACGAGCACGAAGAAAACCGCATTATTCAAACTCAGATAACTCAACCGCCCATTGCGTGACAACGTGCCGGAGCGGCTCAGGAAAACCGCGGAAGTAAACGCCGTCCAATACGCGGACAGAAAAGCGATGCCCAGCCACAGGTTATCCGCTATTTCCGTGTGACTGAGAAATCCCCAGTCCCCGTGATAAAAACGCCAGTAGGCGTAACCGAAATACGTGGCCATCAGACTGGAGAAAGAAAGCGTCGCCCAGCGATTACGCACCAGGAAAAACACCGCGGCAATCGTGAGCAGAAAGTTGGAATAGAGCGTGAAGGTTCCAATGTTGGTAATGATGGATGTGTAATAAGCCAGCGCGATGGCAAAGAGCGCGAGTGTCTCGGAACGTTTGCGATCCGCCAGCCACACGATAAAGCTCACCCAAAGCAACAGCAGCAAACCATCCAGCAAACCGCTTTGGATCACCCGCAGATAGGGAATGTGATGCGCGGCATAGGTGGAAAAATAAACCCCGGCCAACCCACCGGCAAAAACCACTTCGCCAAACTTCTTCAGTGAATCCTTCACCACCTGCCGTTGTTGCCATGCGCCGAAACCCAGCAACGCGCCGCTGGCCAGATATAACATCGACAACTTGCCCCACGGGCCGAGGTGCGGAATGTAATGTTGATACGCATAATAGCCAAAAATCGCCAATGCCGTCAGCATCATGACCACACCCAAACGCACAAACCAATAGGTCCCCATTTTCAGCTCGAACGACTGCCGCTCGGGAGCCATCGGCGGCTTGGCCACCTGAGCAACGATGGGTTCCACCACGGGTAACGGACGTGGCTTCGCCGACGCGGGAATCGATTCGATCATCGGGGGCGGCAAAGGGATTGGAGTCACCGGGGTTTCCTTGACCACGACAGGTTCAGGCAAAACCGGCAACGGCGGCGGCATGACTAACGGCAAAGCCTCTTTAACCGGCGCGGGAATCGGAGCTTCCGCGCGGGCTTTCAGCCGCGCCTCCAGATTGGCCAGCGCCAGGCCGAAGATTTCCACCCGGCTGTGCAGAAAGGTAAATTCGTTTTGCAGCTTTTTAAATTCCCGGAGTTCCAGTTCATTCATCTTGGCCTCGCTCGTAAATTATCTTCGTCATTTCGGAGGCGACCTTAGCACCGGTGATCCCGTCACCGTTAATCGATAATGGCACCCGGCTCCATCGATTGAATTGATGCTGAGAAAAGCGATGGCCTTGTTTTGACTTTTTCCCGGCTTCTGCGTCTCATATCGCTAAATTCCGATCGCAATGTTGAACCTTACTCACCGGAAACGTGAACTTTGGATTGGGCTTGCCCTGTTTGCGCTCACCCTGGCGCTCTATTGGCCCGTCTGGCACCACGGATTCATCGACTACGATGACAATCCCTACATTCTGGAAGAACCGCACGTCAGCCAGGGGTTAACGTGGGATAGCATCGTCTGGGCCTTCACCGAACGCCACTTTTTCATGTGGCATCCGCTCACCTCCATTTCGCTGATTCTCGATTACCAGTTGTTCGGGCTGAATGCCGGGGCGCATCATCTCGAAAGTGCGGCGCTCCATTCCTTGAGCGCGGTGCTGTTGTTTGTGGCCCTGCGCTTGATGACGGGCGCCGTGTGGCGCAGTGCTTTGGTCGCCGCGCTGTTTGCCTGGCATCCCTTGCGCGTGGAATCCGTGGCCTGGGCCGCCGAACGCAAGGACGTACTTTGCACCCTGTTTTGGATGCTGACGCTCATTGCCTACGTTTATTACACCCGCTGGCCAAGCCGCTGGCGCTACTTTGTTTTAGTCGCCACATACGCTTTGGGAATTTTAACCAAACCCATGATCGTCACTCTGCCCTGTGCCTTGTTGCTGCTGGACGTTTGGCCGTTGCGACGACTTTCGCTGGACCTGTTGTCCCAAGGAAAAGCCGGCTGGCAAAAATTTTGGAACCAGTTGACTCCTTTGTTGCGCGAAAAAATCCCGCTGTTTCTGCTGATGATCTTCGTCAGCCTGGCGACATATCGCGCGCAAGACCCGGGACGCATTGGAAATGTCCTGGTCTCGTACGTGAAATATATTCAGATGCTGGTCTGGCCCGTGCATCTGGCGCTGCCTTATCCCCGCCCGACGAGTGATCCGTTGGGAAAAGTGATTCCCGCCGCCATGGTGCTGTTGGGCATCAGCTATTTCGCCTGGCGCACCGTGCGCACGCGCGGTTATTTATTTACCGGCTGGCTCTGGTACCTCGGCGTGCTGGTGCCGGTCATTGGTTTCTTTCATGTGGCGTCCATCGGAATGGCGGATCGTTATACTTATCTGCCCACCATTGGACTGCTCCTCATGGCGGTGTGGGGTGTGGCGGAATGGGTGAAAGACTGGCCCGCCGGACGGACAGTGGCTATCTTCGCCGCCGTCGTCAGCTTGATCGCATGCACTGGCGCTACCCGGCAGCAACTCACCTATTGGCAAAGCTCGAAAACGCTGTTCTCCCATTCGCTGGCGGAAATGCCGGACAACCCGATTGCCAATTTCATTGTCGGCCTCTCGCTGTATCAGGAACACAAAGTCGATGAAGCCATTGCCTATTATGAAACCGGCCTGCGGCTCAACCCCAATGATGGCAAAGGACATTTGCAATTGGGCATCGCGCTCCTGTCGAAAGGCCAGCGGGAAGAAGCCAAATTGCATTTTGTCCGGGCGCGACAGCTCCGGCCGGACCTGACTGCGGCGCAGTTCCAACTCGGCATCGCTTTGGCCATGGAAAACCGGCTGGAGGAAGCAGCAGCGCAATTCCTGGAATTATTGAGCCGCGAACCCAACAACATTGAAGGGCACAACAATCTCGGCAACGTCCTTTACCTGCAAAAAAAACTGCCGCAAGCCATCGAGCAGTACGCCCTTTCGATCCGCTTAAAACCACAACAAGTCGAAGCCTACTCTAATTTGGGCCTGGCCCTCGAAGCCATGGGACGCACGCAGGATGCTCTCCAGGCCTTTTCCAAAG
>JBEHZA010000552.1:0-3324 GCA_048497895.1 Verrucomicrobiota bacterium
GTCACCCAGCGGCGGATGCGGGCCGGTGTGCATTGATCGGTTGCGGCGGTCGTGGCTCGGGCGCGGCGAATCAGGCGTTGAGCACGCAAGGAAACGTCAAACTGGTCGCGATGGCCGACGCGCATGAAGATCAATTGGCGCGCAGTTTGAGCAATTTGATCAAGCAACATCCGGATCGGGTGGATGTGCCGCCGGATCATCAATTTGTCGGTCTGGACGCTTACAAGAAAGCGATCTCGCTGGCCGATGTCGTGGTGCTGGCAACTCCGCCGGGTTTCCGTCCGCTGCATTTCGAGGAAGCGGTGAAGCAGAACAAACATATTTTCTTTGAGAAACCAGTGGCCGTGGACGGACCGGGCATTCGCCGGGTTCTCGCCGCCGCAGAAGAAGCGAAGAAGAAGAATCTGAAAGTCGGATGCGGGTTGCAACGCCATCATCAAGCGGGCTACATCGAAACGCTCAAGCGTTTGAATGACGGAGCGATTGGTGACATCGTGGCGATGCGCGCTTACTGGAACGGCACGCCAGTCGGGCCGAAGAAAAAGCGCGCTGATCTGGCTGCGCAATTAGGCCGTCAACCAACCGAAATGGAATATCAGATTCGCAACTGGTATAACTTCACCTGGCTGTGCGGTGATCATATTGTGGAGCAGCACATTCACAACATCGACGTGATTAACTGGATCAAGAATGGTTATCCGGTGAAAGCTCAGGGCTCGGGCGGACGCGCTTTCCTTACGGGGGCGGACACGGGCGAAATCTTCGACCATCACTTCGTAGAGTTTGAATACGCGGACGGTTCACGGCTCTCCAGCCAATGCCGCCAGATCAATGGCTGCTGGAATAGCGTGACGGAACACGCGGTCGGCACCAAGGGCAAGGTGGATATGGATGCGGGCCGTGGCTGGACCATTACCGGACCCAATGCGTGGCGTTATAAGTCCGAAGAGAAGAAAGATCCGTATCAAGTGGAGCACGACGATCTCTTCGACGCGATTCGCAACGACAAGCCGTATAACGAAGCCTTTAATGGTGCGAAGAGCACGATGAGTGCGATTCTGGGCCGCATGGCGACGTATTCCGGCAAGGAAGTCACCTGGGATGAGGCGATGAATTCGCAATTGGACCTGTCTCCGGCGGAATATTCCTGGAATGCGATGCCGAAAGTATTGCCGGGACCGGACGGGCTTTATGCGCATGCGATTCCGGGCAAAACGATCGCATTCTAAGCCTGATTAAAAATATCTTCATGGGCCGGCCAGTTACTGGCCGGCCTTTTTATTTTGACATGAGAAATTGTTTAATTCATTTGGCGAAACGAAGAGGGCAACCACGGATGGACACAGATGGACACGGATGGGGAAAAGACAGGGGGAATAATCCTTACGGAATATCAAGACTATTGGGATGGGGGCTGGCTTTGATGGTGACTTTGATTTTGGGGGCGGGATGTCGAAATTTGACGATGGAATCGAAGTTGCAGCGGTTCGAGTATCGGGAGCCGCATATGGGGACAATGTTTACGATGACGTTGTATGCGCCGGATGAGGCAACGGCGTTGCGGGCGGCGAAGGCGGCTTTCAAAAAAGTGATCGAACTCAATGAGGTGATGACGGATTACGATCCGGATAGTGAGTTGATGCAATTGTGCCGGAAGCCAGTGGGTGTGCCGATTAAGGTCAGTCCGGATTTATTCGAGGCCTTAAAGATTTCTGAACAGGCGGCGATCTGGTCAGATGGTGACTTTGACGTGACGATTGGCCCGATTATCCGGTTGTGGCGACAGGCGCGGCGGCAACATCAGTTGCCCTCGGCGGAAGCGATTGCGCAGGCGAAGCAATCGGTGGGTTACCGGTATCTCAAATTAGATGCGGGTCACGAAACAGTTACATTGATGACCACGAACATGGTGTTGGACTTAGGTGGTGTAGGCAAAGGTTTTGCGGCGGATAAAGCACTGACGATTTTGCGGCAGCATGGCGTGAGCCGGGCGATGGTGGCGGCGAGTGGGGATATTGCCATTGGCGATCCACCGCCGGGACGAGAGGGGTGGGTGTTGGGGATAGGATCGATTGACGCGACGAATTCTGCGCTGACCGCGGCAGTGGTGTTGCGGAACGCGGGTATTTCAACTTCCGGTGATACGGAACAATTTGTGGTGATCGATGGAGTGCGGTATTCGCATATCGTCGATCCCAAAACGGGAGTAGGGATGACGAACCGGATTGGGGCAACGATCATTGCGCCAAGGGCGACGACGACGGATCAATTGGACACCACGGTGAGCTTGATGGGGGTGAAACGGGGACTGGCGCTGGTGGACAAATTACCCGGAGTATCGGCACTGATTGTAACTTTAGACGGAGACAAAAAAAAGATTTATCAATCGAGCAGGTTTGGGAAATTGCATGTCATCAGGCTGGATGCCCAGGGGCAACCGGAACGGGAATCCACTCAGGAGAAAAACGGCCACTAAGGGCCGCCGCCGATTTTGACGCGTTTGGTGGCATGGTCGATGTAGTAAATCTTGCCCGCGGGCAGAGGCGGCAGGCTCTTGATGATTTTCTTTTCGACCATTTCCTGAACGTTATTGGGCAGACGGTTGTTGGCTTTCTCGAATTCTTCGAGGCCATTTTGCAAAGGGGCAAGTTCCGGTGGCACAGGCTCGGCAGCAGCTTCAGCGACGGCGGGAGAACCGGGAGCTGGCGCAGCAGCCGCTTCGTCAGTGGCCTGGGGTTTGGGAGCTTTCTTAACCGACGCCGGTTTGACAATCGGTTCTGATTCTTCTTTGGAACAGCCGGTGACGGCCAGCAAGGCTAAGACAGGGATTAAAGGTATAATTTTCATCGTGAATGCAATAGGCTTAAAACTAGTCTCCGGCGCGGATCGTCCACATCCCTTTGGGAGCTGAGACGGTGCCGGTGCCGGCGGTTTTGCCCGGAGTGAGAGCTTCGGCATGGCCATCCATGAAGAGGTAATTAAAATAATCGCCATGATAAGAATTGGGCAGGATGCCTTGAAAGACAACGCCAGAGTCGGTCATATTAGCGGTTTGCAACTGAGCGTCGGGGCGATGAATGGCAGAATAAATCCGGCTGCCTGCGAGGTTCTCGTATTCCGCACGTTCGGTCAAAAAGATGGTGCCCACGCCGTCCTGAGCCATGCCTGTCCGGACAGCGGCGAGGGAATTGGTTTTGAATTGGTTATTGCTCACCATGGTGCTGAAAGAAGGAACCAAAGCGCCCCAGGCAGAAGCTGTCGGCCAATTGGGATAGAAATCAGTATAGTCCCAGAATAAGCCGACGCCGGTATCATTGTTTGGGC
>JBEHZA010000553.1:0-3280 GCA_048497895.1 Verrucomicrobiota bacterium
CGAGAGCACCTGGTCAAGGCTGAGCAGCCGGCCGGGGTACTGTTTTTGCATTATTCATTGTGCCACTCTTTATCAGTGAAGGTTATTTCACTGAGCAGGTCATCCCGCGTGAACTCGGCTTTTGCCAGAATGACCAAGTGGATTTCCCGCGCAAACAGCAGCGCGGAACGCAAACCCTCTACTACTGCGGCCCCATTGGCACGCACGACAGCATGACGGAAGTCATTCTTGCGCGCGCCCGCGAGATCGTGGAGAAATTCCCCTTCCCCCGCGCTCCTAAACCGCAGGATACGGCCTTATTCATCGCCGGACACGGCACTGGGAATAACGAGAATTCCCGGAAAGCGATTGAGCGGCAAGTGGAGTTAATCCGTGCGCGAAATATTTACGCCGAAGTGTACGCCGTTTTCATGGAAGAGGAACCGCGCATCGCTGAATGTTATCAACTCGCGCAAAAGAAAAACCTGATCATGGTGCCGTTCTTCATTAGCGACGGCCTCCATTCCTTCGAAGATATTCCCATGATGCTGGGCGAAACCGAGAAGACCGTGCGCAGTCGAATGGCAGCGGGGCAACCTACCTGGCGGAACCCGACCGAAAAGCAGAACAAACGCCTTTGGTACGCTCCCTCCATCGGTAATGAACCGCATCTTCCCGAAGTGATTTTGGAACGGGTGCGCGAAGCAGAGCAATTCCCTGCGGAGTGAATTGACCCGGAAGAAGCGGAGACAAAAAAACTCCACCGTTCCAGTGAAGAAACGGTGGAGCGCAAACTTAGAGCGTCACTGGGAAACCAGTAGTCGCTCCCGAAATATTAGTTAGCGTCTTTTTTCTTGCGGGGAGGGAACACTTTTTCCCACTTGGCTTTGTCATCGGCGCTGAACTTGGCGCGCTCATCTTTGTCGAGCTTGCCGTCCTTGTTCGCATCATACTTTTCGAGCATTTCCTTCTGAACGGCCTTCTGCTCATCGGTCAATTCGCGCTTCTTCTTGGGAGCCGGATCGCCATCAGCGGCGAAAGACGTTAACGAGAGTGCGAAGCACAGGGTCAACGCAGCGAGTAACAGTTTTTTCATACTTAATTGTATATGTTGAGTTGTTGGTCTGGGTTGTTGCTGCCCATTAAACTTATCAGACGAACCAGCTTTTACAAAGGTTACAATCCGGACACAAGCCTTTATTTTAAATACAAATACCTTTGCATTAATAAGTTGCGGTCCGAAATATTTTAGCCAGATCAACCCTTCACAGCAATTCCGACTCACCCAGCAAGCTTCGCAATTGAAGCATTACTAATACTTCATCCAGCGGCAAAGCAAATGATTAACGAACGCAACTAAAATGAGGTAGGCTCTCAGATTGCGCTTTCTAACTTCCCTCTCACTCAACCTCGCACTATGGTAACCGCCGTGCACTGGCAAAAGATCACGTTGGTAGGCGTTGGCCTGCTGGGCGGCTCGCTGGGTTTGGCGATTAAACAGCGGGGCCTCGCAGACCGCGTGGAAGGCTATGTACGTCGTGTCGCCAGTATTGAGGAGAGTAAACAGGCGGGAGCAGTGGATTCCGCCACCGTCGTCCTGCCGCAAGCCGTGGAAAACGCGGACCTCGTCGTACTCTGCACTCCCATCGCCCAAATGCGCGATCTGGTGGAAGCCATGTTGCCAGCTCTGAAACGCGGCGCGATCGTCACGGACGTCGGCAGCGTCAAAGGCACTTTGGCGGAGGATTTAACGCCCCTTGTAGCCAGTGTTGGCGCTTGCTTCATCGGCAGTCACCCGATGGCTGGCGCAGAAAAGATGGGCGTCTCTGCGGCGCGCGCGGATTTATTTCAAAATGCCGTCTGTGTCGTTACCCCCGCTCCCAAGTCACCGACGGATGCCATTAAAAAGATCGAAGAACTCTGGCGCGCGGTCGGCGGTCGTCCCGTCCGGATGAAACCGGAATTGCATGACGAACTCGTCAGCCGCTCCAGTCATTTGCCGCACGTCGTCGCGGCGGAACTGGCTAATTACATTCTCAGTCCCGCCCTGCCCAAGGCACAGGGACAACTCTGCGCCACCGGCTTTCGCGATATGACACGCATTGCTTCCGGTTCACCGGAAATGTGGCGCGACATCTGCCTCGCTAACCGTCAGAACCTGGCCCGCGTATTGGGCGTGTTCATCGAGGATTTGCAGGAGTTTCAACTCGCGCTCGAAAATCAGGACGTCAAAGGCATCGAAGAATTTTTTGAAAATGCCAAGCAACGGCGTGACCAATGGTGCGGCCAGCAGGTAACTTCACCTTCGTCCGAGTAAATTATTTTTTGTCGCATGTCGCTGCCCGACCTCATCGAAATCGTTCCCCTGACCGCACCGGTTAAAGCGGAAATCACTGTGCCGGGTTCCAAGAGCATTACGAACCGCGCGCTGATTCTCGCTGCCCTGGCTAAGGGGACCGTCACTCTCGAAGGCGCGCTTTGGAGCGAAGACACGCAAGTGATGGTGGAATGTTTGCATCAGTTGGGGTTCAAGGTCGTGGTTGCTCTGGACCCAAATGACTCGTGTAACCGCATCATCACGGTGGAAGGATTAAGCGGACACATTCCCAAAGCCGGAACGGCAGAACGGCCGCTCGAATTATTCGTTGGCAATGCCGGCACTGCCGCGCGTTTTCTGGCCGCGATGGTTTGCCTGGGCCGTGGAGTTTACCGCCTGAGCGGGGTGCCACGCATGCACGAACGTCCGCAAGCGGCGTTATTCAAGGCGTTGCGGGAACTCGGTTATCAGATTGACTCGGTCAACGATAAACTGCCCGCGGTAATTCATGGCACCGGGCCGCGTCCCGGCAAATGCACGGTTAGCATTGAGCATAGCTCTCAATTTGCTTCTGCTCTGCTGTTGAGTGGTCGAGTTGGCCAATGGGAAATCACGGTTCAAGGGGAAAATGCAGAGGAATCTCCTTACGTTGCGATGACCACCAAATTGATTTCCTGGTTCCCGGAGGAAGGGGGACAATACGAAATTGAACCGGACGCTTCGAGTGCCAGTTATTTTCTCGCGGCTGCCGTGCTGGCTCCACCCTCGATATTTTACGATTCCGAAGTGGAGGACTCAGTTTTGAAGTTTCTCGATGGGGTGTGCTCCTCCGAATCAAAATCATGGGAAAAATGGGAAGATCTGCCGAAAGCATTGGCCACCGCCGACAATCCCAAGGAAGCCCTGGAAGCTTTCGAGTATTTGGATAAAAACCCGGATTCCCCCGAGGTACCCGTGATCCGCTGCGGCCTGCAAGATCTCGAG
>JBEHZA010000554.1:0-3265 GCA_048497895.1 Verrucomicrobiota bacterium
CCCTTCCCCCTTTCTATTCTCGAACGGTATGATCTTCATCCCAAGTGGGTCATCGCTAATTGCGACGCCTTCTTCAGCCCGCGCCCCAGCGACTACGCGCGCGACGTCACCCGTCACAACGTGATCAACGCCCGCGAAATCCAATTCGAGGCCAACCTCACCTTTGATGCCACCCGGTTCATTCATCAGTTTCTCCCACACCTCAAATGGCTGGAATCCCGTCATGGCGAAGAAATTTCCTTTCGCTCCGCACAGGATGGCACGCTCGATGAACTCGCCACCAACTGGCGGCCCACTCCCATCCACGAAGAACCCGCTCACGCCACGGCCCTTTCCAGTGCGGATGTGCAAGCCGCCCGCGATTTCAAAGCGGCCATCGAACGACGCGGTGCCAAACTCATTCTCACCTTTGTGCCCACTCCGGATTCCTCCCACGCCGAAGCTGAAGCTATGGCCAAACGTCTCGGAGTTCCCCTAATCTCTCCCCGTCTGGAAGGTTTAAATACCATTGATGGCTCCCACCTCGATTCCGTTAGCGCCACCCGTTTCTCTGAAGCCTTGCTAAAGCAATTCAACGATACTGTTCTCGTTCCCGCCAAAACGAAATAACGACCGCCAATCCACGTCGTTTGAATTTGAATTTCCGTCCTTTTCCCCGCACGCTTGGGCCATGCCAAAATGGATTACGAACCCAACTCGCATTGAAGCCGCTGGAAACAAACCGAAGATTATTGAAGAATTTATCGGCCGCGTAAATTCGGGCGATGACAAAGTCAGCATCGCCCACATGCACAGCCCCGGCGGTTGGGTTGAGCCCGGTCAAACGCCGGAGTTTGATGAATACACGCTCGTCCTCGCCGGTCTGTTGCGCGTCACTCATAAAACCGGCTCCATTGATGTTCGCCCGGGTCAAGCGATCATCACCTCCGCGGGCGAATGGGTCCAATACAGCACTCCGGAACCGGCGGGCGCCGATTATATTGCCGTTTGCCTCCCTGCCTTCTCACCGCAAACTGTCCACCGCGATTCCTGATTACGGCCGTAGCTTCACGATAAAAAGTTCATCGCGCGTGCTGGTCAATGTTTTGCCGCCCAGTTCCAACGAACCGGAAAAGCCGCCCGCTGCGTAACAATTCCCTTTTGCATCCGTGCCAATGCAATAACTGTAATCGTTCTTCGGTCCGCCAATGCTAAAGACCCATACCGGTTTGCCCGTGTGATCATATTTCGTCACGAACATATCGATCCCGCCCTTGCCCTCCACGCTTACGTCTTCAAACATCGCCTTGCTGAAATATTCGCCCGTCGCGTAGCAATTCCCCTGCTTGTCCACCGTTACCCCTAACGCGTAATCCGTCCCCTCACCGCCGCCATGGCGCACCCATTGCAGCTTGCCCGCCGCATCATATTTGAAGACGCACAAATCATGCTTCCCCACGCCATGAAGGACATTGGTCCCGAACGTCGCGTCGCCTTGAAAGGCGCCCACAAAATAAGCGCTCCCGGCCGCATCCGTCGTTACACCATGCGCAAAATCGTTCGTCGAACCACCAGCCAGCCGCGCCCACAGCGGTTTGCCGTCGTGCGAAAACTTTGCCACAAACGCATCGTTCAAGCCGTAGCTTACTAATTCGTCTTCGGCGAATTTCCCCTTGCCGGCGAAGGAGCCCGCGAGAAACACATTGCCGGATGAATCCAGCGCCACCCCGTTAGCAGCCGTTGACCCGCCCGTATCGGCTTTTTTCGCCCATTGCAACGTTCCATCACTATGATATTTCGCGAGGAACGCTTCGGAACTCCGCGTGGTCAGCGTAGCCGTGCCGAAATCCACCGTTCCAGCAAAACCACCGGCGACAAAGACGTTGCCCGCAGAATCCAAGGCCACGCTATGACCGTAGTCGTAACCGTCTTTGCCCGCCTCGCGCAGCCAGATTAACTTTCCGGCCAGATCATACTTCGCCACGAAAATGTCGAACACCCGGCTTTTCTTGAACCCTTCCGCATCCGTAATCCCGTTCGTGCCTTGAAAATGTCCCGTGATGTAAACGCCCGAACTGTTCACCGCCACTCCATAACCACGATCCGTTCCACCTTTTCCGGCACGACGCGCCCACACGAAATTCCCCGCCGCATCGCACTTGGCCACGAAACAATCCATGTCCCCCTCCGCCGTCAACGTTTCACTCCCGAACGTCGCCTTACCGGAAAACTCGCCCGTCACATAGCAATTCCCCGCGGGATCAACCGCAATGCCGCGCGCCTTGGTCCGTGTCGAACCCGTTGTTTGCGTGACCCAATCCACAGTCGGACCGGTCGCGCCCACCACTTCAACTGTGCCGCCCAATACCATCAACAGCATCCCGAGCCAGCTTAATAATTCGCGATTTTTCATAAAAAATTACCGTCTTAAGGCAATGGCCAGGGGCCGTTCAACCGTTTACTTGCTGCGGATATTGACATCGAAATGGTTGGTTCCCGCTTGCACCGGATAAGCGAGCTTCGCGCCTTGCGGCGTTTCGCTCGTGAACAACTTCATTCCGTCAATCGACGGCACCTGCAACAACGCATTGGCCACGTGCCGGACCTCGACGCGCTGCGGCCCCACGCACGGCCCCATCTTCGCATCGATCACATACTTGCCCTCACTGCTGATATACGCGCTCGCGATGGGCTCATTGTTTGAGTTTTCTGGAATAAACGTAATCCAACCGCGGTTCATCGGTTTGCCATCCACCATTACGCGACCGGAAATCGCCGCCCGTTTGGCGTCCGTCAAAAAGCCGCTTTTGCGCAGCCAACCCGTCAGCAGTTCCGGCCATTTCGCCGTCGCCGGATCGCCCACCGCCAAACCCAAACCATGCGCGCCGTAACCGAAAATATGCAGTTCCGCTTCCACGCCCGCCTTGCGGCACGCCTGATAAAACAAAATGCTGTTGTCCGGTGGCACGCTCGTATCCTCCGCCGTGTGGAACAGGAAGGTCGGCGGCGTCTGCTTCGTGACCTGTTTCTGATTCGTCAACAATTCCACCAATGCCGGATCGGGCGTATCGCCGAGCAACATCTTTTTCGAGTACGAATGCCCGTTGGCATCATCCAACGAAACCACGCCGTAACACACCACGGCAAAGTCCGGACGGCAACTCTGCCGGTCCACCGGATCAGTGGCAGCCGGATTGCCCGCGTCAAAATGCGTTGCCGAAGTCGCGGCCAGATGTCCACCCGCGGAGAAGCCCATCACCCCCACCCGCTCTGGTGCAATGCCCAA
>JBEHZA010000555.1:0-3243 GCA_048497895.1 Verrucomicrobiota bacterium
CATTGTTCAAATCAATGATCGGCGGCAAGGCGTTAAACGGCCCCTTCGTCAACGCGCCTTCCGAACCGGCCCCTGTCGTGGAAGGTGATTTGCCCGTCATGCTGCAAATAAACTCCAGAAACAGCTCCGGCAATTCCATGTAGTGAATCGGATTAAACACGGCCAACGAACGAATGCGCGCCGCAGCTTCCGGCGGATTATTCCGGCGATGGGGT
Organism: Verrucomicrobiota bacterium; assembly: GCA_048497895.1. Taxonomy (GTDB): domain Bacteria; phylum Verrucomicrobiota; class Verrucomicrobiia; order Limisphaerales; family JBEHZA01; genus JBEHZA01. Next base: position 216 of record JBEHZA010000555.1, read on the forward strand.
AACACCGCGCTGACCGGCGTATAAACCGCTTCATTCGGCGGCACTCGACGCAACAAACGCGTCGCCATCTGGGCAAGATGCAACGAACGCGGATTCAACAAATCCGGCCGGATCTGCAAATAACGCGGGTTCTTCGACGGCTTGCCCTCCACCAAACGTGGGTGCGCCGAAGAGACAAAGTAAGAGGGTTTGTTGCCGGTAGCCGCCGAGGTAATGATGTTTTGCATCGGCTCCGTGTATTTATCGAAGCCAATGGAATCTTCGATCAACGCTTTTGCATCAACCGCCGTGAGCGGTTCGTAATTGGAAAAGAAATTGCCGGGCTGCGCAAAATCATACTCTGTTTGCTTGTCGTAACCGCGGTGAATCGCGTCATCCGGCCGTTGGAACAGGCGATATTCGCAGTTGGTCACGAATTTTACGGAGGGATTCTTATATTGCGCGTTCAGGTTTTTCAGTGCGGCTGCCGGCACTACGACCGAAGCAGAAATATCATCTTCCATCTGCAATTTGAGCGCCGGGTGAAAATCCTTCCGCAAACCAAAAGTACGCCAGGCCCCATCCTGTTCATAACCGACCCGCAAATAATTGGTCACCAGCTTGCGCGTATCGCACTTAAGTTCATTGCCTGGCGTGCCGTTGATAATATCGACACTGAAATGCTCGCGCCAGTTATTGCCCCATTCGGGCTTGTAGAACCGTTTCACCACGAACACGAGTTCCTTGATGTACTGCGGCACTGAGTTCAACCAGTCGTTGTATTCCACGCAATATTCGCGCGAAGCCGGAGTAAGCAGCTTGATCACTGATCCGAGCGAGCGCTCCTTGCTGAGAATGGCCCGCTGATCTGTGCCGTTCTTGGTTTCGTCTTTAAAGCGGTTGGTATAATCACGGTTGATCAATTCCGCTACCCGGTCAAAGTCCTGCTGAAAATCGGCCACAAAAACCGGCCCTTGAATCACCGCATCGGTAATGGGTTTGGAAATTTCCGATTTGCCGCCACCGGATACCGTGCAGGGCTTGTGGCAGAAAGTCCCTTCCGCCACCGTCCCGATCAAACGCCAGGCCCGTCCACCGCGCGGCTTTTCCATATGCACTTTGTAACCCGAAGGGCGCACATAGGTTTTTCCAGGCAGGAGCTTGAGGCTCTGCTGGCCCTGTTCATTAACCCAACTCACGGTTTGCTTGTGCAGATCGCAATTCACATCTTCCGGCACGTAGATAATATCCGGAAACTTCTTATCAATCGCATAACCTTCGGGCTTCAACTCCATTAAATCGGTGTAAAGTTCAGCCATTTCCTCAAAGGTATGGCCGGTGCTGCGCACGTGCAGATCACCGCTGAATTCCTCGCCCAGATCGTAACTCGGATAGACGAGCGCGCCACCCGCGTGTTCCTCCTCACTCAGGCCGAAAAGGTTCGCTGAATAGCTGATCTGCGTTTTGACCTCTTTCTTGCAGTAACCGAAATAATTGTCCGCAATGACAGTGACAATCACACCTTGAGCATCACGGCAGGTGACTTTGAACGCGTTGCCGTTATTGTAAATTTCCTCGGCTGTTTTCCAGCACATGCCATCACGCCGCTGCCGGTCCGAGGCATCATCCCAATGCGGGAGGCCGAGCGCTTTCTTGGTTACCGTCACCAGGTGCGGAGCCAGAATGACGCAACCGGTATGACCGGTCCAATGATCGACATCCAATCCGGAATCATTTTCCGGCAGGAACGGATCACCAGCATTGCCGAAGATGCTTTCCACAAAATCCAGGTTGCCCACGAGATTGCCGGGCGCGAAGAAGCGGACTTCCATGGACTTCTCACTCATGTAACCCGGCACTTCCGGCGACACCACCGGCCGCAGCAAGAGGGAAACAAAGCATTCCGCCTTCTCCTTTTGTCCGGCAGTAATCGGCAGCCGCAATAATTCCCGCGGCGGAGTCAACGCCAGCCGAAGGATTTGCGCAAAAACATGCTTCGGCACAGCCTGCTTGTCATCCGGCACCGGCAATCCCCCTTCGACGACGTGAAAGATGCCTTGCGTGGTGCGGCGATCACTTTTGGGGTTATGCAGCACGCCCTGCCGTGTGCGGTAGGAACTGACAATGTCTGAGATAAAGAAATCGCCGGCCGCAGGCATGGATAACGCCCGCGCCAATCCATGACGATCCAGCACAAAAGTTTGAGCCGGCAATTTAATCGGGGCGCTGACGTCGTACAAATACTCCGTCAGAAAATGATGAATGCGCCAATCTGCCGGGCAGAGATAATTAGCCAGCAAACGGTCGGTCTCACGTTGGTGTGAGAGCAGTGCGCCCGTTAACTCCTGAAATTCGGCATCCACTCCGGCTTCCACGGGAGGCAACCCCATGGAGGCCAGCTTGATATTGATGTAACGGACCAGCTTTTCGTTCGCGTAGGCTGAGGGGTCCGCACCCAGACCAATGGTTTTCGTTAAATTCATAATTTCCCGGCTAAAATATCTGGCACCCGATCGCTTATCCGAAACAAGTCAGCAGCAAATATGCCTTACCGACTTTCAGAGGCAAGCAATTGTAAATTAAGGGAGGATTTGTTGGTTAACACCCCAATTTGTTTCGAATCGGGGGTAAAAAACAACATGGTGGCAAAAAAGCCGCAACTTCAATCGATGCCACCAAGACCGCAATGAGGTCAGCTATTTTCCGGAAAACATCGGCAGCCGCCAGCCTCTGGCCGGGTCATCGAGAATGAGCACCCAATCGTTGCCTCGACCCTGGGAAGGTGGGAGAAAAGATTTTGCACCATCATTCGGAGATTGACCAAGACTGGTCGTCACCCCGGAACGGGGATCATACCAGGAAGCGCGGACTTGTTTGGAGCCAAATTTATCGAGCGCCACCGTGACGGATTGGCCCACCGGCAGATAAACGAGGAAACAGGTATTATCCTCCAGCCGGGCCGCTTGAAAATGTTCCAGGCCCGTGACCGCTTCGCCGCTGACGATGGATTGGTCCGGCACGAGGTGTTGCCAGGGCAAAGCCTCGAATT
>JBEHZA010000556.1:0-3238 GCA_048497895.1 Verrucomicrobiota bacterium
CCGGCGCATAGAAAGTGGTCTGGTCTGGCGCATTCAGTGTCGCCTGTTTGCGAAAACGTTCCGGCAAATCCGGGTTCGACAGAAACGCTACGCCAAATCCGACCGCATCCGCTTCGCCCGCTGCGAGGACTTGATTGGCGGTTTCCCAGGTGAACCTTTCATTGGCCACGTAATTACCGCCAAACGCCGCCTTCAATTGCGGTCCAATCCGTCCCGGTCCGAGTGCCTCGCGCGCGCAGAGAAACGCCAGCTTGCGTTTGCCTAATTCACGCGCCACATAACTGAACGTCGCCAATGGATTCGAGTCTCCCATGTCATGCGCATCCCCTCGCGGCGACAGATGCACGCCCACGCGATCAGCGCCCCAGACTGAAACCACGGCGTCCGCCACTTCGAGCAGCAAGCGCGCGCGATTTTCAATCGGCCCGCCATACTGATCCGTGCGATGATTCGTCTTGTCCTGCAAAAATTGATCGAGCAAATAGCCATTGGCTCCGTGAACCTCCACGCCGTCAAAACCCGCCCGTTGCGCGTTCTCCGCGCCTTTGCGATAAGCTTCGATTACGCCCGGAATTTCCTCCAGCGCCAGGGCGCGCGGCGTCACAAACGCCGTCAACGGACGCACAATGCTCACATGCCCCGCCGGCTGAATTGCACTCGGTGCCACCGGCAACGCGCCATTCAAAAACATCGGATGCGAAATGCGTCCCACGTGCCACAGTTGCAGCAGGATTCGTCCACCCGCCTGATGCACCGCCTGGGTGACCAGTTTCCAGCCCGCGACCTGTTCCTCGGACCAGACACCCGGCGTATCCGCATAACCTACGCCCATGGGGGTAACCGAAGTGGCTTCGGAAATAATCATCCCCGCCGAAGCCCGTTGCGCGTAATATTCCGCCATCAGTGCGTTCGGCACCCGCTGCGTTCCGGCGCGGGCACGGGTTAAAGGAGCCATGATCATGCGATTGGGCAAATCCCACGCACCGATGCGGACAGGTTCTAAAAGAGTAATCATTTCAGGAAAGATAAGCGTTTTATGTTCGACGTGAATCGAACTTAGCTTACTCCTTGCCGCTCGTCAAAAAATAATTCGACCATTGTCGAACTATTAAAAAGATGGCATCTTACCGGTGCATGAAGACCTATTCCCATCCGGACCTGGCCGACATCTCGCTGGCGACGGTGATGCAGGCGCTCTCCGATCCCGGTCGCCTTGCTATCGTCCAGGAATTGTTGCGGGCGGATGGCCGCGCCCTGGCTTGCAATGAAGTGCCGTTGGACATCTCCAAAGCCACCCGTTCCCATCATTTCGAAGTCCTCCGTGATGCCGGCCTGATTGCCACCAAAGTGGAAGGCACCCGCTGCATGACCTCACTCCGCACCGCCGAGTTGAATAAACATTTCCCCGGCCTCCTCAAACTCATCTCCACCCGCGCCTGAAGATCTATCGATCTGGTGATGTGCAGTACCGACGGCGTTCGTCTCCATGCGCCACCCAATCGACGCTGCTTTGCCTTCAAAACCATGCGATGATCCCGGGTTATTCGCTGCTACTATGACGGGAAAGTGATTCACCCTCTCCCAACGGGAGAGGGTCGGGGTGAGGGGATAGGAACCGTCCAAAAACCATTGCCCTCCGCACATCCCACGCGCCTGAATTCCGCGCAGCGTCCTGAAGTGCGGTAGTCTCTACCGCTCTGTAGCGCATCCCCTTTTACTCAACCACCCGCTTTCCCATCGTATCCACCAACCATCGCAACGGTAAAGTAGTTCTCCTCTCTCAATGGGCCTGAGCATTACCCGCAAATTTTTTCCACTCTGTCATCACTGAAACGATGACAGATGATTGGTCTTTCATAAGCCATCTGCGGTTTCATCACGCCATTCCCGACGTTCATCTTATCTTATCCATGTTTCATCCCAAACCGCCGCTATTAGATGACAACCCGGCCCATAATCAGATCAGCAGATGAGTTACCCATTAAAAATTAAATTTTCGGTCCTGGCGATGGCGTCAGTCATGTCCGGTTGCAGCCTGATTCCCGCTTATCAGCGTCCATCCTCGCCCGTAGCGGCACAATATCCCGCGGCGACTAATGCAACCGTGGAAACTCACGTTGCGGAGATTGGCTGGCGGGACTTTATTACCGAAGAACGTCTGCGAAAAATTATCGAATTGGCGCTCGCTAATAATCGCGACCTGCGCGTCGCGATTTTGAAAGTCGAGCAGAGCCGGGCGCAATATCGTGTTACCCAGTCGGCCTCGTTTCCCGAAGTGGATGCCACGGGCAGTTACACGCGTTCCGGCAATTTTCATACCTCAACTGGTTCCTGGGGGGCGAGTATTGGCACCACGGCCTATGAGGTGGATCTGTTCGGCCGGGTAAAGAGCCTGAACCGGGAGGCACTGGAGAAATTCTTTGCCACCGATGAAGCGCGGCGCAGTGCCCAAATTACCCTGGTGGCTGAGGTGGCAACTCAATACTTTGTCCTGCTCGAAGCTGACGAACAACTGAAGCTCACCCGTCAGACGCTGGAGATCGTTCGTAATTCCTACGAAATCAACAAAGCCAGTTTTGACGCGGGCGCGATCAACGAACTTGACTTGCGCACAGCCGAAGGGCAGGTCCGGACCGCCCAGATCAATTTGTTGAACTACGAACGCCAGCGCGCCCAGGCGGGAAATGCTTTGGTCCTCCTGGTGGGACAATCTCTGCCCGCTGATTTGCCGTCTTCGCCGTCGTTGAGTAACCCTAATATCCTGGCCGAAGTTTCCGTCGGCCTGCCGTCGGAACTGGTGCAGCGCCGCGCCGATATTTTGGAAGCAGAACACACTTTGAAAGCGGCCAATGCCGATATCGGGGCAGCGCGCGCCGCCTTTTTCCCTCGCGTCACGCTTACAAGTTCCATCGGCACCACCAGTTCGCAACTTTCGGAATTGTTTGGTTCGGGCACGGGGGTGTGGAGTTTCTCCCCGCAAATCACTGTGCCTATCTTCACGGGCGGGCGGCTGCGTGCTGACCTCGATGCTTCCAAAATCAGCGCCCGCATTGAAGTGGCGAATTATGAAAAGGCGATTCAGACCGCTTTTCGTGAAGTGGCCGACGCCCTGGTAGCCAGGACCAGTTACTCGCAGGAAATCCAAGCTCAGGCAAAACTCGGAGAAACACAGCAACGTCGTTTTGATTTGGCCAATCTCCTGTCACCGTGGCGCCGTCGACTCCCTTGGAGCTGTTCG
>JBEHZA010000557.1:0-3228 GCA_048497895.1 Verrucomicrobiota bacterium
TTGGCTTATACGGCGGCTCGTTTGACCCGATTCATCTGGGGCATTTGCTCGTCGCGCGCGCGGCGTGTGAGGAACTGGCGCTTTCCCGGCTCTTTTTCATTCCCGCCGCCCGTTCACCCTTTAAGTTGGATGTCCTGCCCGCTTCAGCGGAGTTGCGGTTGTGCATGTTGCGCCTCGCGCTGGCCGGCCAGACGCAGTTTGAAGTGGATGATCAGGAAGTCCTGCGCGGCGGCATTTCCTACAGCATTGATACGGTGCGGGAATATCAGCGCCGCTTTCCGCAGGCAAAACTGTTTTATCTGATCGGCACTGATCAAGTGCCCATGCTGCCCCGCTGGCGGGAAGCGGACGAATTGGCCCGTCTGGTCGAATTTCTCGTGATTCCCCGTCCCGGCGAACCGGCGGCCAGCTTCCCGTCCCCCTTTCGTGGACAGGTTCTTCAGGGGTTCCCTTTGGCGGTTTCCTCCTCCCAGATCCGGACCCGTGTCGCCGCGGGTAAGCCGATTGATTTTCTGGTTCCTTCGGCCGTCGCCGAAACCATCCGTAATAATCGGCTTTATCTTTGACCGCAGATGCGGCACTTTCCTTACTAGCAATGGATTCTAAAAAACTCGCTCTCCTCTGCCGCGAATTGGCAGACAATAAGAAAGCTGAAGACATCGTCGTGCTGGATATGCGCGAAGTCTCCAGCATTACCGACTATTTCGTTATTACCACGGGAACCAGTGAACCGCACCTGCGCGCCATCGTGGATGAAATCCGCGACACCCTGGCGGAGGATTACCAGATTAAGCCCAGCCATGAAGATGGCTCCCTGGAAACCAACTGGCTCGTGCTCGACTATTTCGATGTCGTCGTCCACATCATGCGCGCCGACGCCCGCCAGAATTACGATCTCGAAGGTCTCTGGAACGACGCCCCCCGCGTCAAACCCGCCAAAAAGAAGCGCGCCGTCAAAGCTCCCAAGGCCGAATAACCCACGCCGTGGTGCGCGTTTTAGAAAACCGTTTCCTGCTGCCCATAGCCCAGCGCATCATAACGGAACCAAGCGGAAAAGTAATCACCCTCGACCCCGTCGGGGGAGATATCTCTACTTGGGTATTGCACAGCGGTTCGCATCGGAGGAAGTTTCCAAGTGTCCCGAAAACTTTGGGTGATCTGATATGGATTAAACGGTATGGGGTTGCTCCTGTGAGCGTTTTATGACTGCAATCCATTTTCCGTAACCCCGGCAAGGCCATGCGTCCAAAGAGAATCCTTACGATTTTGGTGTGTGTGATTGCCGTTGTAATTGCGCTTGCATGTTTCATCACCACCAAGTCTAAGCCCCGCATATCGATGGGCCTTTTGGAGTATGATTATAGTAAAAATGATTTCGGATCTTCTATTATCGCTGTCGTTGGGCTTACAAACAATGGTCTCGTAACGGTGCGATATGATCATGTGGATTCAGATGAACCTTTCGTTTTACGAGCTGAATCACGAACCGGTTGGGTTTCGAAGGCATTCTATTCAACCCAAAAAATTACCTTGTCGCCCAGCTTGTTGGCACCCGGTTCAAACACCACACTTTACCTTTACCCTCCCGACGGAACCTTGCGTTGGCAGCTTAAATATACAATTCACAGTGCGAGTATCCAGAGACGGATTGGAAGCCAATTCACGGGCGATTGGGGTGATCGTCTTTATAGTTTGTTAGGCCGGAATGGGCTTTTTACTAACGACGGTCCACCGCAGGCGTTTTGGAGCGAGGTGTTTGAGATGCCCGGCGGAAAACAATCCGGTACGCCAACCAATGCCACAATTCTCAAGAGCGGAAAGTAAGTGGGTTGAGCGGCCATCCATCAAGGAACGCTGCCAAAGAGGCCGGCTGTTTTGTCGACCTTATTGATTTTATTTGCTCCTTCTCTGACGCGGTCTGTGCCGAAGAGTTATAAGCTGAGACGTCAGGCGGATCAGTGAACGCTCCGGTTATTTCTTGGTCAGTGTCAATGACTGGAGCATTTCCATTGCCTGTTTGTGCAGGTCGCCATTGACGTCGTCGGAGTAGATGGTCACGGCCACGATCACATCAGGCGCCAGATCAATCACGCCGGGGCACGAGACTTTCCAATTATCTTTCATGGGCGGTTTGCCCACGAGGCTTTCATCCGTGAAGGTGGCGTAAAAGCCATAGCCGCTTTTCAATTTGAATTCTTGCAGCGTTACCTTCTTCTCGACGGAATCCGGCACAAACTTCTCACTGCCGCGCTTGAAATCCGCTTCTACTGTCGCCCGGTCACGTTTCTTGATCGAAGGCGGGTAAAGCGCGGTAATTTTGCAGAACGCCGCTGTGCTGTCTTTGGGGCGGAGGGTGAGGTCATAGCCCACATCCCGGATGCTCCGCGGAGTAATCTCCCAGGCTTTCGCCACGGCAATCGTCAATTGGCCATGCGGACCGAGATCGTAATCTTCGGCCGAAGCGGCCGTCAGCAAAGTGAAGAACAGAATTAAGGACAACAAGTGTTTCATGATTTAATCGATTCGGCAGGGTTGGTCAGACCAAGTCGGAGGCTGATTTCATCCACCGCCCGCTTCGCTTCTGCCAAACCAATAAGGGGTTGAATTTCCCGATAGCAACGAATGGCGTAGATATAATGCCCGGCACGCAATAAGCGTTCTACGTCTGCCAGACTCGCGTGGCCTGCCGTTGGATACAAACCCGCGCGCCGCAAGCCGGCAGTTTTCCGGGCGATCAAGCATTGTTGAACGGTGAACAATGCCATCAGGATTGTTGCTACCCACACCAAAGTCATAAGTCCTCGCTTAATTTCATGTTCGTCTCGTTTGTGTAGCGCGGCGTGAACCGCCTGTCCATCTTAACCGACAAACTCCGTCAGCATCACTTCATTCCCTTCGGGATCGCGAAAGAACCCCAGTTTGATCGGCTCGCCCTCGCGCACGATAGGTTCAGATAAAATCTGACCGCCGCCCTGGCGAATCCTCACGCAAGCCGCCGCCGCGTCATCCACCTGAATGCTGAGACCCGTGGGATGCGGCGCACCATCCCCACCACCGTGCAGCGCGACAATACTGTCTCCAAATGCCAGTTCCGACCAATGGTCGCTCACGAAACCGGGTTGGAACTGGAATACTTCTGCGTAGAAGCGCACGGCCCGTTCCATCTCCTGCGCCATCAGCATGTATTTAACTTTTTCCACTTTCAACCCCAAACCCCCAAAAACCCGC
>JBEHZA010000558.1:0-3226 GCA_048497895.1 Verrucomicrobiota bacterium
CTAGCGTTAATCGGAAAGGTCGATTGGATAACCAAGCGCTGGCTGTTTCAACAGTTTGTGGAGCAGGAAAAAATCGAGTGGACTGATCCCTGGTTGAAATCATTGGATCTGGAATTTCATCACGTGGACCCGGCGCGCAATCTGGCTTTGCCGCTGGCACAGACTCCGGCATATTGGGATTTCACGGCTGAAGAAATTACCCGGGCCACGCATGAGGCTCCGGTAAACACCCGAGCACAAGCGCGCTCACAACTGATGCATGTGCTCAAGCACAAGACGATCCGCTATTTCGTCGATTGGGAGGTCATCGATGCGGAAGGCTTAAACTCGCTTAATCTGCTTGATCCATTCGACCCACAGCCGATGGAAGCACGAAACTGGACCGATGAACTGAATGCCCGGGATAAATGATCAGTCGGGCAGGGGAGTTTGTTGCAACGCGTCGGACAAATAACTCTCAATGCGGTGCAATACCATGGTTTCGTCAAAATTGGCGAGCACATCCGACTGACCAGTAGTAGCAAGGCGATGGCGCAATTCGCCTTGGGATTGCAGGGCCATAATCCGCTGGGCCAGTTCCTCTTCATTGCCGGGTTCGTAGGTCAGGGAGTTTTCCGCGTGCCGCAGGATTTCACCTGCCCCCGCATACCCAGTGCTGATGACCGGCAATCCAGCAGCCATGGCTTCCATCTGCGTGGGTGAATAGGGGTCCGCCCATTCCGAAGTGTGCAGAAAAATATCGTGCTGACGATAGACGGCGGGCATTTCTTTGACTGGATCGGCAACGGTATGAAAGACGACGGGCAATTCGGCGCGCACAACAAAGGAGCGAAGCTGTGCGATATAATCGGATTCTCCCCGTCCGTAAATGCTCAGACTGGTGAGATTGCTTTGAGCGCGCACTTTAACCAGTGCTTTTAAGGCGGTCATGATGCCGCTGTCCTGGTGTAGCCGGCTACAAATGAGCAGGCGATTGGCAGCGGCGGTCGCAGGTTTGACGGAACTTTGGTAATGATTGGTATTGATGCCCGGATGGATCACGGCGGCCCGGTTCAGATGATAGCCAGCCTGCACGGCATTATCCTTTAGAGAGCGACTGCAAAAATAGGAACGATCAAATTTGAAGGTAGTAATGGCATTGGGCTCGTGTCCGGTAATATCAGATTCGACATCGTAAATATGCGAAAGACGCTTGATGTCCTTGCGGTCACGGGTTGGAGCGATTTCATCCAGCTTCTCACGTTGCCCGGCCAATTCCAGGCTGGAACGCATCATGTTTTCAGCAAAGGGGAGCTTGGGACGATTCCACCAACTGAGCCAGGGATCTTGCGACAATTCATTGCTGATCCAATAGTCCGCCACGTCATAAACCACGGGCAAATAGAGTTTATGCAGAGTAAAGATCAATGACTTGGACAGACCGTGCAGGCTCCAGACAAAGAACATTTCCGGACCGAAAGCTTCCGTGGTTTCGCGCAAGACTGTGTGATTGTGAATCTCCAGTTCCTTCAATTCAGTAAAACGGCTTACGGCGGGGTAACCGTGAGCGCCATTCAGCCGCAGGCGCCGTTCAATTTCATCGTCGCGTTGTTCACTCCGGATTCCGTGATTGGAGGTCAGCACCCGGACTTCGTGTCCGTGCGCCATCAGCCCCTTCACAACGGATTGGCAGCGGAAATCGTAAGTGCCCGCATGGTGCGGCGGATAGAGATTGGTAATGACAAGTATTTTCACAGCCCTGATTTCAGCCTAACCTAATCCTCATTCATCAGCCAGCGTAATGATGTCTCCCTTGCTGATACGACCACTGCGCAACACTTGCGCCAGGACACCTTGCCGACTGCCTTCCATCAAACCACGTAAGCCGGGGCAAATGCTATCCATTTTTGCACAAGGAGTACGGGGTTCGCAAATTAAGAGCAGCGCCTCCCCGAGGGCGATACGCCGTCCAAGCAACGCCACGAGATTAATCCCCATAGTTTCAATATTGGAACGAACGACGCCGGGAGCGAGGGTTTCCAGCCCCAGAGTGGCGGCGTGTTCGGCAATCTGTTCGCGTTCGATCAAAGTAATCTGGCGCTTCGTGGGCAAACCGGTGGAACGGCTCATCCGGCCAAAATAACGGACATTGCCAACAATCCCCTTTTGTTCAATTACTTGAATAAACTCGACACTTTTCAACGGCTCACCGGATTCACGGGGGTGCAAATGCAATGAGGCGACACGTCCGGTAACGAGGGCAGGGGATGTCAGCATATAATTCGAGAAATTTATCGTCGCCGGTTCATGTTCGCGGGCGTCAAGCCGAATTCAAGCCAGAAGACAGGGGATTTGGCAACTCGCGCAATCATCCGCTTCGTCCTTGCTCTGGATTACTCCCTTCCTATAATCGCCGCCATGCTTGATATGAAATTGGTTCGCGAGCAGACCGACGCAGTTCGAAAACGTCTGGCTTCGCGTGGTGCCGGTGATGAATTGCAATTGGACGCGCTGCTGGCCGCAGATGATCAACGGCGCAAGTTTCTGATTGAAGTGGAAGCGCTCAAAGCGCAGCGGAATCGCGTGTCCAAAGAGATCGGGGCTTTGATGGCGCAGAAGAAGGCGGATGAGGCTGAAGCCAAAAAGACCGAGACGCGCGAAATTGGCAACCGCATCACCGAACTGGATAAACAGGTGACGGAAGCGGAACAAAAACGGGATGAAATTTTACTGCGTCTCCCGAATTTGCCGCACGAAAGCGTCGCGTTTGGAAAAAGCGCGGAGGATAACCCGTTCATTCGTTCCTGGGGTGAACCGGCAAAATATGATTTCAAACCCAAATCCCACATCGAACTGTGCGAGAAACTGAAGCTGATTGATTTTGCCCGTGGAGCCAAGCTTTCCGGCAGCGGATTCCTGCTCTATACGAATTGGGGCGCCCGGCTGGAGCGCGCTTTGATTCAGTTCCTGTTGGATTTGCACACGACGGAGCATGGTTATACGGAAGTCTCGCCGCCGTATGTAATCAATCGCGATTGCATGGTGGGCGTGGGGCAATTTCCCAAATTTGTAGATCAAGCCTACGCGGTGCAGGAAGGGCTGGACTCGTCCACGATGGGCAAACTTTATCTGTTACCCACAGCGGAAGCGCCGGTCGCAAACATTCATCGCGAAGAAATTCTGAAAGAAAGCCAGTTGCAGATTTACTACTGCGCTTACAGTCAATGCTTCCGAGCGGAAGCCGGCG
>JBEHZA010000559.1:0-3220 GCA_048497895.1 Verrucomicrobiota bacterium
GACGGCGGCGGACATGGCTGTCCGCGCTCCGATGGAGGTTGGCGAGCGGCGTGAGAGCAAAGATTAATTTGGTTTTCATGACACGAAACGGGTTAAAGGACACAAAAATGGAATCGGCTCCTTAGTGACGGACGAAGCGCGCCGCGACGAACACCCGGCCACAATTTCTATTTTAGCATAATCCGCGCCGAACGAAAAAACCACTGGCAGGCGGCGGATTTGCGGGCGTTTCCGCACCGGACACGAAGAAATGCGCGTGAGATTTGTCCGGGCGGGCGGGAGTTTCACACCTAAATGATTGGCCGGATGATTCATGATATTACTCGGAAATTCCTGCTCCTCTCTGATTTGACCAGAGAGCGGAAACTGAGTGTCACGGTAAACAGTCACGACGCTGAATGCGTCATGGCCGGGTAAAAGATTGGTAAAAGAATTGTAAGACGGCGGGACGGTTGAGTTGAACGGGAGCAAGGCTCGCATGACGGGTTAGACGGGAGAGCGAGGAAAATGCTCCCGCGGGGAAATGACGAAGTTCCGAATGACCAAATCCGAAAGAATGACGAAGACCAAAAGATTAACCGCGGAATACGCAGAATACGCGAATGGGGACCGACGATGGAGAAGTGTCCGGGCTATCCAAGGATATTTATGTGCGGATGAAAAAGAGGGTTCGACGGAGTCTCGCCCCATCGTGCTGTATGGCCTGGGCAAAGGAGAGATCGAAAGTGTTGGGTCATATTAACATTGAGTTTTGGCGGAAGTTGGAGTTGGTTGGCTAGGCATGAGTGAGTCGTCACAGTCGAATCCGGAAGCGGCGCAGGAGCTGGAAGGGTTGCGTCGGCGCGTGGCGGAGATGGAGACGCTGCTGAAGAGTCAGAAGCAATTGGAACAGATTCTCAGTCAACGGGAAGAGTTGTACCGCACGGTGTTGGAGAGTCTGTCCGAAGGCATTTTGATCACCAATCACGAGAGCCGCATTATCTATGCGAACACGCGGCTGGAGGAGATCACCGGTTATACGAAGAATGAGATCATCGGCCAGGTGAGTTACAAACTGCTGCTGGCGCCCAGCGATTGGCCGTTGATGGAGCGGCGGTTGCAGGAACGGTTGTCCGGCAAAGAGGCGTGTTACGAGCACGAGTTGCATCGCAAGGACGGCGGACGGCATTGGGTGCAGGTGACGGCGACGCCCTACCGAAATGCGCAGGGGGAAATCATTGGCACGGTGGGAGCCATCGTTTGCATCGAGCGGGTGAAGAACCTGCAATTGGAGAATGAATATTTGCAGGATGAAATCCGCAGCGAACTGAATTTCGGACACATCATCGGGCATAGTCCGGCGTTAAAAAAAGTATTGGACCAAATCGCGATGGTGGCGCCGACGCAGGCGAATGTATTGATCCTGGGGGAATCCGGCACGGGCAAGGAACTGGTGGCACGGGCGATTCACGACTTGAGCGAACGCAAAGGAAAACCGCTGGTGCGGGTAAATTGCGCGGCGATTCCGAAGGAGTTATTCGAGAGCGAATTTTTCGGCCATGTGCGCGGGGCATTCACGGGCGCGGTGAAAGATCGTACCGGACGCTTTGAACTGGCGGATGCCGGCACGCTGTTTCTGGACGAGATTGGCGAAATCCCGCTCGACCTCCAAAGCAAACTGCTGCGCGTGCTGCAGGAGGGGCAGTTCGAGCGCGTGGGCGAGGAGCGGACGCGCACGGTAAATGTGCGGGTGATCGCGGCGACGAATCGCGATCTTTTGCCCGAAGCGAAGGCGGGGCGGTTCCGGTTGGATTTATATTATCGCTTGAGCGTATTCCCAATCGATCTGCCACCATTGCGCGACCGGCGTGAGGACATTGGGCCGTTGGCGGAACATTTTGTGCGCATATCAGCGACGCGCCTGGGTGTGCCGGCACCGCGTTTAAGCCGTTCCAATTTGAGCGCGCTGGAAAATTACGATTGGCCGGGGAATGTGCGTGAATTGCAAAACGTCGTGGAACGCGCGGTGATTCTCGCGGGCAAAGGCACGTTGAAATTTGAATTGGGTGGACGCAATAGCGCCGTGACGAAAACGGTGGCCGCGCCGGTAGAACCATTGGCAGCAGGCGGTGTAACGCTGGCGGATTTGAAGCACCAGGAGCGCGATGTGACGTTGCGCGCTTTGCAGCAAACGAAGTGGAAAATTTACGGTGAGGATGGCGCAGCGGCCTTGTTGGGCTTGAGACCGACGACGCTGGCGTCGCGGATTAAAAAGTACGGGTTAAAAAAGGAGTGACTTGCGGAATGACTACTTCCGAATGTCGAATGCCCGAAAGAAATCCGAAGCCCGAATGTAAAAGAATGATTTCGTGCTGCAACTGTGTCACCGAAAGCGGAAGCAGGCGGGACGCCTGCGGTACGGCAAGCCAGAGGCTTGCGCTACACGTAGCGCCTGCGTCTCGCAGGCCGTATCGCAAGCGTCCCGCTTGCCTCGGAAAGCAGAAAATCGCGCTCCACTCTTACGCTTTCAAGCGGATCAGCAAATCTTTGCTTTCCACGGTGTCGCCGACTTGCGCGAGGATTTCCTCCACCACGCCGTCAATGCCGGCGTAGAGCGTGGTTTGCATTTTCATCGCTTCCATAGTGGCGAGTTTATCGCCTTTGGCGACTTTCGCGCCGACACCGACGGAGAGCGAAGTGATCAGGCCAGGAATTGGCGCAGCAACGTGCGCTTCATTGGCCGGATCGGCTTTCAAGCGCACCTTGCCCTTGGGTTGCACGGCGCGATCCGTGATGTAGGCTTCGCGCGGCAGGCCGTTGAGATCGAACACAATCGTGCGGCGACCGTCCTTGTCCGCGGCGCTGACGTTGATCAATTTAAAGAACAACGTTTTGCCTTCCTGAATATCGACGGAAATTTCTTCACCGAGTTTCAAGCCGTAGAAGAAGGCCGAAGTCGGCAGCACGGAGACATCACCGTATTCGCGCTCGAATTTGGCGAAGTCGGCAAAGACCTGCGGGTACATCAAATGGCTGTAGAGATCGTCGTCCGTGACGTCGCGCTTGAGCTTGGTTTCAAGTTCGGTTTTGACCTTGGGGAAATTCAGCGGCGCGAGACCTTCACCGGGACGGCCTTCGAGCGGCTTACGTTTGCCGAGCACCACGCGTTGCACATCCGCCGGCCAGCCGCCTACCGGTTGGCCGAGACCGCCGGAGAGCATGTCGATGACCGATTCCGGAA
>JBEHZA010000560.1:0-3210 GCA_048497895.1 Verrucomicrobiota bacterium
CCTACTTTCTCGCCGTGCAAACTCCCGAATATCGCGTCGATACGCTCAACGATCTCAAGAACACGCCGGTCGCCACCTTTACCGCGGTGACGGCGGGAAACCGCAACCCGGTGCCCGGGCTTCTCAGCAACGTCGCCACCTTCAAGCGCGATTCAGTCCCGACCAACGCCAACCAGGCCAACGTGCAGCCGGTCTACGAAATCTTCGCCAATACCGAAGGCCGCGATCTGGGCACGCTCTCTGGCGAGATCAACAAGATCACCGCCGAGTTCCAGAAACAGATGTCGCCGGGCAATCATGTTCGTCTCTATCGCCATCTCAAGGCCACGCGAAAGGCCGGATTTCCCTTGTGACTTCCACTGGATCCATGCCTAACTCGTTAAACCGAAAAGACATCGGTTTCCTTCCAAAAGGATTCGGACCGCACCTGTTACTGTGGAGTAACCTGGTTCGCTGCCTCGCCGGCATAACCGAACAACTTCCGTTCCTTGATGAGGATTGCGACTTCCGGTGGGACCATGTTTTCCCAGGAACTGTCGCCTTTGCGGATTTTTGACAGAGCATCGCGTGAGAAGATCGGGAGGCAATCTTCCTGAAAATCACGAATACTCTCGATGTAGCGGTTTTCCAGCAAGTAGCTGTAGAGATGACGCAGGTGAGGGGCTACCCGCAGATTTCCCGCCGTGATCAGGGAATTGGTTTTCGGCTCGTGCAAGGGGTAAACGTAGAGCTTCAGATCGTTTTTAAAGAGGCGTCCGAATGATTCCAGAATGCCGCCTTCCAGATCGGCGTAATATTTCTCGTCAAAAATTTCCCGCAAGCTCGGCACGCCCATCACGATGCCGATCATTTTCTTCGTGTAACGGAAAAGGTAGGAAGCCAGCCGGTGATATTCGCCGTAATTGGAGATCAGCACGGTCTTGCCCATGGCTCCAAGAATATCGACGCGATCCAGAAAGTCCTTGTGATCGATCTTGTCACCATCAATCAGGTTTTTGAGCGTCATCTCCATCAATACCAGTACGTCTTCCCCTTGCACTTTCGGCTCTTGAATGAACTGGGCCTGCGCGCAGTTAAGCATGTCGTTGGTGACTTTGGTTACGGGGCGGAAACTGCCGCGTTCCACGATGATGGACTTCTTGTATAGCAGGTCGGCCGCTTGCACCACTTCGCCGCGTTCGGTGAACATGGCGGCCTGGGTCAGACCTTTTTGCACCAGTTGCAGAGCCATGAGCCGGTTATCAACCCCGGCAAAAGCCGGTCCGGTAAACTTGATCATGTCCACTTCCACCCGTTGCGGGCTTAAGCCGTCCAGCAGGGAGTCAATCAGATCGAAAGGATGATCGTGCAAATACATGGCACCGTAGATGAGGTTGACCCCCATGATACCCAGGCTTTCCTGCTCCTGAACATTTTCCCGGTCCAGCAGGCGCACGTGAATAATAATGTCAGAAGGTGCCGTGCCGGGTTGAGGTTGAAAGCGCAGGCCGAGCCAGCCATGCGCTTCATCGTGCCGCGTGTAACTCCGGGCGACAACTGTATCCGCAAACGCAAAGAAGCGGGTCCGGTCGCCCCGCTTTTCATTGAGGCGCTGGATGAGCAGATCATACTCATGCTCCAGCATGGTCTCGAGCCGTTGACGGCTGACGTAACGTTCGCATTTGCCATAAATGGCATCGCTCACGGTCATGTCGTAAGCGGACATGGTCTTGGCAATCGTTCCGGCGGCGCCACCAACCCGGAAAAACCAGCGGGCCACTTCCTGGCCGGCGCCGATCTCGGCAAACGTGCCATACTGCGTGGAATCCAAATTGATGTTTAACGCTTTTTGATGCGTGGGAATGATCTCTCGACTATTCATCTTGCGGCAATGTTGGCGGGAACCTCGCGGAAAGACGAGTGAGAAATCGCATTTTAAATGAATTTAACAATGCACGTTTTTCTCACCGCAATCTCACTTGCCGCCTGTCCAGCCGTGATCTACCTTTACGCCGTATGGATAGTAATGTGCCGCCTGTTTATAGCCCGGGACCAGATCCCAATTTGCCCCCTCCGCTGCCGCCGGTGATTAAAGTTTCGCCGCCGCCACGTGAACGCAAGGGCCGTGGGTGGATGATTCTTTCCCTCGTCCTGGGAGTTCTGCTGGTCATGGTGCTGTTCAGCAAAGCGCTTGATTTTTCGAGCAGCCTGGCCGTTTCGGCCAGCAGCTCTGGTTCGGAGAGCCACGGATTGCAGGAAAATATCCTGGAGAACAATCATTCCAAAAATAAAATCGCGATTATCGAAGTGGACGGCGTTATCACCAGCGCGCCCAGCGAACGGAGTGGAGTGGATCTCGTGCGGAGCGTGAAACGGCAGCTTCTCATGGCGGCGGATGATGATGAGGTCAAAGCCGTTATTTTGCGCGTGGATTCACCCGGTGGTGAAGTGCTGGCTTCGGATGAAGTCTATCGTTTGATCAAAGATTTTCAGGAAACGAATGAAAAGCCGATCATCGCCTCCATGGGAAATCTGGCGGCTTCCGGCGGCTACTATATCTCGGCGCCGTGCCGTTGGATTGTGGCGAATGAGTTAACCTTAACCGGCAGTATCGGCGTCATTATGCCGAGCTACAATTACCGCGGCTTGATGGATAAAATTGGCGTTCGTCCGGAGGTTTACAAGAGCGGTAAATTTAAGGATATGCTCAGCGGTTCCAAACGGGACGATGAAATTCTTCCTGAAGAGCGGCAAATGGTGCAATCCCTCATCGATGAAACGTTTGCCAAATTCAAGAGCATCGTGGCGGAAGGACGTACGGGCGCCAATAAATTAAATAAAAGCGAAGGGCGCAAGCTCGCCGACAACTGGCAGGAGTTTGCCGATGGCCGGGTCCTTTCCGGCAAACAGGCGCTAAATCTCGGTTTTGTGGATGAATTAGGCAACTTTGACACTGCGGTAAAGCGCGCGCGGAGTCTCGCCGGAATTCATGACGCCAATCTCGTCCATTACGAGCAACCGTTTGAGTTTTCCAATATTTTCCGGATGTTCGGCAAAACCTCAGCTCCTGCGATCAAGATTGACCTCGGCATGGAGGTGCCACGATTACAAGCTGGCCGGCTCTATTTTCTTTCTCCGACGGTCATGCACTGAGCAGGGGGAAAACCCTGGAATTAGTGGCGATTCGTTCTCCTTGCCAGCGTTTCGCGCCCAGCCTAAAGTGCTGGCATG
>JBEHZA010000561.1:0-3206 GCA_048497895.1 Verrucomicrobiota bacterium
CGCACATTACCTTCAATCATTCCTTTTGACTGGCAGCGGGACGGAAATTTTAATATTATCGGAGCGGTCAGGGATGCCGCGTGATCCCGGCATCGCTAAACGTCCAAATTCAAATCTCCCATGGCTCGCTGGAGTTGCAATGTCGGCGCGCGAACGCACGAATTTGATTCGTTGCGGGAACTCATGGCCAAGGCTACTCCCCGCCGGTCTGGTGATGAATTGGCAGGTGTTGCCGCCGCTTCCGCTGAAGAACGCGTGGCCGCCCAGCTTTGTCTGGCTGATGTCCCGCTCGCGCAGTTTTTGGCCGAACCGCTGATTCCCTATGAAACGGATGAAGTCACCCGGTTAATCTTCGATTCCCACGACTCGGCCGCATTTGCGCCGGTGGCTGGATTGACCGTTGGGCAATTCCGCGAATGGCTGCTGCTTTACGAAACGGATTCAGCAGCGCTCACGGCGTTGGCTCCGGGAATTACGCCCGAGATAGCTGCTGCCACCGCGAAGTTGATGAGCAATCAGGACCTGATTCTGGCGGCTAAGAAATGCCGCGTTGTCACCGCCTTTCGCAGCACCCTTGGTTTGCCGGGCAGGTTGTCCGTGCGATTACAACCCAATCATCCCACCGACGATGTTCCGGGTATTACCGCTTCCATCATCGACGGTTTGCTCTACGGCTGTGGCGATGCGGTGATCGGGATTAACCCGGCGACGGACAGCGTAGCTTCAGTGGTGACGTTGTTAAGTCTCATCGACGAGTTGGTGCGCACGTACCGGATTCCGACTCAATCCTGCGTGCTCGCGCACGTGACCACACAGCTTGAGGCGTTGCGGCGTGGTGCGCCCGTCGATTTGATATTTCAATCCATCGCCGGCACGGAGGCCGCGAATAAAAATTTCGGCGTCAATCTCGCCTTGCTGGCTGAAGCGCAAGCCGCTGCCCTCGCGCTTCAGCGCGGGACCATCGGGAATAACGTCATGTATTTTGAAACGGGGCAGGGCTCAGCTTTATCTGCTGGCGCGCATCACGGTTTGGATCAGCAAACGTGCGAGGCCCGTGCTTATGCCGTGGCCCGGAAATTTCAGCCCCTGCTCGTGAATACGGTCGTCGGTTTTATCGGCCCGGAATATCTTTACGATGGCAAGCAAATCATCCGCGCCGGATTGGAGGATCATTTCTGCGGCAAACTATTGGGGCTGCCGATGGGCGTGGATGTTTGTTACACCAATCACGCCGAAGCCGATCAGGACGATATGGACACGCTGCTCACTTTGCTCGGTGTGGCGGGATGCAATTACATCATGGGGGTTCCCGGCGCTGATGACATCATGCTGGGCTACCAATCCACTTCATTTCACGACAGCCATTACCTGCGTCAGGCGCTCGGTTTGCGGCCGGCGCCGGAATTTGAAGCGTGGCTGCAAAACCTGCGGATTGCCGATGCCGGCCGGCAACTGCAACCCATCAATTCCGCCCACGCTCTGCTTGCCCATGTACCTTCCTGATAAAAATCCAGTCGTGGCAGGCCCGGTGACCGCTCAATTGGATAACTGGAGCGCGCTGTCCAGGTTCACGCGTGCCCGTATTGCGCTGGGCCGTTCCGGCGGCAGTTGGCGCACGGAAACGCTGCTGGATTTCAGGCTGGCGCATGCTCGCGCACGCGATGCCGTGCAACAGGCCTTTCAACCGGAACGGATCGCAGCAGAACTTCGCCGCGCCGGCTTTGAAACGTTTCAACTCAGCACTAGGGCCACTGACCGGCAAACGTTCTTAAAACGTCCCGATCTCGGGCGCGAGTTGTCCGATCTATCCCGGCAACAGCTTCAGGATCATCGGCGGCTTTGGGGTAAACGCGATGTGGCCGTGCTTGTTTCGGATGGCCTCTCCGCGCTCGCAGCCGAACGGCAGGTGGTCCCGGTATTGCTTCACCTGTTGCCTCTTTTGACTGCCGCTGGCTGGACGGCGTTTCCCGTTTTCATTGTTCCGTTCGCGCGGGTGAAATTGCAGGATGAAGTGGGCGCGCTGGTGCAGGCGCAGCATGCGTTAATGCTGGTCGGCGAACGCCCGGGTTTAGGCTCACCTGATAGTCTCGGCGCTTATTTCACGTATGAGCCCGGCCCGGATAAAACTGATGCCGATCGCAATTGTCTTTCCAATATCCGGGCGGAAGGATTGCCGCCGGAACCGGCCGCGGAAAAACTGGCGCGCCTGTTGATCGAATCAGCCCATCTGGGCGTCAGCGGCGTGCGTTTGAAAGACGCCACGCCACGTCCGCTGCTCTGAGCGGTGAAGGTTTAACCGCGCAGCTTCTTCCAGTTTTCCAGGCATTTCTGAGCGGTCTCGATTTCTCCGAAGCGACTGCCCTCCTGCTCGATCAGGTAAAATTCGATGCCGCCAGTGGCTTCCAGCGCGGTCAAAAGCGCGTTCCACGGCGTGACCCCTTCACCAAAGAGCACACGGTAACTCTTTTCGTCTGCTTTGTTGCCGGGCGCCCAGTCTTTGAGATGCGCGCTGCGAATGCGGCCCGGGTTGGCTTTGACCCACCCCAGCGGATCAGCTCCCGCTTCCATGCAGGTTCCCACGTCGAATTGCAGGGTGAATTCCTTCGGTGTATTGGCGGCGATCACGTCCATCACCCGCTGATTGCCTTCCAGAATGGCCCACTCGGCATGATGATTGTGATAGCCGGCGGAGAGCCCATGCGCCTTCAATTGCTCGACCGAAGTGGTGAGTTGCCCGCAGGTATTCTTCCAACCTTCCATCCCCTTGGCCATGCGCGGTGGCGAGGCAAGAACGAGCGTGCGGGTTCCTAAAATCTGGTTCAATTCAATGGCTTTATCCATCGCCGCGCCGGGCGTGAAGGACTCAAAGTGGTTATGCGTGGAATAGCAGCGCATACCCAGATCATCCAGCTGAGAGCGTACGTCTTTCGCGCGCGCGAAGGTCCACTCCATGTATGCCGCGTAAAACTCGACTACTTCATACCCCATCTTTGCCACCGCCCGCAGGGTGTCTGAAGGATTCTTCATCATCTCGCCGCGCACGGAATAGAGTTCCAGGCCGACGGGGATTTTCTTTGCCTTTTCCGGTTCCACCCCGGAGGCTAGGCCCGCTCCACTGCCAACTCCAGCCAGAACGGCTGCTGATAACGCGCCCGCGCTCGCCAGAAAATTCCGGCGGGAGAGGGCATTCACTGTCGTCTTAAGTG
>JBEHZA010000562.1:0-3198 GCA_048497895.1 Verrucomicrobiota bacterium
GGGCGAATCCGTTGACGGATGCGTTGTGCGTGGATGGGATGCGGCGGGCAGCGCGGTCCTTGCGGCTGGCGGTGGAGCAGGGGCATAACGCAAACGCAAGGGAGGAAATGGCGTTGGCCAGCTTGTACGGCGGGCTGGCTTTGGCGAATGCGGGCCTGGGTGCGGTGCATGGTTTTGCGGCGGTGATTGGCGGTGGTTTTCAAGCGCCGCACGGGGCGGTGTGCGCGGCATTATTGCCGCACGTGATGGAGGCTAATTATCACGCATTAAAAAGACGGCACCAGAGTGAGGAAGCGTTGCGCCGGTTTGATGAAGTGGCGCGAATTCTGACGGGCAATCCGGCGGCGACGGCGGAGGGTGGGATTGTTTGGGTGGCGGAGTTATGCCGGGATTTGAAGACGGAATCGCTGCGGCATTATGGGATGACGATCGCGGATATTCCGGTAATCGTGGCGAAGGCGGCGCAGGCGAGCAGCATGAAGGCGAACCCCATCGTATTGACTCAGGAGGAACTGGAATTGATTTTGGGACGGGCGTTGTGACTTGAGTCACCAGCCTGATTCTGGCAAAGTGCAAATTATGAGAACTCCATCTGTGGCGATACTTTTTATCCTGACTCTGGGTTTGCTGACGGAGCAGGGGCCGACGGTGCGGGCGGCGAATTGGCCCGCGTGGCGGGGCGGAGTGGAAGGGACGGGAATGGCGACGGAAAAGACGGCCCCGACCCATTGGAGCGATAAGGAGAATG
Source organism: Verrucomicrobiota bacterium (assembly GCA_048497895.1). Classification (GTDB taxonomy): domain Bacteria; phylum Verrucomicrobiota; class Verrucomicrobiia; order Limisphaerales; family JBEHZA01; genus JBEHZA01. The sequence goes on from JBEHZA010000562.1 coordinate 749, forward strand.
TCCGATGGCGGATTCCATTGCCGGATCGAGGCAATTCCACGCCGGTGATTTGGGAAGACCGGATTTTTATCACGCAGGCGATTGAAAAGGAAAACCGTCGCACGTTGATGTGCTTCAGCCGGAAAGACGGTCATCTGCTGTGGCAACAGGGTGTCGTATATGCGGCTCAGGAATCGACGCATGAAGCTAACCCGTATTGTTCGGCGTCGCCGGTGACGGATGGAGAGCGGGTCATTGTGACCTATGGTTCGGCTGGCGTTTATTGCTATGACCTGGCGGGCAAGGAAGTCTGGCATCGTGACCTTGGCCCACAGAAGCACATTTGGGGCAACGCATCTTCGCCGGTGATTTCGGGGGAGGCGTGTTTCGTCTATCACGGGCCGGGAGACGGTTCGTTTCTCGTGGCTCTGGACAAGCGGACAGGGAAGGATTTGTGGAAATATGCAGTGCCGAATCTGGACACGAGTGACCGGACGGATGGATTCAAAGGCAAGAGCGACGGGATCGTGGGGGCGTTCAGCACTCCGATCGTGATTCCAGCGGGAGGACGTCAGGAACTGGTGATGAGCTTCCCGAAATTCCTTCAGGCGTTTGATCCGAAGACGGGCATGGAACTGTGGCGGTGCGGTGGATTGAGTCCGTTGATTTATACGTCCCCCCTTTGGAACAACGGCGTGGTGGTGGCCATGGGTGGCTATTTTGGCGATACGATTGCGGTCAAAGCCGGCGGGCAAGGCGATGTGACAGCGTCACGCCTGTGGCAACAGGTGCGCGGCAAAGGCGGGATTGGAACGGGTGTGATCAAGGATGGATACATTTTCTATTTGAATTCATCAGGGCTGGTGTCGTGTCTGGAATTGGCGACGGGCAAAGTCGTTTGGGAAGAACGGGTGAAAGGGCCGGGCGCGAAGGGCGATTCGTGGTCTTCGATGACTTTGATCGGGGATAACATTTATCAGCCGAATCAATCGGGGGACGTGATCGTGCTCAAAGCGAGTCCCAAATTCGAGGTTGTCTCCGTAAACTCAGTCAAAGAGTTTACAAATTCTTCGATAGCGGTTTCCGAGGGGGAACTTTTCCTGCGGACTTATCAGAGTCTGTGGTGCATTGCAGATTTGACGGTGAAAAGAACCGTGGCGCGTTAAGGCGGCGGAAATACGCTGTCTTTGCACTTGTAGGATTGGGTTCATAGCGCTTGTTGGTGAATGGTTTCCGCAGATTTTGCCGAGGCGCGGCAAGGGTAGAAACCAGCATCATGGCCACCGTTTTAATGAGTCCAACGCCCGGCGAACGGTTCGTCCGGTTTGTCGGCGACCGCTTTCGCTTTGGCATCCGTTTCACTGGCAGTCCGACGCTGCCGGCGGGCTGGCGCGCTTTGTTGCGAACCAATCTGGGGCGGGCCAGTCTGATTCAGGACGAGATCATTCATTCGTATTTCAAAAAGGTTCCCCTCGCAGGCGCTTCGTGGCGGGATATTCCGATGGTGGAGCAGGGAAGCGAATGGGGGTTGGATTTGCCGCTTACCGAAGTCGGTTTTTTCAAATCGAAAGCGTATCTCATCGATCCCGAGGGGAGACAACATTGGCCGGATGGACCGGACCTTGGGATCAGCGTGCACCCGGACAGTATTCGCACCGCGAACACGATTTATTGCGCATTCACACGGATGTTTGGGCCTTCCAAAACGGCATTTACGACGGTGGACGAAACGCGGGATGCACTGTTGCGGACGTTGGATCAGCAAGGTTACAGCGTGATTCCGCCTTCGGGAAAATTACGGGACATCATTCGGGAGTTGCCGCATATCGTGGATAAATTAGGCTGCCGGATTTTGCATTTGCTGCCGGTGAATCCAACGCCGACGACGTATGCACGGTTTGGCCGCTATGGCAGTCCGTACGCGGCGGAGGATTTGACGGCGATTGACCCGGCGCTGGTGGAATTTGATAAGTGCTCGACGGGGATCGAGCAATTTTGCGAACTGACGTACGCGGCGCATCGCAAAGGGGCGCGCGTATTTCTGGATATTGTCATCAACCACACGGGCTGGGGTTCCACGTTGCAGGAGAATCATCCGGAGTGGTTTTTGCGCAAGCCCGATGGGCATTTTGAAAGCCCGGGCGCGTGGGGAGTGGTGTGGGAAGATCTGGTGGAACTGGATCAACGCTGGCCGGAATTGTGGCGCACGCTGGCGGAGATGTTTCTCGTGTGGTGTCGGCGCGGAGTGGATGGGTTCCGGTGCGACGCCGGTTACAAGATTCCGATGCACGTATGGCAATACATTACGGCCCGGGTGCGTCAGGAATTTCCGGAGACGATTTTTTTGCTGGAAGGTTTGGGCGGCGGTTGGGGTGATACGGAAAATCTGCTGACGCACGGCGGCATGCAATGGGCGTACTCGGAGTTATTCCAGAATTTTTCACCTGCACCGGTGAAAAATATGATAAAAC
>JBEHZA010000563.1:0-3194 GCA_048497895.1 Verrucomicrobiota bacterium
GAACAAGTCAGCGACCGGAGCCTACACTGTCGATGCCCGCATTCGAGCAACACGGGGTTATTCTTGGTGCGACGGCAAAGAATCTGGATGACGCGCTCGATTTCGAGCTTGCGGCCAATGACTGGGTCCATCTCGCCTTTGCGCGCAATTTCCGTCAGGTCACGGCCGAACGCTTTCAAGGCAGGCGTCTTGGTTTCGCCCTTCTTTTCCGCGCCGCCTTTTTCCGGAGCCGCACCTTCACCGCCCGGAGGGGTTTCCTCTTGCGAAGTGAAATTCGGGTCCAACTCTTTCAAAATCTCCTGGCGGGTTTGCTCGATATCGACATCGAGATTCTTCAACACACGCGCGGCGACACCATCCCCTTCCCGCAGCAGGCCGAGCAGGATGTGCTCAGTGCCGACATAGGTATGATTTAAATTCCGGGCTTCCTTGGAGGCCAGCGATAAAACCTTTTTAACGCGGGGAGTATAAGGAATGTTGCCGATGACCTTCTGGTCCGGGCCGGTGCCGACCTGCTTCTCGACTTCCATGCGCACCGTCTCAAGGTCCAGCCCCAACTTCTGAAGCACGTTGACGGCTACGCCCTGCCCCAATTTAATCAATCCCAGTAAGAGGTGCTCGGTACCCACAAAGTTGTGGTTGAACCGGTCCGCTTCCTTCCGCGCCAGCGCCAAAACTTGTTGCGCGCGCGGAGTGAAATTACTCATGGCTTCGTCGCTCATAATTAACAATGCTTCCTGTTAATCTGTTTGTCCAGCGGGCCCCATTCGAATGACGTTTATTACTTTGGGGGGATTTGAGCGGAACTTTTCTTGCCGCCCTACCCCGGACACCCCGGAACCCAGGTAGTTCCTGTTCGCCTGCTTAACCTTAGCCTTGGTTTACGTTAAATCCAATGAAAAGTTGAATTCAACTACAGATTGCGTCAACCCAGACAACCACCGCAAAATCTGGTTCATCCCCTTTTGAAAGCAGGACTCTTGCCGCAGCTCAATTTGAGAAAAACCCGTCTGCGGCCTTTAACTATTGGCCGCAGGAGCAGGAGGCCACGGCTTGCTGATTTTCAAATCCATTCGGACTTTCTCCTCAGCCAGCGTTGGAGGCGTCGTAATCACCATCGCGTTCAGCCCGGTTTTGGAATCGACTTCCACTTGCCACTCAACCGCTCCATGGATGTAGTAAAGCACCGTTTCCGTATCATCCTGATCCTGCCAATACGGCTCACCCAGCAATCCCTTCACCGCTTCAGCCGATAAACCGGCTTTCATATCCACGCTCTGGCCCTGCCATTGGTATTTGCCGATGAACGGTTGAAAGTGCTGGTTCAGATCATTCCAAAACAGCACAAAACCAGTAACAATCCCCTCGTCTGCATCCACTTGCAAACCCTGCGCGTAATAAGCATGGATGCCTTGCTCCGCCGGATGCAGATTATCGGGCGGCCCCAGTTTCCAGAGCAAAGAAACAGGATCGCCGAGGCGAATACCACCCACTGAATTGGAAGTTAAATCCACCTCCCAAACCTGACCATTCTCACCCGCCCAGCTCGCCATGACCGGGCGCTTCCGCAGAAAGTGATCGAACAATCCCATGGCAGTTGGCGCTAGTTAACGGAGTTTTCGCTTCATCCTCATTGCGAGCGAAGCCGCTTAAACCAACTCCGGCTCCACCCATTTGCCATGTTCGCGAATCAGATCGACCAGGCGGTCCACCGCTTCCGCTTCCGGGATGTTAAACTTCACCGGCGTTTTGCTCACGTAGAGATTGATTTTGCCCGGCGCTCCGCCCACGTAACCAAAATCCGCGTCGGCCATTTCTCCCGGACCATTCACGATACACCCCATGATGGCAATCTTCACGCCTTTGAGGTGTTCGGTGCGGGTCTTGATGCGGGCGGTCACGGTTTGCAGATTGAACAACGTCCGTCCACAGGAAGGACACGCAACGTAATCCGTCTTGAAGGACCGGCATCCGGCGGCTTGCAACAAATTGTAGGCCAGACGCAACGATTGCCCGCCACCCGCTTCTCCACGAATTAAAATGGCATCCCCAATCCCATCCGCAAGCAAGGCACCAATGCTCACCGAAGCCCGCAGCAAAGCAACGCTCGGCGACAGCGGAGTGGCTTCGAACTCCAAACAATCTTTCAACAAAATCGGATTTTGACGGCCCAGCCGATGCAATTTGGAAGCCAGCAAACGGAACGCCGTAATGACCGGCAGCTTCACGCCATCCTTCACCGTCACCAATTGAGTGTCGCAATTGATTTCAAAATCTGCGCCGGGATCGATTTCCTGGACGTTTAATTCCTCGTAAACGCCTTCCGGCTTTACGTCATCTTTCGGGCGAATTTTCGGCGCCACCTTATCCCACGTGGCCTGAGTAACGATGACGCGAATCGTTTGTTCGCCGCCACATTTAAAACCACCCGACAATTCAATCTCCGGCGCGTGACGGCGTTCAAACGCAAACGGGTCGTAGGAAAGTTGCGCGTCCGGCAAAGCCGCATTCCGGTTGGCCAGCAACGGAATTTGCGCCAGCAACTCTTTGCACACAGCGATTTCGCGCGGAGAATCTTCCGTCAAAGAAACACGAATCGTGTCGCCCAGGCCATCGCAGAGCAAAGAACCAATCCCAATCGCGCTCTTGATCCGGCCATCTTCCCCTTCACCGGCTTCCGTCACTCCTAAATGAATCGGATAATTCCACTCGTCACCCAATTCGTTGAGGCGTGCCGCCAGCAGGCGGTAACATTCAATCATCACCTTCGGGTTGCTCGATTTCATCGAGAACACGAAGTTATGGAAATCATTCTTGCGGGCAATCTGCGCAAATTCCAACGCGCTCTCCACCATGCCCAGCGGCGTATCGCCGTAACGGTTCATGATGCGGTCGCTCAAGGAACCGTGGTTGGTGCCAATCCGGATGGCCCGGCCCAATTCCTTGCAGAGCTTGACCAGCGGCGTAAACCGTTCTTCGATGCGCTTCAGTTCCGCGTCGTACTGATCATCGGTATATTCCTTGATCGCAAATTTCTTGGAGTCAGCGTAATTGCCGGGATTGATCCGCACTTTTTCCACCCATTTGGCCGCTTCCATCGCCGCTTCGGGTTTAAAATGGATGTCCGCAACGATCGGCACATGGCAGCCGCGCGCGCGCAATTCCGCGACGACGTTTTGCAGGTTGGCCGCATC
>JBEHZA010000564.1:0-3194 GCA_048497895.1 Verrucomicrobiota bacterium
GGGCGAGAGCATCGAGATGATCCGTCTCGCGGAGCTGTGAGGCAACGGCGATGACCGACTCGCTCACGATCGGGCTGTTCGTCGGTGGTGCGGGCAAGATGGTAAATCGAAGGCAGGAAGCCGCAACCCCAATTGGAAGCACCGCCACTGGTACCCTTGGTGCCGGTGCTGAAAACGACGAACGCAGGCAAATCCTGGGATTCTGTGCCCAGGCCATAGGTAGTCCACGCGCCGACGCTGGGACGGCCAAATTGTTGCGAACCGGTGTTCATGAAGATTTGCGCGGGCGCATGGTTGAACGCGTCCGTGTGCATTGATTTCACGATGGCAATGTCATCCACCACTTCGGCCATGTTCGGCAACAGTTCGGAGATTTCCGCGCCGCATTGGCCGTGCCGGGCAAATTTAAATTTCGGCCCGAGCAGTGTGGAGTTCGGGTTAATGAATGCCGTGCGATAGCCTTTCAACAAATCGGCGGGCGGCAATTTGCCATCCCATTTGGCCAGTTCCGGCTTGTAATCGAATAATTCGAGATGGCTGGGCGCGCCCGCCATAAACAAGTAGATGACCCGTTTGGCGCGGGCAGCGAAGTGCGGCAGTTTGGGCGCCAGGGCATTGGTGGCGGCGGGTTTGGCCGCGGCGGCATAACCGTTTTGTCGCAAGAGTGAGCCGAGCGCAATGCTGCCCAGCCCCACGCCGCATTGTTCAAAAAACCAGCGGCGCGTGATCATTTTTGGATCGCGACCGCGAAAGAGATGGGATTGGCAGTTCATGGGGCTTATTCCTTCGTAATAGTTTCGTCCAGATTCAGAATCACGCGCGCCACGGTGGTATAGGCGGCCAATTGGACCGGGGTCATATTCTTCGGCAAATCTTTAGGCGCTTCGCTGGTGCCAGTGAGGATTTCGTTGGCGTTAAGCTGGCCGCTATCGAGGCGCAGCCGTTGTTTGTCGAGGAGAGTTAACAATTCCTTCCGTTCATCCGCTTTCGGCAACCGGGAGAGCGCGCGCCGGAAGACATAATTAATGCGGTCGGCATCCGTCGCGCCGCCATCGGCCAGCGTCTTTTGCGCGAGTGAACGGGCGCAATCCATGAAGATCGATTCATTCAAAGAGACAAGCGCTTGCAGAGGTGAATTGGAGCGTTGACGGCGCACGCACGAAGAATCGGAGTTGGGCACGTCGAACGTTTGCAACATCGGATACGGAGTGGAACGGCGGCGGAAGGTGTAGAGCGCCCGGCGATATTTTTCTGAGCCGGGTTCTTCATTCCACGGGAAGGGCGCATAGCTGGCCGGTGGCTGAAACAGGAAGGCCGGAGCCGGAGGCATCACACTGCGTCCGCCAATTTCCGGATTCAACAGGCCACTCACGGAAAGGGCGATGTCGCGCACGATTTCGCCTTCCACGCGGAAGCGGGGACCACGGGCGAGCAGGCGGTTATAGGGATCGCGTTCGTAAAGTTCGGGTGTGACGCGGCTGCTTTGGCGATACGTGGCGGAATTTACGATCAGCCGTTGCATGTGTTTCACGCTCCAGCCGGAGTCCATAAATTCACACGCCAGCCAATCGAGCAATTCCGGATGGCTGGGCAGATCGCTTTGCATGCCGAAATCTTCGGGAGTGCTGACGATGCCCAGCCCGAAGTAAGCCTGCCAGATGCGGTTGACAAACACACGCGCCGTGGTGGGGGATTTATTGTCCGCCAGCCAGCGGGCGAAGGACAGCCGGGAACCATTGGCATTTGCCGGCAGCGGGTTCAGGAAAGCCGGCACGCCGGGGGTGACCGGTTTGGTGGGGTTCAGCCAATCGCCGCGCCGCAGGATGGCGGTTTTGCGCAAGTCTTCCCGTTGGACGAGCACCATGGAGGTGGCGGCTTCCGGCCATTGTTTCCACAGCGCTTCAATTTTATCGTTGGCCGCCTGCCATTCCGGCACGGTGGTGCGCCAGTATTTGAATACGGTGGCGATTTGTTCCGGAGTGCGTTCCTTTAAGGGAATGGCAAAAATATCGCGCACCTTTTTGGGCAGCGGATCGGCTTCTGCGTGGGCTGCTTTGGTGACGCTCAGGCGAAAGCGGCCCAGATTATTATTCATGTGATCGTCACTGTTCCAGCCGCCGTGATTTTGCTGGAGGCCGATGCGCCAGATGGTGCCATTCGGGAAGCCGACCGGTTTTTCCGTGACGAACACGGCCTTGCGTTCCTGATTGCGCCGACCCGGTCCGGCGTCGATGCCCCAGGCCGTTTTATCGTTGCCATCCAGAGCCATGCTGATGGGGCCGGTGATGCGGTTATTGGTCGTCTTATCGTAAAAATTCGGCGCCAGCGGACGTTCCGGTTGAGTGAAGTCGGCGCTGGCCGAAACGATTTTCACTTTTACCTTATTGGCCGGATTGGTGGCGTCGATGGCTTCCACGAAGATTTCCGACAAGGCGCAAGTACCATTAAATGCGCGGCCCGGTCCGCCGTAAGGGAGATTGGGATGCAGGAGCAATTCCAGCCGGAACGCGGCAACATCGGTCAGGCTGTTGGTGGTGCGGAAATATTGAGTCAGCTTGGTCGGGGCATAGCCTTGAGCGAGCAGTGAGCCGTCTTTCAATTCTTCGTAACGCTGTGATTTGTCGCCTTCCTGGTCCAGGTCCCGCAGCACAGTCCATTCAGGTTGGTTGTCGGCGACGCTTTTTTCCCACGCAGCCATGCGCTGCTGCCAATCGGGATTCTGGCGTTTCAATTCCGCTTCGACATCGTTCATTTGCTGGCGCAATTGTGCAACCTGCATTTGTTGTTCCGGACTGTAAACGGTCGTCTTCGCTTCGTGATCGTTATTCAGGAAGGAGAACATCCGGTAATATTCCTCCTGCGTGAGCGGGTCGTATTTATGATTGTGGCATTGGCTGCACTGAATGGTGAGGCCGAGAACGCTTTTGCCGAGCGCATCCATGCGGTCGAACATGGCTTCCATGCGGAATTGCTCGGGATCAATTGCGCCTTCCATGTTCACCATGGAGTTGCGGAGGAAACCAGTGGCGACGATTTGATCCTGGGTGCGGTTTGGCAATTCATCGCCCGCAATCTGCTCGATGATAAATTGATTATAAGGCAAATCCCGGTGGAACGAATTGATCACGTAGTCACGATAAGGCCACATCTCGCGGGACATATCTTTCTCGTAACCGTCGCTATCGGCGTAACGC
>JBEHZA010000565.1:0-3190 GCA_048497895.1 Verrucomicrobiota bacterium
ATTAAAGGCGACGCCCATAACGTGGCCGGTGTGGCCTTCAAAGCGGGCGATTTCCTTATGTGTTTGGAGATCCCAAACTTTGGCCAGCCGATCGGCGCTGGCAGTAGCGAGCCGCTGGCCGTTGTGACTGAGCTTCAGATTGAAAATGGTGTCCGTATGCGCAGTCCAGGTCGCTTTCGGTTTATCTTCGCCGAGCGTCCACAGGTGAAGAATGCCACTGCGGGCGACTTCGCCTTCGGCAATCACGAGTGTGTTTTTGTCCGGAAGAAATTCCAAAGCCGTCACGCGTCCGCTGAATTGGTTGGTGAGCGTATGTGACACTTTCCACGCTTCCGCATCCCACACGATCACCCGGCGAAAGCCGCCCGACGCCAGCCGTTTGCCATCCGCGCTCCACACGAGCGATTGCACGGCGTCCTGATGCCCTTCCAGTTGTTGCAGCAACGGACGTTTGGCATCGCTGACGTCGTGAATGAAAATATGATTGCCCCGGCCAATCGCGAGCCGCTTTTCATCTGGCGATAAAGCGATGGTCAAAACGGGTTGATACGTTCCGGGCAATGCGCCGAGTTGAATCGGTTTAATCTCGGTGGGTTTCTCGACCAGCACGGCGGCATCCCAATTCGCACCGCGATCAATCCAGCCGCGCAAGAGCGCGATTTGCGTTTCGGAAAGTTGTTTCTTCGGCGGCATGTGGGGATCGGCATCGGACAACACGACTTTCGCCAGCAGGCTATCGGCTGATTTCCCCGGCACCAATGCGGGACCGTTCTCGCCGCCTTTCAAAACCGCTTCACGTGACGTGAGCAATAAATCGGCTTTCTTCTTCTCGGGATTGTGACAGGAGAAACAATTCGCTTTGAGAAGCAGCAGGGCTTCGCCGTCCGCAGCCGTTGGTTTGGCTTCGATAGGCGCAGCATGGCCCGACGGCAGAGCCACTGCCGCCAGCAGGAGAAGAATGAACGCGCGTTTCCCCATGGGGCACGATTTTAGACGTCCAGCGAACCGGGATATTCAGCGAAAATAACCCGCTAACCGGTCGCAAATCAACGATTTCCCTTTACGCTCCAGCCCCGTTGCGGAAGATACCGGCCAGCAATACCTGATTCCGGTTATGAAACCTTTCCTGCGCGCATCCATCTCCCGCTTAACTCTGCTGCTGGCCGTGTTCTTCACAACGCTCCCGCTGGTCGCCGCGGAAACCGCCGGCACCAGCCCGGCCAAACTGAAAGTGGTCTGTTTCGGCGACAGCATTACCAAAAGCGTTGGTCATCCGGACGATCAAACATATCCGGCGCTGCTCGGCCGGAAACTGGGAATTGAGGTCATCAATGCCGGAGTGGGTGGCAATACGACTACGGCGGGATTGGCCCGCATGGAAAAGGATGTGCTCGCGCACAAACCGGATGCGGTGGTGATTTTCTTCGGCACGAATGACAGCGTGTTGACGGCGGCGAAGAAATACAAAACGCCGTTAGCCGATTATGTCGCCAACTTAAAGAAAATGGTGGAGCGATGCCGTCAGCAACAGGCAAAAGCCGTGCTCTGCACCCTGCCGCCGATCAATGCCGAACCTTATTTCCAACGGCATCCAAAAGCGGAATACGAGGCGGAAGGCGGTTTGGAGCAAATATTGGCGCGCTATCGTGATGCCGTGGTTGAGTTGGGCAAGGAATTGAAAGTGCCGGTGGTGGATTTGAATCAGAAACTGGATAAGGCCGCCGCATTACGGGCGGATGGAGTGCATATGAATGATAAGGGGTGTGATCTCATTGCTGGATTGGTCTCCGAGGTATTGGGGCCGGAACTGGGCCTGCCGAAAAAGAATTAAGCGCAGTAGTTGATGCGGGCGGGAACCGTGGAATATTTTGCACGAAATGAGCGGGCGAACACGCTGCGGCTGGGCTTCGCCCCAGCCGCGATCCACACGTAATGACCACCACTTTCAATCGTTTCCGGACTCCAAACCCGGATTGACAATCCGGCAGGCCAGTTGCAGTGTGGGTTAAATCTACGCCATTTCTATGAAAACACATGGGCTGCTGATATTGGTCGTTTTTCTTCTCTCACTGGAATCCGGATTCAGCCAGGCGGAATTGGTTAAACAGCGGGCCCGGCAAGTCACCACGCAGGGGTCCAATCGCGGCGTTGATCCAGCGGATAAATCCACCAAGCCCACGGCTGCCGCCACGGCGCAAAGCACGTCCGCCGGAACGCAACCCGGTCAGGCCGCACAGCAGGGCTTGCAACGGCTGGTGGCCGATCTGGCCATTATCAAATCCCGCTCAGAGGCAACCCCGGAATTGAAACAGAAGCTGGCCACCGATCTGACGGCCTGTGTCAGCGGCACGAAGGCGTCCACAGATTTGCTGACGAAACTGGCGGATGACCTGACGGCGGCTTTGGTCTCCAAAAAACTCACTTCGCAAAATCAGGCGACGCTTGCCCGCAATCTGGCCACGATCATGAATGGCGGAACCGTGGCGGCGATGGATGTGCAATCGGCTGTGAGAGAAGCCCAGTCCATGTTGACCGCCAGCGGCGTGTCTGCCGATGAAATTAAGATCGTGGCCAATGATCTGGCGGCCATCGTCGCCGATCTGCAAAAAGGCGCAAAACCGGCGGCCAAGTAGGCAATCCGGCAACGCTTACTTTTTCGGGTCCGGGCTGATTCCTTTCAACCAATACGCGGTGTTGTTGTTTTTATAGGAATCAAACCCCTTTTGACCAAACACCTGCTGAATGGAGTTCTCCGTTTCTGTGCGGATTGCTTGCAGCGCGGCCTGCCGTTGATCGCTGCTTAAAGATTTGTCGTTGCGAATCTGTTTGGCCTGATCTTCCGCCGCTTTTTTCATGTCGTAAACTTTGACCGCAGCCTCCTTGGGCAACCCTTCGCGGTCGGCCACTTTGGCCATGCTTTTGTAGGCAAAATCCTGCTCCCGCTGGTATTCCTTATAACGGTCGTCGCCGAGCAATTGCTTGATGTTTTGATCGAGTTCCTTTTGCGCGGCGGTGCGTTTGTCCTGATCTTCTTTACTGCCGCCCGGCATGCCGTAGGGGCCGAAATCATCGTCAAACGGTTTCTTCAATTTAAAGAGATCGCGGAATTCCTGTTCGCTGGGGTTGAAGCCATCCAGTTGCATGCGCATCATCATGGAAGTCTGGGAGAGGCGAAGTTGATAATCCTCCA
>JBEHZA010000566.1:0-3168 GCA_048497895.1 Verrucomicrobiota bacterium
GCGTTGCGCGCCGGCGTAACCGGCGTGCAACGCGAATCCATTGTCTGGACTGGCGATAACAGCTCCTTCTGGGAACATCTTGCGGAATCCATTCCCATGCTGTTGAACCTCAGTTTAAGTGGCGTGGCCTTTTGCGGTGCGGATGCCGGCGGCTTCCTCGATAGCGCCACCGGCGAACTGCTTGCGCGCTGGACCCAACTCGCGGCCTTCACCCCCTTTTTCCGGAACCACTCCAACCTCGAATCCCGCGCTCAGGAACCGTGGGCCTTCGGCGAAACCGTTGAGTCAATTTGCCGCCGCTATCTCCAACTCCGTTACCAGTTGCTCCCGTATCTCTACAGCCTGTTTGCGGAAGCCCATCACCACGGCACACCCATCATGCGGCCCCTGAGTTGGCATTATCAAAACGATCCCGTCGCCGTATCTGCCGGTGATCAATTCCTGCTGGGCCCGGATTTATTGGTCGCGCCGATTCTCCGTCAGGGTGCCAAAGCCCGCAGCGTCTGTCTTCCGCGCGGAATCTGGTTTAATTTCTGGACCGGTGAAGCCCACGAAGGTCTGCAACACATTGTTGCGCTGGCGGAACTGGATACCTTGCCCCTCTTCGTGCGTGGCGGAGCTATCATTCCCATGGGGCCTGCGCAATCCTACGTCGGCGAACAACCCGCCGACGTCATTAACTTACACGTCTGGCCGCTGGGCCACGGTTCTTTACACTGGTATGAAGACGACGGTCATTCGCAAGGCTACACCCGTGGCGAATGCAGTGAACGCACCCTCGAACTCACCGACAACAACGGCCTCGGCACCCTCCGCTTCAGCGCCCCGCGCGGATCATTCTCCAGCGAAGTGAAAGTGTGGCGCCTGATTTTGCGGGAGATTCATCAACCCTTGAAACTGACCGTGAATGGCAAAAAAGTTGCCAGCCGTTTCGTGCCCGAAGCCGGCCTCCTCCTCGTCGAAATCCCGAATACTCCCGAACCCATCGAAGTCCGCTGGAAAATTTGAGCGCCCCTGAAAACGAACGATGCGGTCGTAATTCAAGACGCTCCCGCATAAATCACGGCCCACAAATCCTCGCGCCAGCGTCCGATTTACCACCGTGCAGACAAAGGCGCGTGCCGATTCTCTCTCCTCCGCTTTGGAGGAGAGAGTTAGAGAGAGGAGGTCAATGCTCTGTCACTCCTATAGCCTTGGCCAGTTTACTGAACTATTGCTTCCACCCCAAAACCCTTACGGCGTGATCGCCAGCCGCTCTTCATTCCGCTCTTTCTTCATTAACACGCCCTGTTCCTTGTACGGCTTCAGCATGAAGTGCGTCGCCGTGGAAACCACCCCTTGAATCGTCGCGAGCTTTTCCGAAACAAACGTGGCCACGGAACGCAGGTTGTTCCCTTCCACCACTACCAGCAAATCATAACCGCCCGACATCAGGTAGCACGAGTGTACCTCGTCGTATTTGGCGATCCGTTCCGCCAGCCGGTCAAATCCACCCTCGCGTTCCGGCGTGATCTTCACTTCAATCACCGCGCGCACCGTATCCACGCCGAGCTTTTCTTCGTTTAAAATCGTGCGGTAACCCAGAATAACGTTGTCCGCTTCATACGCCTTGATCCGGGCGGCAATTTCCGCTTCGGGCTGGTTCAGCATGGCGGCCAGTTGAGCCGGTTTCAGGGCCGCGTTCTCATGCAATAATTTCAACAATTGATCCATGTCAGGAGCTTACTCCGGAAATCGTTCCTTGCCATGCTTTTTTGTGAGCAAAGTGGACCGTCCTGAAAAAGCGAAAATATTATTTCACTCCGGCCGGGCCGGAACCTCAATTTTCTCCATCGCGCTCGCAGCCTCCGTGCGGATTCTGGCATCCTGATTTCGCGTCAACCGCCGCAAAACGGGCAAGGCCGGCCTCGCCTCCTGCTTCAGCTCGGCCAGCAGTTTGATAATCGCTCTCGTTCGCACCACCACGCTGTGTTCCAATTGTTCGATGAGCAGCGTTACAACTCCGGCTTTAACCGCTGTCGGTGGATCGATCTTGACCAAAGCCCGCATCGCTTCCCAGCGCACTCCTTCATCCACATCCTTCAAAGCCGCGAGCACCGTTGCCAGCGAATCTTTCGCTTTCGGCCCCAATCGTCCCAGACCCTTTACCGCATACACGCGCAGATGATTATTCGCATTGGTCACGACCGTCAGATAATACGGAATGAGCACCCCCGGATCACCGTCGATGCCGCTCAAAGCCCGCAGCGCTGAGCTTCGCACTTCCGCATCCGCATCCTTCGTGCACAGGATCAGGTACGGCACCGCCCAATCCGCCTCCATCGGCACATTGATAAAGACACCCACCGCAGTTTCCCGCACCACAGGATTCGTATGCGTTAACGCCGCCGCCAGGGCCGGATGCGCCTCCTTTCCGATCATGGCCAACGCCAGACACGCGGCTTCAATCGCCGCTGGATTATTCAACGCCTCCGACAATTCCGGCACAGCCGGTTTCGCCAGCGGGCCCAGCATGCGGAAGGCGCGGATGAGTTGCTTTTGCCGTTCGAGTTCTGCCGATAAAAGATTAATGGTTGGCCCCTTGCCATCATATTCCGCCAGCTCGACCGACATATCCATCAGCAACAACGATTGCGGACAGGCGTCCAAAAGTCCGCGGTATTTTCGATACGGAAGATTGTTGATCAGCCAGGGCAAAGCATTCGTCCCCATCGCCCTGACAGCCACCGCGGAATCATCATTTTCATTTCCCCGCCAGGCAATCGTCTGGGCCAGCCACCCACTAAGCGGAACGTCTTTATAAACCGGTTCCTTCGGTTGCCGCGCTTCCTGGATCATCAATCCCACAATCGCGCTCAGGCAGGCCATCAGCAAAAGCAACCGTTTCTTTCCCGTCATCCCGGCAGCATAAATCACGATCGATGGAAAACGAGCGTTTTTGAAGCCAGGCTGGTAACCACTGAAAACTCCACATCCTCCACCTGCTCCCGCTCCATCGCTGGAAAACTTAATTACCCGTGTAACTCACGGTATTCGGCGGTGGAACCACCCATTTCAACCGTTCCAGCACAGTAATGACCGGAGCCCCCGGAGGCAGTTTGCTGGGATCGGCAAAGTTATTGTCAAAATTGATGTTACGGGTGGGCGGCATGTAATAGAGGCCCTGAG
>JBEHZA010000567.1:0-3138 GCA_048497895.1 Verrucomicrobiota bacterium
TTGACATTGCCGATGGCCATGGGCGTTTGCAGATAAAACGCATGAGTAAGGCCGCCGCTTTGGGTAAACCAGAGATCGTGAATCCAATAACCCGCCGGTTGAAATAATTTGGGCGGCTCAGCAGCGGGCAATGGCGTCAGGGCAAAAACAAGAAACGCCAGGATTAATGCCAGGCGTTCCTTGATGCTAAGAAGTGATTTTGACACAAGTGCAGGTATTCACGAAGTCCTGCCCGCAAGCTTTAACGGCTGGCGGTTGCGTTGCCAGCAGCTTTGATGCTGAAATCGTCGTACTGCACATCCACTTGATTGGTGGTGAGGCTCACGAGTGTTTTGTGGTCGTGAGCAATGCCTTCGGACTGGAAGGTGGTGACGACGGTTCCGTCCAGGCTGACTTCAATGGTATCACCATGGGTGCGGGCGACGAGCGTGTGCCAGTCCTGCAAGGTCAGCTTCGTCGGCACAGTTTTGTTTTTGGTTTTCAGAAACGCCTTGTCTTCAGCGCTCAGACCGCCCGGTGCGCTTTTCTTCTCGTAAATGTCATTGCGGAAATTGCCTGTCTTGGCGTCGCCAATGCTGACTGCGGTGGGGCTGATGTTTACGTTGCAAATATGGCCGGCGTGCGAGCCTTTGTAAGCGAAGTCATCGAACCAGAGATTAAAACTCTTGGCCTTATCGCTGACGTAACGGAATTTGACGGACACTTCGAGATCGCGTTCTGGAGAGAATTTAACGCTGTCCACCGCTGAGTGATCGGAGCCAACAGGAGTGATGCCGGTCAACACGCCGTCTTTGACGACGCTGCCGCTCTTGTAGTGACCCCAGCGCGGGCCGAAGCCATTGCTGGAAAAATCATCAGTGAAAATGGTGCGGGTGTAAGCCGTCGGTTCAGCGGCTTGGGCAGTCGCGACAATAAAGGTGGCGAACAGGAGGGCGGTCAATGATTTCATAAGGCTGGGATACTCTATGGTTTTAGTTTTGGCAGTAAAAAATGAAACAATCTATTGAAGTCTTTAAATCGGTTTTTCGTAAATCTGTTGAAATACTTTGTTCGCCCCTTCGCTCGCCCGAGTTGGGTCCACAATAGTAATGCCATCCTCACCGAAGCGGGCAGTGACGGGCGCGCCCTGGCCTGCGTTCAGATACTTGTAATTCAGATCACGCACGAGAGCGGCGGCATTCACGATGGCGGTGGTGATGCGGGCTTCTTCGGCAGTGGGATAAATGCCTGCTAATGCCTCCCGCTTCTCGTGAAAGAACTTCACGCGGCAAATGGCGACCAATCCGGCGACAATGCTGTCCACGCCGTAACCGATGTAGGCACTGGAGCCATCCGGGCGTTTGACATCGCGGGTGAAATGGTTGTTGGAAGTGCGGCTGCCGCCGCCTTTGTTCCACCAGCGAAAACCGCGGTATTGTTGATCGGATTCGACTTTGCCATCGGCACCGACAATTTCGTGGCCTTGATTCACGGGGCCTTCAAAATCGGGTGGAGTAATCCAGTTGTTGTGGAAATTGATGCTCATGCCGTTCGCGAAATCGACGCGCACTTGCACGGCGTCGTAGGCGTTGATGCCGTCGCGAATAAGACGCTTCTTCTGGCCAATGGCAGTCAGAGAAACGGGTTTGCTATGGTAATAATGGTAGATCAAGTCGGTCCAGTGCGGGCCGACGTAACTGAAGGGGTCGCTTTGTTCTACCCATTTGAAGGTGCTGGTGGAGACTTCCAACGGTTCTTCGAGAAAGGCGGTGCCGTAAAGCGGTTCGCCGATGCGCTTTTGAATATCATCACGAATGCACAGATGATCGGGGTCATAGCGTTTGTGCATGTCCACCGAGACGATTAAGCCGCGCTTTTGGGCCAGCTCGATGATTTGATCCGCTTCGTGAATATCCAGGCACATCGGTTTTTCGGTGATGACGTGCGTGCCGTTATTCAAGGCGGCGAGGATGACTTCGGTGTGCAGATTATCCGGAGTGGCGACGGCCATGACGTCGAGGTCGGGGAAATCACGCAAGACGTCCACCCAGGGAGTTGCCCCAAAATACGGCTTCGGCTCATAACCGGTCCATGCTTTGAAATTGGCCTGAGCGCGTTTGGCGGACGCTTCGGAGCGGGTGGCGACGGCGACCAATTCAAACTTGATGAGCGCCAGATCACGCGTCCATTTATCCAGGCCAAGACGTCCAAGGCCAGCGGCAATGCCAGCGCCGTGCAAATCCGCATAGGCGCGGGCGTGGACATCTCCGCCGAACATGCCCGCTCCCACGAGGGCGATTTTAATGGTGCGTTCCATAGCGATACTTATAAAAATGAGTTAAGCACGGGAATTGTAGCAGAGACTCCGCCTTTCGTCACGAATTGTGATACTTTTATGCTGGCGGGGAAATCCATCGCGAAGCAGACTTCGGCCAGTGAAACCGGTTTTTGAAAAAACGCCCCGGACACAATGGGAATCGTTCCATTGCGAGGTGGTTCGTGGGGCCAGTTACAATGCGACGTGGCATTTCCATCCGGAGTGCCAGTTAACATTGGTGCTGAAGAGTCATGGGCATCGTTTGGTGGGGGATAACATCACACCGTTAAGCCCGGGTGATTTGGTGCTGGTGGGTTCAAATCTGCCGCATGTCTGGCATCAGGATCAGGCGCGGGGAGAATCGACGGACGCGGTAAAGGCGATTGTGGTGCGGTTTCTGGAGACGTTTTTAGGCAAGGAGTTTCTGGAAATACCGGAAATGGAACCGGTGAAACGGCTGTTGCATCGAGCGGGACGCGGGCTGCATGTGACCGGGAAGACACGTGAACTGGTGGCGGCAAAAATGCAGAAAATGGCGGAAAGCCGGGGGCTTAACCGCGTGGCAGAACTGCTATCGATTCTGGAAACGCTGGCGCAGGCAACGGATTTGAAGCCGATTGCGAGCGCAGGTTTTGTGCCGGATCTGGCGAGCGAAGATCAAGGGCGGATGGGCCGGGTGTGCGACTATATCAATGCACACTATACGGGAAACATCGATCGGACCAAGGTGGCCGAGCAGGCGCATTTGAGTGTCGGCGCTTTCAGCCGCTTCTTTAAATTGCGCACCGGCAAATCACTGCCGGAATATGTAAATGAATTGCGGGTGGGGCATGCCTGCCGAC
>JBEHZA010000568.1:0-3120 GCA_048497895.1 Verrucomicrobiota bacterium
CGACTGGAAGAAGCAACCCGCTTGAGAAATTGGAGTTCTTGCAGTCGTACCTGAAGTGCGTTCGCTCCGTCGTGGACGGGGTGGATGAATGTTTAAAAAATCGCATTACATTGCGTTTACGCTGGTGTTGCTGGTGGTGGGAGTCGTTCTCAACCTTCCTTCCGCAACGTCTTCGCAGCTCAAGCTCGCCTTGAGCAGTCTTTTCCTGCCCCTGTTTGGCCTCGTCGGTTCCAGCCATTCGGCCTCGCAACGGGTCGGTGATACCATCGTCCCCAAGAGTGTCCTGATTGAGGAATTGGAGAAGCTCCGCAAAGAAAATCAGGAGTTGCGCCTGCAACTCAGCCAGGAGAATGAAACCACCCGCGAGAACGATCGCTTAAGGCAGCTCGTTGGCTGGCAAAAACAGATTCGTTTGCGCGGGCGTTTGGCGCGGGTGATTGGCCGCGATCCGGCCAATTGGTGGCGGACCATTGAGATAGATTTAGGCAGCCGGGATGGGGTGCAGGCCAATTTCCCGGTGGTTACCACCGAGGGGCTGGTGGGAAAAATTTTATCCGTCGGTTACAGTCGTTCGCAAGTGGCTTTGGTGGGAGATTCCGCCTGCCGGGTAGCCGCTTTGGTTGAGAAGAGCCGCGAGAATGGCGTCATCGCACCGTCCAGCGCCGGAGTATTGGAACCCAATCTGGTGGACCTGACTTACCTGACCCGGAACAGCAAATTGGAGCCGGACCAGACGGTGGTGACCAGCGAATTGGGGGGCAATTTTCCGAAGGGCATTTTGATTGGCACCATTGTTGATTCCCGCACTGTGGAGTATGGTCTTTACACTGAAGCGCGGGTCAAATTGGCCGTAAATTTAAACCGTTTAGAGGAAGTGTGGGTGATGTTCCGATGACTGGTTTAAATTGCACCATCATTCTGCTGACCGCCTTTCTGGCGGTGTTCTGCGAATCGCACTTCAACGTCTTGCGCAACCTTCTCGGGGCTCAAGTGGATTTGCTGCCGGCGTTGCTGGTTTACACCGGGTTAACCACCAACGTGGTCATTATCGCGCTCGTCTCGGTCTTTGGCGGCTTGTGGTTTGATTCTCTCTCCGCCAATCCGCTGGGCGTCAGTGTGCTGCCCTTGTTTCTGGTGGGTTATCTGGTGCATATTAATCAGGATCTGGTCTTGCGGGACGAATTGTATGCGCAAGCCTGCATCGGTTTTTTTGCGAGTGCCCTGGCGCCTTTGCTGACCTTATTGCTGCTCTTGAGCATGGGGAAAACGCCGTTGGTGGGGTGGGGGACGCTGTGGCAATGGGCAGTGTTGTCGTTCGGTGGAGCGGCGTTTGCGCCGTTATTTTTTCAGCTTTTTGACCGGATCAACCGGGCTTTCCATTATCAGCCGCTGCCGGAAACGAGCTTCCGCAACGATCGCCAAATCAAACGGGGGCGCGCCTAGCCATGTTAATTTTTGACCAACTCCGGCGAGGCGAACCGCAACTGCGCATGCTGGCAGTGTGTGTGCTGCTGGGCATGAGCGTGCTGCTGAGCGCGTTGTGGGTGCACCAGGTGGTCAACTACAAGCGCTACGTGGAGAACGTGAAGACGCAATCCTTCCGCAGTGTCCGGATTCCCGCGGTGCGCGGCAAAATTCTCGACCGGAATGGCATTGAACTGGCGGAAAACCGTCCCAGCTACAATGTGAATTTGTATCTGGCCGAGTTGCGTCCTGAATTCCGGGATGAATACAGCCGGTCGGTTGCCCAGTTGCGAAAGGAACTGAAAACGCAATACAAGCGGGGCCCCAGCCGTCAGGAATTAGAGGAGTTGCAGCAGCATACCCGGTACAAAGTGGCAAGCAACCTGGTCCAGCAAGTCAGCTTGAAACTGGGCAAGACCATTGATTTTCCGGAAGTGGAATTTCAAAAGCATTACGAAAAACGGAAATCATTGCCCTTGCCGATCAAGGAGCACATGGACATCGGGGAAGTGGCTCGTTTCGCTGAGGGTTTCGTAAATTCGCCGGACGTGAATTTAGAAGTCCAATCCTTGCGTTACTATCCCTATAAATCTACAGCCGCTCACATTCTTGGCTATCTCACGCGGTATGACGGTTCGACGGATGATGACGAGCCGAATTTTAATTATCGCCTGCCGGATTTCAAAGGCGCGATTGGCGTGGAAGGGGTCTTCGATGAGCAATTGCGCGGACGCGCCGGAGGCAAATCGCTTCTCGTGAATAACCTCGGCTATCGTCAATCCGAGAACGTCTGGCTGCCCGCGCAACCCGGCAAAAATCTGGTGCTGACGATTGATCTGGCCGTGCAGCAGGCCGCGGAAAAAGCCTTGCACGGCTCACTCGCCAGTGTGCGTGGAGCGGCTGTGGTGCTGGACGTGAACAATGGCGACATTCTCGCGCTGGCTTCGGAACCGACCTACGATGTGAATCAGTTCGTGGATGGTTTATCCCGCGAGGAAGCCGCGCGCTTGTCGGATGAGAAAATGAAACCGCAGGTCAATCGTGCGACCGCAGGTTATTTGCCGCCGGGTTCGACGTTCAAGATTGTGGTGTCACTCGCGGCGTTAGAGGCGGGGAAGTTGGACCCGCAGGAAGTGTACATGAGCAAAGGCTATTGGAAACGTGGCAAAGCGGCTCCGGTTGGTGATACTGCCGGAGCTGGTCCTTTCGATTTTCGTCATGCCTTCATGAGATCGAGCAACCCTTATTTCATTAACCTCGGAGATCATGTCGGAAAAGATAAGATTATTGAAATGGGCCATCGATTTTTCTTCGGTGAACGTATTGGCATTCCGACACGACAAGAGACAGCGGGTTACTTCCCGCCATTGGGCACAAAAGTTAAAAAGAGCGGCGATCCCTGGATGGATGGAGATACGGATCAGTTGTGCATCGGCCAGGGTGAAATCGCTGTGTCACCATTGCAAATGGCGGTGATGACGGCGGCGATTGCCAACGGGGGCAAAGTTTATACACCGCGTCTGGTTGACCGTTTGGAATCTCAGGAACCGGGTGATGAAGATGCCACGATTCGTTATCCGGCGGCCACAGTGCGGGGAGAATTAGGGGTAAACCCCCGCAATCTGCAACTGGTGCGCGAAGTCATGCGGGCCGATG
>JBEHZA010000569.1:0-3100 GCA_048497895.1 Verrucomicrobiota bacterium
TCAGTCGAGCGGCGGCACCTGGCGCTGCTCCGGCCTGGGCATTGGCTGCAGCAGCGGATCGCTCGATACCGGCAGCCCCGGAATCTGCCCCTCGGGCATGCGGGCCACGAGAAAGGGCACGTCGAAGCGCTTGGGCAGGTCGCGGTCGGTGGTCCAGTGGGCCAGTGTGAACACGTCGTCGGCGGCCAGCGTCAGGCCGCGTTCGCGGCATTGGGCGACGAAGGGCTGGTGGCGGTCGAGCGCGGCCACGTCACTGGCGTCGGCCGGGCGGCCGTCGGCGTGGCGGGCCAGCAGCACGCCCAGCTCTTCGTAGCACTCGCGGATGGCGGCGATGGCCTGCGTGAGCTGCAGGTCGCTCTGCGTG
The DNA here is from genome assembly GCA_048497895.1 of Verrucomicrobiota bacterium. Classification (GTDB taxonomy): domain Bacteria; phylum Verrucomicrobiota; class Verrucomicrobiia; order Limisphaerales; family JBEHZA01; genus JBEHZA01. The sequence goes on from JBEHZA010000569.1 coordinate 365, forward strand.
GCGCGGCGGGCCGCGGCGTTGAACGCCAGTGCGTCGTCGGCGTCGATCGCGCCGCCGGGGAACACGTAGGCGCCGGGCGCAAAGCTGGCGGCCGTGGAGCGGCGCGTCATCAGCACCTCGAGGCCGCGCTCGCCGTCGCGCAGCAGCAGCACGGTGGCGGCGGGTCGGGTGGCCACCGCCTCGCGGTGCGGGTAGAGCAGTTGGGAGGGGCGGACCATGGGGGCATTTTGCCGGCGAATTGTCGAAATGCCCCGAGTTTCTGAGTTGGGAACGCGTTGCCAGCGATGACGCGCGCATTCGCCTTCGGTGTGCAGCCCCGTCAGCGCCGACCAGAACAAATGGAGTGGGTCGAACCGCAAGCACCCAACCCGTTGAAGGCTACCGGCGCCGTGACAAGCACAGTTGATCGGCGAGCGGCACCATCCAGCACCGTTGTGGCATTTCTGCCCATGCACACCTGCCGTCTGTCTCGGTTGCTATCAGCCAGAACCGGATTTCGGAATTCATCAATCCAAAAGAATTGAATGCGGATCAGATTTCAAAAGAACTGGATTCACGGCCTGCTGATGGCGTTCACCGCAGGCAGCGCGGCCGCATCAAGCCAGACCCTGTGCACCGTTGCTGCCGACGCATCCACGGGAAAAGTGCTGGTTCAAGAAGGCGATTGCACGACCCGGGTAACGCCGGCCTCGACATTCAAGATTGCGCTGAGCCTGATGGGATTCGACTCGGGCATTCTGCAAGACGGCGCATCGCCATCCATGCCATACAAGGACGGCTATCCGGATTGGGGCGGCGAACCTTGGCGCCAACCCACCAATCCGGAGCGATGGATGAAGTATTCCGTCGTCTGGTTCTCGCAGCAGATTGCGAGGCAACTGGGTGAGTCCCGTTTTCAGGGTTACACGCATGCGTTTCGGTACGGCAACCAAGATGTGTCGGGTGAACCGCGAAAGAACAACGGAACGTCTGGCGCCTGGATCATTTCGTCATTGCGGATCTCTCCGCTGGAGCAGGTGCGCTTTCTCGAAAAGGTCGTGAAACGAAGGCTTCCCGTCACAGCGCATGCATACGGCATGACCAGCCTCATCACCCGGGTTGATTCAGGCGATACGGGTCTGGAAATCCATGGAAAAACTGGAACGGGCTCTCCAGGCTCAAATGGCCAATATGACTCCGCGCGGGCTTACGGGTGGTTTGTGGGCTGGGCAATCAAAGACTCGCACACCGTGGTCTTTGCCCATTTGATTCAAGACGACCGTCCCACGACCCCCAATGCAGGGCTTCGGGCGCGAGACGATCTGATCAAGTTGCTGCCTTCTTTGATGAAGGGTTCTCTCAGGGAGAAGAACCTGAAGCATCAATGACGCAGATTGGCGTCGTCCGGTTCGGGGCCGCAGCCTGTAGCCGTGAAAGTTGGAGTTCTAGTTGGCAGCCGCAAATCAGAAGGCAGCGAGCCGTTGACTCTTGATCGGAACATGAGCGTCTGCTCGTGGGCCAAGCGACCAGTGCATCGGCCGGTCATTTCAGGATTGATCGGAACTCGCGCGCGATCAGTTTAAGAGGTGGCCGTACTGAAATTCGCTTGATGATATTGAAGGACCTTGTAAATTCGCTCCAGCAGTAGCTTGAAACCGGAGAAGTCGATGCTATCCATCTTTTCCCGCACAACATGCTCAGCAAAATACCGCTTCCCGTAATAAGCAGTGATGTCTGCTTTCTCGTCTTGGGAAAATTTCTTCCCACCGAGCTCTGTGGAAAGGACGCTGGGAGAGAAAAAATCTTCGATACGGGACACACCGTTTGCGCCAATTTCTTGAGTTTTTACCAGATAGAGATTATGAGTAATCCGGTAAAAATCATCTAATGTTGTTAAATCGATTGTTATTTTAAATTTCTTTCGCAATAGACTAAAAATATCCTTCGCTCCATCGTCATTATCAATTAAAATAATGACGGGAAATTTCTGTGGCTTATGCTGAAAGCGCGCGAGAATTTCTTCATACTTCTCTAGCAGTCGTTTTAAGTCGCCAACCCCGCCGCCCAAAAACATTACATCCTTCGATACGTCACTGTAGTTAAAAAACTTAATAACGGAATTCTGTTTACCATCCTCAACGTGGAAAAGTTTGCCATTGAAGGACGGTAGCCTCCGGAGCGCACAATCAATGTAAATATTGTCTGTTCGGCCTTCGCAGATGAGCAGCGGCTTTTCCGGATTCGCGAAGTTCTTGTAGTTGAGTAAATGGCGATAAAGCACGCGAGCAGCAATCGGTTGGGATTTGCGTTCTAAATCGGGCCGTAGATCGGTGCTGTCTTTGACATGATGGACAAAGTTGAGAATGCCCTCCAGAACTTGCGTCGACGCAATTGCTTTCGAACCGTCGTCAGGATTTTTCAGATGTCCCGCCGGACGGTAGTAGCGGCCTTCCTTGAAAAGCTGATGACACATCGAGCGCGCATAGCGGTAAAACGACGCATGGACGTTCACCTTGCGATTTACGGTTAGCCCCGTAACAACCTGGCGACTAGTTTGTCGCTGGAGCCGCGTCTTTGAAGACTTTACCTTGAACCCCGCTTCGGCAATGATCTTTTCTAGGCCTTCTCCCAAAGTGCAGGCGTTCAGCACAGAAGCTACGGCTACGTCAGAGGGAAATTCTTTCTGGTTAGTGGAGAACGTGATGTCGTCCGCGTAGCGTGAATAGGTGCATCGGTTCTTTTTCGCGAACTGGACAA
>JBEHZA010000570.1:0-3091 GCA_048497895.1 Verrucomicrobiota bacterium
CCTGACGTTCAAACAGTGAAGCGGCATGAATGCCGCGCTCCTATATTAGGCTCGTGTTCAGCGGGTGACTTCGGTTGAATTTGCATATTGATGAGCGGTGGCGATTTAGCAGGCGTGATTTTTGAAGACGAGCATTTGCTGGTGGTGAATAAACCGGCGGGCTGGAACACGCATGCGCCCAGTCCTTACGCGGGCGAGGGGATTTACGAATGGTTGAAACAACGCGAACCACGTTGGGCCAGCCTGGCGATCATTCACCGGCTCGATAAGGAAACTTCCGGAGTTCTCGTGTTTGCCAAGAGCAAAGCGGCCAATCGTTCGCTGACGGAACAATTCACGAATCATTCCATCCGGAAGAAATATTTATTACTGAGTGACCGCTCATCGGCGAAGGAACGGTTGCAGGTAACGTCCGCGCTCGTGCGTGCTGGAGAAAAATATTTGAGCCGACCGGTCCATGCCGGAGCCGAAATTGCCGAGACACATTTTCAAATCCTCAAAACGGAAGCCGGGCGCACGACTGTGCTGGCGGAGCCGGTAACGGGCAAGACACATCAGATACGTGTCCACGCGGCGGCCAGCGGGTTTCCGATTTTGGGTGATGCGCTTTACGGTGGAGCGGACTTTGGACGAGTTTGTCTGCACGCGGCGGAGTTGAAACTGACGCATCCGGTATCGGCTGAGGCAATGACGTTCACGGCATCTGTGGATTTTTTCGCGGATACGCGTGGTGCGTTGCGCGCTTTCATTATTGAACCACCCAGGACCAATGCCTGGCGCGTATTGCACGGCGCGGCGGACGGCTGGCCGGGTTGGTATGTTGAACGCCTCGGGGACTATCTGCTTTCGCAATCGGAACAACCGTTAAGTGCGCAGCAATTAAACGTTTTGAATGGGATTTTGCAGACACATTCTTTGCGCGGTGCTTACCACAAGATTCTAAATCGCCACGTGCGGCAAAGCAGCGTGCCACAGGCCTCGCCGCAACGGACTTTGGGCGAAGAAGCTCCCACTGAGTTTACTATTCTCGAAAATGGTGTGCAGTTTGCGCTGAGTTTCAACGAGGGCTATTCGGTTGGTTTATTTCTCGATCAAAGGGATAATCGCCGTCGCTTCTTGGTGAACTATGTAGCGGCAGATTTTCCGCTGTTTCCGAATGGTGCGCAAGGGCGCGAAGTGCTGAATACCTTTGCCTACACGTGCGGTTTTTCCGTTTGCGCAGCCAAAGCCGGAGCGCGTGTAACCAGTCTCGATCTCTCGAAAAAATATCTGGAATGGGGTCGCCGTAATTTCACGCTGAACGGCCTGGACCCTGCCGCGCACGATTTTATTTACGGCGATGCCTTCGATTGGATGGGCCGACTGGCGAAGAAACAGCGTTTGTTTGATGCGATCGTGCTCGATCCGCCGACCTTCTCGCAATCGAAGGAACGCGGCGCCTTCCGCGCCGAAAAAGATTACGGCAAACTTGTGACAGCGGCATTGCCGTTATTACGCAGTGAAGGCGTGCTGCTCGCTTCGACGAACGCCGCAGGCTGGGAGCCGGAAAGCTTTGTAGAAGTCGTGGTGGCGGCCATTCGCGCGAGCGGACGAAAGGTGCTGAAGCAACATTTCATTCCGCAGCCACCGGATTTCCCCATTAGCCGCGAAGAGCCGGGTTATCTGAAGACACTGTGGTTGAAGGTGAAATGATGGACCTTATAGTGTTGGGTCAAACGAAGTTTGCGCGGGTGTTGTAGAAACCTTACGGACTGCATTTACGGCGTGTCCAACGGCGAGCGTGTCTTCGATGAATTTCAGGAAACCTCCTTCTGGCCGACAGGGAATAACATCGAACGGAATAAGCAATTCACCAGCTCGAACTACATTCTTTTCGTGAGCATCAAAAACGCCAAGATTATCCTCAAGCCGATAATAGCCGGATTTGGTGACGCGTTTGAAACCTTGTGTAGCGAACCATTCGTCGATTTCCTTTTCAGTTACCGCAACAATGTCGAAACGCGGTTGTGAGGTGACGATCGCCATATCTCCATCAGCTTGAACGATTACCCCCTGAAAAGAATTGAGTCCGGGGACAAGTAAGTTGTGGAGATAAAGACGTTCCAGATATTCGAGCGGGGTTGCTTCCCAAAGATGGAACTCGCGGGCATCTTTGGAAGAAGAAACCAAGGCTAATTCTATGCCAGGGGAAAGACCGAATATTCCATGGCGGGTAACTTTAAAATAGCGATCGTGGGTGATGTCGTGAAAAAGATCGTGTTCCTGACCACCACGAACCGTCTTCGATGGCAAATCGCTGGCGGTTAGCAACAAGCCCAGACTGCTTGCCCATTCACAGAGGTCTTCCTTCTGCCGGGCGACAGTGGGCGTCCCAGATGAGTTGCCATCTCGCGATAAGCTTCTTCGGAGGTAATCGAACGCCGAGCGGACAAGATCCGGGCCATTTGCTCCGGAGAAAGCATGGGCCTGATCATTAGATCTTGAATGTCGGTCTGATTCTTCACTTGGCATAGTCTAACACTCTTTAAGCCGAATTGGCAAGTGACTCGATTTCCAGTTCGTATTAAGACGCGGTTTGATTTTTGTTATCTCCCTTGTTCATGGCGACACGCATGGTTAAAAAGCCATCCGGCGTGATTATATTTCATGGGTTGCGCTTACTTCCTCTCTTTATCGAACGAGCGGGAGATGAGGCTGCTTTGATGAGTGTCGCGCGGGCCGCGGACGAAGAGGTAAGCAATCCAAAGTCCCACGCCAAGGATGAGTAGCCCGGCAGCCAGTTTCCAACTGCCTTGTGAAGCGGTTTCGACAGGGGTGACTACCGCCACTTGCGCTGGTGAAGGAGTCTTTTTAGCTGCGACGACGGTTGTTTCCGGTAACGGTTCTTTGACTTCCGCTTTGGGCGCAGGCGGTTTGAGTTCCGGTTCGACTTTGACGATGGGGGTGGTGACGACCGTGGTTGGTTCCGGTGGCTTCGGCGTGGGAGTAACCGCAACGGTTGGAGCCGACACTGGAGGGGGTGTGACGACGACAGGTTTGGGTTCAGGCGCGGGAGCGGGAGGAGGTTCAGGTTTGGGTGTCGGCGGTGGGA
>JBEHZA010000571.1:0-3090 GCA_048497895.1 Verrucomicrobiota bacterium
GCCGCTGGAATCTGCGGTACAAACGGCGACGGCTCATCCACCGCAGACAACACGCGCCTACATTCGCGGGCTGTGCATTCAGAAATTCGCTCCGGCTATCCTCTCGGCGCAATGGGATCACGTGACGCTGGAGGGCAGCCGTCGTCCGCTCAAAATTTCCCTGCTGGATTTATTCGCGCCAGCGGACATTTTGCGGTATGCTCAAGTTATCGAGCAGGCGCGCACGCCTGATGATTTGCGCGAAATCAGTGAGTAAATGTGGAAAGGTAATCATTTATGCCAGATCAAGCTCAGAAAAACCGACCAGCAACTCCCGGTTCCGGCGGTGGAGGAGAGGGACCGAACGCACCGAAAGTAGAAAAGCCCAATACCGAGGAGTTGTTAAAACGCATGCGAAAAGTGGACCCGGACCAGGCCCGGCGCTACCGTCAACGCACCGGCCAATGAGCGACTCAACTTCGATCGCCGGTGACTTTATCTCATTGCTGGCCCGGCACCAGATGGAGCCGTTGCGCACTCTTTCCGCAGCGGGCGCTCCCGTGCAAACTCAGGCGACGACGGTATTCGCGTTTCATTTTGCTGAGGGCGTCCTGATGGCCGGTGACCGGCGGGCCACCGCGGGCAATGTGATCGTCACCGATCAGGTGGATAAAGTGATGGAGTTGGATTCCGAATCATTGCTGGCCATTGCCGGAGTTCCGGCGACGGCATTTGAAATGGCGCGCGTGCTCCAAACCTCCTTTGAATATTATCGCCGCAGCCAATTGCAGAAGCTAAGCCTGCCTGCACGAGTGCGGGCTTTGGCCCGCTTGTTGCGCGATAATCTGCCAATGACCATGCAGGGGGTGGGGATTGTGGTTCCATTATTCGCCGGATTGGATCATTCGACTGGTGAAGCGCGTCCGCAGATATTTTTCTACGACCCGTTGGGAGCGCAATTTCAAGGTGTGAAGTTCGCCGCCAGCGGTTCGGGTTCCGGCACGATCAGAAGTATTTTATCTTACCAGGAGCGATATGGACAACCCGTGCCGGGCCAGATGAAATTGAACGAAGCGATTCAATTTGCACTGCGCCTTTTAATGACGGCCGCCGAACATGATTCTGCCACGGGTGGCGTGAACCCGGCATTGCAAGCGTACGCAACGATAAAAATACTCGATGCGAAAGGGGCGCGCACGATCACTCCGGAAGAACAAGCGAGTTGTCTGAATTTATGACCGAGGAACCGTATCGTTGGCTGGAGGCGGTGGCGAATCGCCGCGATTATGTGCGCGAACAACTCAAAGGAGGTTCGCCAGTTTTCGCCGTTTCTCTGCCAGACGGGATTCTTTTGCTCGGAGTTGGCTCCGGTCAATCCAAGGTGTTTGAATTATTCGACCGCCACGCACTGGCGGGGTTGGGACATCCGGCCGATCTGGAAAAAATCCGTCAGGCGGCGATTGATACCGCGCACATGGAAGCTTTTACGCGCGCGCCGGAAGACGTCACTCTGCGCCGGCTGGTCAGTTTTGGCCTCAGCCCGCAGTTGAAAAATAATTTCGAACAAATATTTACTGCGCCTTTTTTGATTGAAGCGCTGCTGGTGGAGTTGGGAAATGCCATTAGCCAGGATATTTTACTGCGCCTACATTTTGACGGCTCCTTCCAATTGCAGTCTTCCGGAGTGATGGTGGCGGCGGCACAGCCCGAAGCGGAAAGTGCGGCGCTGGATTGGCTAAAGCGTGAATTGTCCGGCAAAAGCGACCGGAAGGAGGTTGCTGACACGTTGCTGCAAGCCTGGTGGTGCTTGATTGAAAACAAACCGTTCGATGCGGCGATACCGCCCGGACCTGAACGGCACGATGGCTGGCGAAAAGCTTTGAACGGGCGCCAGGTGGAAATCGCGTGGCTGGCACGATCGACTTCACGAGTCGCGCGTTACGAACCGTTGACGCTCACGCAACTGGGTTTATGAACCGGATTGTAGGCCTGGAGACGGAGTACGGTTGTTTGACCAATGACGAGAAGAATAATCCCCCGAGTGTCATCGGCCGGGTGCGGAATTGGATTTTTGATAAACAGCGTTACGGATTAGCGGATCTGCATCAGCGGGATTGGGATGAGCCGGCGGGTAATGGCGGGTTCCTGTTCAATGGCGGGCGCACCTATGTGGATATGGGGCACCTGGAGTATTGCACTCCAGAATGTCTTTCGTTGCGGGACTTGTTGCGTTACGACCGGGCAGGGGATGTGATTCTGCACCGGGCCATCAAGGAGTTGCGCTTAAACGAAGAAGTCAGCTTTATTCGTAACAACATTGATCATTACTCCGGAGCGACGTTCGGCTGTCACGAGAATTATCTGGTCCGGAGAACGGCGCCATTAACGGAATCCAACGTCCTTTCGTTGCTGACTTTTCTCACGTTACGATTGCTGTATGCAGGAGCTGGAAAAGTGGGCGCTGCCAGCAATATCGAGCATGGCATCTCTCCCGTGCGCATGAACAATACGCAAGGGTTTCAAATCAGTCAGCGGGCCGATTACATCAACAACGACTTGTTTGAATGGGTGCAATTCAATCGCGCGATTATCAATACGCGCGATGAACCGCTAGCTGATGGACGAAAATATCGTCGTCTGCATCTGCTGCACGGAGACACCAGCGTCTTGCCGGCAACATTGGCTTTAAAGATCGGCACGACTTCACTGGTGCTGGATTTGCTTGAATTGGACCGTTTGCCGAAAATTTCATTGGCAGATGCCGTTATGACCTTTCACAGTCTTTCCCATCAACTGGAAGGGCCATGGGTCGTACCTTTGTCCAATGGTAAAAATGCCAATGCCATCGAGGTGTTGCGGGAATTTCAACATTGTGCGACAGCCGAGTTTCACGGGCGGGATGCGGAAACCGATGCCATTCTCGAACTTTGGGGTAACACTCTCGATGCTTTAGAGAGCGAGCCGCTAGCGTTAATCGGAAAGGTCGATTGGATAACCAAGCGCTGGCTGTTTCAACAGTTTGTGGAGCAGGAAAAAATCGAGTGGACTGATCCCTGGTTGAATCGATCCAGCCGCTGGTCATGCCGCTCGACGACTACTACAGCCGCCGCG
>JBEHZA010000572.1:0-3080 GCA_048497895.1 Verrucomicrobiota bacterium
TCATTTCCCGTGCAAGATCATCGGCTAGCAGAGGTGCCTCTTCTTCCATCAAGATGCGCTTATTGCCTGGAACACCTTCTATCAAAGTAGTTTTTGCTTGTTCAAAAGCTCTCATCTTCGCTTTGCTTTCAGGCGCTCCAAGCAAAAGGTAAATCAGAAAGTCAGGTTGAGTTTTACGAAGTTCTTTTACCCGACCACTCCAGTCTAGTGCTTTTCCGACGATTTCAGAGGTGTCAACAAGGTCGAAAGTTAAAGGACGAAACAAGTGCAAAATCCCGTTTTCAGGTTGCCAAGTATGCTCAAACTTTTGTTTAAATTCCCCAGCAATTAAAGTTTTTTCCTGTAAACGGGTGAGAATTCTCTTTGGACGGAATGCTTTTTCAAAGTGCGTCCAAACATCCCGATCTTCTTTCCTTACCGCAGGATTGGATTTTTCATGGCGTGTCACCATCCGATCAAACAACTCACGCAGAGTTCGTTCAGGATTGTCAGTAATCCCGCCTCCAGGAGTAGACCATTGGAGCGCGCTGTCATCAATTGGAAGAAGCGAGTATGCAATCTCAGAAGCGTTAACAAACGATTTGTTTAACTCTTGCGCCAGCTTTTCACTTGCGGAAATGCATTTGCCTTCCAGAAAGCGCAAGATTTCCATGATCTCCTTGCAATCAGCGCCGGGGAAAAATCCCCGTAATCTTTCTTTTGAAGAAATACACTGAAAACGCAGGAAACTTGTGCCGGGAGAATACAGGAGTACCGCGACATTGATGAATTCGCGCGTGAAAACATCATGCATGTAACGCAAGACCACGTAACTAAATGGCGCTTTCATGCTATTCTTTCTTCAATAAGGTCACAAACTGTCTGATTATTCGCAATAACCCAATCTAAATGGCTTCTTACTTTTTTCAAAGCACTATTGTCTGACCACTGGGATGGGATTTGGTTGAAAATATTGTCAATTGAAACAGACGCCAGTTTTCCGGATAACCTCTCATACACTGCATCTCCCGGGCTTAGTATGTTGAAAAACACGTGATCATAGAATCTGTCGAGTTCCAAGCTGGCAACTCCTGGCTCGTTTTTTTCGACTACAGACTGTAAGGCGCTTTCGTGATCAATGAGTATGATTTTACTGCCATTCCAAAGCAAATTTGGGTTATCTGATTTGCGGTCGAAATTCTGCATCAAAATATCAAAGGCGAATATTTCCGCGGCAATTTGCCGAAGTTCGTGTTTTAGTTTTGGGTTGGTTGGCATGGCATGATACCCGAAGCCAGCGTTTTTACTGCCGAAGTTCAACCCTAGACTTCGTTCTACCAAATCCTTGGCGACTGAAGGGACGCCGGTTAGAAAATCCTTCGACAAATTGACTGTAAATGGAGTGGGCGTAAGAAGGCCGAGTTCAGTGGCAAGGAGGGAACATATCAATTCCGAACGGAGGCCAAAATTATGTCCACGCACACCACCTGCAAACTTGATGAACAATTCAACCAGTTCTCCGTTGGCGCGCCGACAGCTTACACGTGCAGGCCGACTATAGCCTTTCGTTTGAAAATCATGAAACTCTTCAGCGTCAACAATTTCAACCATGGTTGCTCCCTCAATTAGGGCTGACTCAAGGGCTGCGGTCAATCCGTAAGAGCGGGGCCCGCATTGCTCGAACCCCGCTTTGCTCTGATTACCTTTGCGACTTCTTCATTAATGCTTCCGGCACTGGTTGGAAGCGGTTGGGCTTCATGCTATACGCGGCGCGGCCTTTGCTGAGGCTGCGGATCGCGTTGGCGTAGCCGAACAGTTCGGCTAACGGCACTTCGGCTTTCACGGCGGCGTTGCCGGCGTCCGTTTCCACGGCGAGGACTTGGCCGCGGCGACGGGTAAGGTCGCCGAGGATGTCGCCCTGGTGCTCGGTGGGCACGCTGACTTCTACGTGCATGACCGGTTCCAGCAGCACGGATCCCGCTTCACGCAGCGCGATACGTAAGGCTTCGGCGGCGGCGAGTTGGAACGCTAGGTCGTTGGAGTCTTTCACGTGGAAATCTCCATCGACGATGGCGACCACTGCGTCCACCAAGGGGTAGCCGAGCACGCTTTCCTTCGCGGCTGCCAAGAGGCCTTTCTTCACGGCGCCGTGGAATTGCACGGGAATGCTGCCGCCGACAATGCGGTTCTCGATGCTCAGACCGGAGCCTGCCGCAGCGGGTTGCACAGTCAGAGCCACGCGCGCATACATGCCGGAGCCGCCGCTCTGTTTCTTATACAGATGATCGACTTCAGCCGGTCGCGACACGGTTTCGCGATGAGCGATCTGCGGTGCGCCCGCATTGGTTGCCACGTGATGCTCATCCGCCAAGCGTGTGCGCGTAATGTCCAGGTGCAGTTCACCCATGCCGGATAACAGGCATTGGCCGGTCTCCAGATGCGTGCTCACGCGGAGCGTCGGGTCTTCCTCGCTCAAACGAGCGAGTGCGAGCCCGAGGTGTTCACGATCCGCGGTGGTGCAAGGCTCGATGGCGATGGTCACAACCGGTTCCGGGAACACGGGCGGCTCCAGCAATACTGGCTGCTCAGGCGCGCAGAGTGTATCGCCCGTGGTAAAACCACGGAGGCCGATGACGCCGCAGATATCGCCCGCATGGGCCTCGGCGATCTCGGTGCGACGATCCGCAAAGATACGCACGAGACGGCCTACACGCTCGGTCTTGCCGGTGCGCGAGTTCATCACGGTATCGCCTTTACGCAATGTGCCGGTGTAGAGCCGCAGCCAGACGACACGCCCGGCTTGCGGATCGCTCACGAGCTTGAATGCGAGTGCGGCCACCGGGGCATCGTCATTCGCAGTCAGATGAACAGCTTCACCGGTATCGGTCGAATGGGCTTCTACCGAGGGCATATCCGCCGGGCTGGGCAGATAATCGACTAGGGCATCCAGCAATGGTTGCACTCCCACAAACTTGTAGGCACTGCCACCGATCACAGGCACCAGGCGATTTGCTATCGTGGCACGACGGATGGCGCGTTTCAGCACGTCCGCGCTAACTGATTTATTATCCAGCCAGAGAGCGGCGACTTCATCGTCAACC
>JBEHZA010000573.1:0-3050 GCA_048497895.1 Verrucomicrobiota bacterium
CTCAGTCAAACAGTGTTGGGATAGTTCAAAAACGTTCGATTATGCGGACATTGTTGCGACCGGGGACGGTCGCTGTCCGGGACGTGGCGCGACAAGGTGAAGAATGTTCACTACTCGCGCCAGAAACGAACTTCGGAGTGCAAACGGTTCAGCTCGTCCATTAATTCAACGATCATTTTTATCCCGGCCAGATTAATGCCGTGGTGGGAACGCAGCCGTTCAATGCGTCGCACCAGCAAAATCGATTCGTCACTGAATTTGGGGTGAGATGGACGCGACTTGCCGACTGCTGGAATCAAACCAGCACGATGATAGCTCAAGATTGTTTTTGACGGCACCCCGGCCAGGCGGGCGGCGGTTTTGACATCGTAACGTCCGGCGGGTGTAACAGTGAAAATCTCCACCTGCAAGGCGCTGACGGTCGTGCGGGAGCGGGATTTTTTCATGTTGAGCGCTCCGGATGCGTGGCAGAAAGTTCCGCCAATTGTTCCCAAAGTTTGCGTTGGGCGTCCGTGATTTGCGTGGGCACAACGATATTGACCAGGGTATGAAGGTCACCGCGGTTACCTTCGCTATCGGGCAGACCTTTGCCGCGCAGGCGCAGTTGCTGGCCGGAGTTAGTGCCGGGTGGAATCTTCATGGAGACGCTACCTTCCAGGGTGGGCACTTTCACGGTGGCGCCGAGGACAGCTTCCCAGGGAGCGACTTCAAGATCGTAAAAGAGGTCGGAATCGCGCACGCGAAAATCCGGATGCTTGGCGAATTTGACATGGAGATAGAGATCGCCGGCCGGACCGCCATGATGACCTTCTTCACCTTTGCCGGGAATGCGAATCAGACGGCCTTCATGCACACCCGCAGGGATTTTTACCCGAAAAGTATGCGTTTCCTCCTCGCCGGTATTTTGATTGGGGCGGCGTAGAGAAATGGAACGCACGGAGCCATTCAATGCCTCGTGCAAAGTGACGAGAATATCACCTTCGATGTCACTGCCGCGAACCGCGGTGGTTTCATCTTCTTCATAGGGACTGCGTCCGCGCGCGCCGCCAAAACGGCTGGCATTGCCGGCAAAGAATTGTTCAAAGAAATCACTGAAACCGGTGCCGCCAAATTCAAAGTGAACGTTTTCGCCCGGCGCTTGGCCGCGTGACCGGCGGGTTTGTTGCCCCCCAGGCGGTGGACGGAAGCCGCCGGGTTGATTCCAATTCTGGCCAAGCGTGTCGTATTTCTTGCGCTTTTCGGGATCGCCGAGGACTTCGTAGGCTTCGTTGATCTCTTTGAATTTTTCTTCGGCCGTCGCTTTGTTTTTGGCGACATCCGGATGATATTCGCGGGCCAGTTTGCGGAAGGCTTTGCGAAGTTCGTCATCCGTGGCGGTGCGCGGAACGCCAAGGGTTTTATAATAATCTTTAAATTCTACCGGCATGTGTGTGTCTTTCGCCCAAGTTCACTTCTTTCATACACTGCGCCAGAGTGGATTTCAACTGGCACGCGGCAAAACAAAAGGATGATGGAAAAGATGCGGTGGCAATGTAGTAACTCACTTACCCCACCGGGTGTCTGAAGTGTTCCGGCCTAATTGTGCGTGGAATACGAAGTATGGGTGGGGGATTGCCAAAAAACACAAATTAACCGCGGAAGACGCTGAATACGTGAGATTTGATAACCATTACTTTGACCATCCATCGTTTTTAACATTTTTACCCCGTCAACGGTTCAACGTATTTCCCTTTTCCTAGATCATGTGCGTTATTACGGCGGGATTCGGGTTTGGCGGCGGGCGAAATTAGGGCAGATTTCTCGTTGACGCTCCTGCCCTTGCCGCTAACATTCGGGGCTTGTTTTGTAATTGAATCACTGAACTTGAACGAAAGAGAATATTATGGCGGTTAAAGTTGCAATCAATGGATTCGGTCGTATCGGACGCCTGGTGTTCCGCGCGATGGTGGAACAGGGCCTCGTAGGCAAAGACGTGGAAGTCGTGGCCGTGGGCGATATCGTCCCGGCGGATAACCTCGCTTACCTGCTCAAATATGATTCCACCCAGGGCCGCTTCACGGGCACGGTCAGCTCCAAGAAATCGAGCGCAGACAAGCTCGAGGACGATGTGCTGGTGGTCAATGGCGCGGACATCCATGTGGTGAGCGCGAAGAGCCCGGCGGAATTGCCGTGGAAAAAGTTCGGCGTGGATATCGTGATCGAATCGACCGGTTTGTTCACGGAAGCTGAGAAGGCCAAGGGCCACATTACCGCAGGCGCCAAAAAGGTGATCATTTCCGCGCCGGCCAAGGGCGAGGACATCACGATCGTGGTGGGCGTGAATCATGAGAAATATGATCCGGCCACGCATCACATTATTTCGAACGCGTCCTGCACAACGAACTGCCTGGCGCCGCTGGTGCACGTGTTGCTGAAGGAAGGTTTCGGCATCGAAGAAGGTCTGATGACCACGGTGCACAGCTACACGGCCACGCAAAAGACGGTGGACGGTCCTTCCAAGAAAGATTGGAAAGGTGGCCGCAGCGCCGCGATCAACCTGATTCCTTCGACGACGGGTGCTGCCCGCGCCGTGGGTCTGGTTTGCCCGGAAGTGAAGGGCAAGTTGACCGGCATGTCGTTCCGCGTGCCGACACCGACGGTGTCCGTGGTGGACTTGACGGTCCGCACGGTGAAGGATACGAGCTACGCTGAAATCACCGCCGCGATGAAAAAGGCGAGTGAGACCTATCTCAAGGGCATCCTCGACTTCACGACGGACGAAGTGGTGAGCAGTGATTTCATTCATTGCAACGCGTCGTCGATCTATGACGCAGGTTCCGGCATTGAATTGAACAAGCGTTTCTTCAAGCTGGTGAGCTGGTACGATAACGAATGGGGTTACAGCAACCGCGTGGGCGATCTGCTGAAGTACATCATCGGCAAAGGCCTGTAAGCCTCGCGCAGTTTTCGCAAACGGCGACCCGGCCACGGGTCGCCGTTTTTGTTTTCCGGACCGCGGCTGTGTTCCTCCTGCGGAACCATCCGCAGCCATGAGCAAACAAGCAGGGGCA
>JBEHZA010000574.1:0-3017 GCA_048497895.1 Verrucomicrobiota bacterium
GCCACGAACTTCGGGTTGAACTCTTATTTTCATGAATCGTTTGGGCGCCAGGCCAATGGCATTAAGCCATGGCAGCTACTGGGGCTTAAAGTTCGGATTAAACGGGCTAAAGGGTTGGTTAGGAGCATTCGGATTGGGAGCGGGTTTAGGCCGTTTATTGGTCCCATTGCCATTTCCGCCCGTGGGTGCGACATCTGGCATCTGATCCTGCTTGGCCACGGCAGGGGCGGGCAGAGCCACGGAAATCGTGGTAATATTGGCCGTTGATTTGCTATTGCCCGATCCATTGAAGCCCAGGCTCACCCGGACCGCCAATGGCAGGGCATTGGTTTGCGTCCAGTCGTAAACCCAATCGTTTTGGGTGGAGTCAAAGAACTCAACCCCGAAATTGCTGACATTTTTGACGAGTACCAGCGTATAGGGATCGTCATTGGAATTGGGCGGAATCAGCAGTGAAGTCTGACTCATCACGAGTTGATTCCCACGATCGCCAGGGACAACGGAGAACGTCACGCGGCGGGTGGGTTGCTCAGGAAAGACACCGCTACCGGGAAAAGTGGAAGGCAACCGTGAAACCATGCTCACCGTCGCATAATCCCCGGAGGTATCGACGGTAAAGCTGTAGTAGGTGTTGTTCTGGCTGAACATGACTACCGAGCCAAAGGCGCTTTCCAGCGCGCGTAGAGCGTTGCGGGTGTGCAAGACTTCGTCCGCGGCGGTTTCGCCGGTTTTGGTGCTGCGCACAATGGCTGACCAGCTCGAATAAATCGCGGTGATGATGATGCCGATAATCGCCATGGCAATCATGACCTCGATCAGGGTGAACGCACGGCGTACTGGTGGTTGGGTGAATTTCATAATCACCTTCCCAACGGGCTGCGATTGCCCCCGCCCAGACTGGTATTTTGAGCGCCCTGCACGGAAGCCGGGCGATAGAGCAGGATACTCAATTCCGATTCGACCACGCGGCGGTCCACATCCTGATACACATGAAAATCGACCTTATAGAGGCCGTTGGAGGAAACGAGCGTGGTATCGGACCGCCAGTGAATCTCCGGATGATCGGGCCAGGTGCCGGAATCCGAGCCTTCCACCAACTGATTGGTCAGGGAAAGTTCCGAGGCCAGCGTGGAAGGATCAATGAGGGTTCGTTGCAAACTGCGGGCTAATTGCAACGTTTGCGAAGTCAAACTCAGGATGGCAAAGATTGCGACGAAGAAAATGAAAACGGCCACCATCACTTCCAGCAGCGTAAACGCAGCGGCGCCTGCGCGGACACGCGCCAATCGCTGACGAGAACTGGAAGCGGGCAGTTTCATTTCATTTTCAAGACCCGTTTGGGGCCGCTGGAATTATTAACCACCGCAGGATCATTCAGCGATTTCACATCGACCCGGCCGGTAATGACCTCGGTGGTGATCAATTGTTCCTCCCCTGTGGTGCCGTCCCATAGAATCAGCGCAAACTCGTCGCTGGTCCCGTTCGGGTAAAAACGGACGTGCACTTCCGGCGCATCCATGGCGTCCTGCAAATTGACACCAATCATTTTTACCGCCACTCCTTCAGCTAAATGGCCGGAAAAGCCCGGAAAAGCCGGGGCCGGATCAGCGGGAGGTGGGGGCAAGGCAACTTCCGCAGCGGAAGGCACTCCGTTGGTGGACACCGGCTCAGGCGGAGGCGGCGGAGCTTTCTGGACGGAGATACTGAAATCGTCGGAACGAAAGACCATTTCCGTGGTTTCTCCGGTATAAATCGCTGCTTCGCGCGCGTTGCGGCAGGCATCCACCACATCATTCACGGAGTTGCGCATCGGAGATTTCCGGTGGTTCACGACAAAGGCGGGCAGCCCGATGGTCATGATAATGGCAATAATGCCCAGCACGATCATCATTTCAACGAGCGTAAAAGCACGAACTACTGGAACGTATTTCCAGCTTCGGCGTGACGCCCGCGGCTGAGAGCATAATTTCATCAACGTCCGATATTGGAAGTAATGGCAAACATGGCGGACAAGACGCTGAACAACAGGAAACCTACGCCAATGGCCATGCAGATAATCATGATTGGCTCAATGAGGTTCATCGCCACGCGGAGCGACACATCCAGCTCGCTCTCGTATGTCTCCGCGAGATTTTGCAAAGCGCCCGGCACGTCGCCGGTTTCTTCGCCGATTTTGAGCAAATCGATCATGAGTTGGGGGAAGATTTTGCTCTTGGCCAGCGGTTGCGCGATGGTTTTGCCATCCGTAACGGCTTCCCGGGTATTGGCGATGGCTTCTTTGAGGATAATATTCGGCATCACCTGTTCCGTAATCTTTAAGGCGGTGAGCACGGGTACACCGTTATGCAGCAAGGTGCCGAGCGTGCGGGCGAACTGGCCAAACAGGCTGAGTTGAAACACCTTGCCCAGCACGGGGGCGTCCATTTTCCAGCGGTCGATAGAGCGCTTGCCCTGGGGAGTGGCCTGGTAACGTTTGAACATGACAACAGCCGCCACAACGACGAGCAACATCAGCCACCAATAATTCTTAAACAGATGACTGATGCCGATCAGCATTTGCGTGGAGGCCGGCAACTGCACTTTCATGCCCTCGAAAATGGTCAGGAACTTGGGGAGCATGTAGGTCATGAAAAAGAACATGATGCCTACGCCAACGGTGGCCACGAGAGCCGGATAGATCAGGGCCGAGGTGAATTTCGACTGCACTTCCGCGAAACGCTCAAAGTGATCGGCCAACCGGCGCAGCACTTCTTCCAAAGCGCCGCTTTGTTCGCCCGCGCGCACCATGTTGACGTAGAGATCGGAAAAAATCTGCGGCTGTTTCGCCATGGCTTCGGATAGTCCTTTGCCCTCCATGACATCCTGCTTGAGCTGGCGACTGACTTCTTTGGGAATGCCCTTGGAATCGAGATTGGACATGCTGTTCAATGCCACAGTCAAGGGCATGCCGGCGTGCAACAGGTTGGCCAATTGTTGAGTGAACGTGGCCAATTCCTGAAGCTTGGGCTGGCGCTGGC
>JBEHZA010000575.1:0-3012 GCA_048497895.1 Verrucomicrobiota bacterium
GAGCGCGCTCAGTTTTCGGCCGAACACGCGCTCGAAGATCGGCACGGTGCGCTCGGCCGCGCTCTTCACGCTCACTGGGCAAGCGCCGAGCGTGAAGAGACGCACCTTCATTTCAAAATAGAGAAACCAGGCGGGAAAAATCCAGGTCCAATGCTGCTCATACCGGCTGGGAAACCGGTTGGCTAACCGCCCTACTACCTTATTGGCCAGCGTCGGCGCAAAGATCAGGCTGCGATGCCGCATTTCAAACCCCTCGCTCCCGTAGTAATTCCATTGGTGTCCGCTGGTAAAATAATCGAAGGAATAATAGCTCAAATGCCGTTGGTGCGTGGGGTCGGTAAAGGAATTGGCCGAGGAAAAGTGCGGCGTGGTAAATACAATGCGCGCGCCGGGTCTGGCAATCCGCCAGACTTCGTTCATGAACGCCATGACATCCGCCAGATGCTCAACCACGTCATAGGCGCAAATCTCTTCAAAGGAACCGTCCGGAAAAGGGTATGGGTACACGTTCAGATCGTGAACGACATCCGGTTGCACGCTGGCCACCCGATCCACGTTCAGGTAGCCCGCCATTTTTTTCTGGCCGCAACCGAGATTGATTTTTGACGGTAGGGAAGTCACAGGATTTCGCTTGTCCCACGCTAAGGCCGCCACCATTTCACTGCCTCCCGCAAGGCTTCCCAGCGGAATTGCCGGCGCAAGGTTTCCGGCGGTTGAACGCTCATTTCGTTCCGGTATTTAGCCCAATAATGCACCGCGATTAATAATTGATATTGCGCCAGCAACAAACTCCAGACCAGACCGTGCATGCCATGCCGCCACGCTCCACAACGAATGTATCGTCCCAGCAATTCCCCCGCGGGACGGCGGACCAGATATGGCCAGATGGGCGGTTTCAACGTATTGGCCAGCCGCTCCGCATCCAGCGGCGCATACTTGACCAGCTTTTGAATAAAATTCGTCAGGTCGTTGCCATAGCCGGGATGTTCCAGCGCCGCCTCGGGATCGGCGGGAAGGGAATCAAATTTGCCGTTAATTGCGGGCAACTCATGCACCAGATCCGACCAAACCACGGCTCCTTTGCGGAAAAAACGGGTCTGATAGTCCGGCCAGAAACCGTGTTCCAGCCATTCGCCCAGAAAGAAATTACGCCGCGGCACGGCATACGCAACGGCTTGCGCCTTCCCGGTCAATGCCTGCAAATACGTCGCCAGCTTGGCGGGGATGCGTTCATCTGCATCGACAATTAAAATCCATTCACTGGTGCATTGGCTGATGGCCAGATTGCGCACCGGTTCCACAATGGGAGCCAGCGGCATATCGATCACCCGCGCGTTAAATGAAGCGGCGATTTCCCGCGTCCCATCGGTGCTGGCCATGTCCGCCACTACCACTTCATCGGCCCACGCCACGGAACGCAAACAATCCGGCAGATTCGCCTTTTCGTTCCGGGTATGAATTAGCGCGGTGATGCTCACTCGAATTTCGGATTACGATTCCACGTTGGCTTCAAAGCGGCCGGGTGGCCTCCAGCACCATTGTTTCCACGAGGTTATTTTCTTCGCCAATTAATTTGCCATGACATTCCAGGTTTTGGAATACGTTGTCCTCACTGACACCGGTCGGGCATTCGCGCACCGCAGTGAACCCAGCCTGCTCCAGGGCAAACCGCAAAGTCGCCGGATCGTAAACAAAGAGATGCCCCCAATTACGCACGAAATTATTGATCACGAAACCTTCATGCTTTGAAGCCACGTGGGGATAAAACAGGCTCATCGCCCAATCAATGTATCGCTTCTGGCGATCGGTTTTAGCGGCCGCGTACAGCTCGACAATGTTCTTCAAATTGGGCGTGGCAATCCGGATTTTGCCACCCGGTTTGAGACACCGGAAGGATTCCCCCAACATCACCTGGCCCTGCTCGTAGGTGATATGTTCGATCATGTGTTCGCTGAAAACATGCTCAAAGGCCCGCTCCGGCAAAGGAAACCGCCGGGTGGCATCCATGAACACAAATTCGCCGGAAACCGGCTCATAATCCGTATTCAACCAGCCGGGAAGAAAATGCGGTCCGGAACCAATCTGTAATTTTCGGGAAGAGTGCGACTCCACATAGGCCGCAATCTGAGCGGTGTAGGTTCTTTCCTGGCGTAAATTCCAAAGCTCTGCCTGTCGTCGCCATCGTCGTGCGGCCCGCACAGCCGAGACCAGGGGCGGAACTTTCTTTAAGGTTTCTTTGAGCGTTTGCGCCATAAATCAGACCCCAACCTGCCCGCATCATATTGACAATCAGGAGTAAAAGCCAATCCAAAGTCGTCATTCCAAGGGTATTGTAACTCATCAGCCATGACTTAACCGGCTATACTTTCCGTTAGGTATATACCGATTTATAAACATAACGAATGGTCATTTATTTTAAATTAGAATATTTTATTGATTTTAAAACTCATTTTAGCTATGTATTTAATCACGGCTGCAAAGGGCAATATGTGGATAAAAACAGTCGTATTAATAAATAAACCCGCCTTTTGCTACATCCACGCCGTGCAAGAAAGGTTCGTTATGAAGTTCCAAACAACTCGCAAGGCAGGTTTCACCCTCGTCGAAATCATGATCGTGGTGGCCATCATCGGTTTGCTGGCCGCGATCGCGATTCCTAACTTCGTGAAAGCCCGCACCACCGCTCAGAAGAACTCCTGCATCGCCAACCTGAAACAGATCGATGGCGGCGTGCAGCAATGGGCGTTGGAAAACAAGAAGACCAGCACTGACACGCCGGGCACCACAGAAGTGGCCGCCTACCTGAAGGGTAATGCGATTCCTTCCTGCCCAGGTGGTGGCTCCTATACCATCAACTCGGTTTCCGCCAGCCCGACCTGTAACGTGAGTGGTCACTCGCTCTAATTCCGGTTCGTCTGATTCAAAACCCGAAGCCTCCCGGCTTCGGGTTTTTTGTTGTCGGGATTAGGTGGTGTATTTACCTCCGGACAGCGACCGTCCCCGGTTGCAGCG
>JBEHZA010000576.1:0-3008 GCA_048497895.1 Verrucomicrobiota bacterium
CCTTGGCTGCCCGAACACTGAAGCGGCATAAATGCCGCGCTCCAGTGACACGGAATGCGCATGTCGTGAACACTTTCAGATACATCAAAACCTTGGACAACCGCCCGCCGAAGGTGTTTCATATTCAGCCCGCCGTGCAACGGTGGAGAGATGTCTATGGAAGATACAAATTCATTGATCGAGCAGCGCAAAATTAAACTGGCCGCCCTTCGCAGCCAGGGCGTCAATCCTTTTGCCAATAAGTTCACCCCTACTGAGAAATGCGCCGAAGCGCGCGGCAACTACGTCGAAGGCCGCGAAGTCGCTCTCGCCGGCCGCATCTCCGCCATGCGGGACATGGGCAAAAGCCTCTTCTACGACATCAAAGACCAGAGTGGTCGCATCCAGCTTTACGTCCAAAAGCAGGCCATTGGCGAAGACCAATTCAATATCTTCAAACACCTCGACCTTGGTGATTTCATTGGCGTCAACGGCTCCCTGTTCGTTACCAAAACCCAGGAAATTTCCGTCAAAGTGACCTCCTTCGTCACGTTATCCAAGTCGCTGCGTCCGCCGCCCGAAAAGTGGCACGGCCTGAGCGATACCGAAACGCGCTATCGCCAGCGTTATCTCGATTTGATGGCCAACGATGACGTGAAGAAAACTTTCCTGAATCGTTCGGCTATCATCAAAGAAATCCGTGCATTTTTTAACGAACGCGGTTACGTGGAAGTGGAAACGCCGATGATGCAAGCGATCCCTGGCGGTGCGGCAGCGGCACCGTTCAAGACGCATCATAATGCGCTCGGATGTGAATTTTATCTTCGCATTGCTTTGGAACTTTACTTAAAACGATTGCTCGTGGGCGGCATCGACAAAGTATTTGAAATCGGCCGAAACTTTCGGAACGAAGGCTTGTCGCGCAAACACAACCCTGAATTCACCATGCTTGAAGCGTATGAAGCTTATGGCGATTACGAGAGCATGATGAAGACAGTGGAGTCGCTGATTTATGGTATTGCAAACAAGGTTTTGGAATCGCCGAAAGTAATCCGTAATTGCAATCCTGATTTGCGCGAAGCGTTCCGGTCGGTAATTGTTTTTTCACACACTTACTACAGCCTCATGGAATCTGTAGCCAGCGCAGAGGATAAACAACGTATCGAATCAGAGCTGCGGCCCATTTACTCACCTCATCTGCACGAAATCGATGAAAGATTTCTTAAGACTGTTGGCCACGCACCATATTGGGAATTGGCAGCTAGTTCTCTCTCAACAATTGAGAACATGATTAGTATTTTGAATTTTTTCCATGATTCAAACCCATCTATGTTCTCGTCAAATTTGAATGAATTTACCGACATCCGATCTAATCTCGCTGGAGCAAATGAGCGTGTAAAAGGCTTAATTGAAAAGCAATATATCGACCTCACCCCGTCGTGGAAGCGCGTGAAATACAAAGACCTCGTGCGCGAAGTCGGTGGCCAGGACTGGTTCGACGTGACGCCGGAAGAACGCCGCCGTCGCGCCATCGAAGACCTCAAACTCGGCGGCGACATCGCTGCGGGTTACGAAGATTTTGAAGTGACCGGTGCCGTATTCGAGAAGCTCATCGAACCGACCTTGATCCAGCCCACGTTCGTCACGCATTTACCGAAGGAACTGGTGCCACTCGCCAAACTTTCGCCCGAAGACCCAACCACGGTAGAAGTCTTTGAATGCTGCATTAACGGCCAGGAAATTTCGCCCGGTTACACTGAGCAAAACGATCCCATCGAACAACGCGAACGCCTCGAACATCAAGCCGGTGGCGAACAGCAAAAGCTCGACGAAGATTTCCTCGCCGCCCTCGAACACGGTATGCCGCCCGCCGGTGGCATCGGCATCGGCATTGACCGCCTCTGCATGATGTTATTGGGCCAGGATACCATTCGCGATGTCATCCTGTTCCCGCAATTGAAACCCAAGGCATAGCCCCCGGCTTTATCTCATTTCTGATAAACACCACCCGGCCATCCGGGCGGTGTTTTTTCATTAATGAGAATCAGGGTGTATTCACCCTGACAAAAGAGGCTTATAACCCTGACCAGCAGACCATTTAGGCACTATTTTCTTAAGATAAATTAAGCTAAAGCTGAATTTTGTCCCACATTGGGGCATTTAAGCCTTGATTTGGTACAACGTTTGCTTTTCCCTTCGCGTTAGCGTTTCAAGTTTAGACGCCTTGAGACGCCTTTGGGTCACGGGAGATTCTATTATTGCAGTAAAACATGAAGAGGACGATTGTACTTGTACCACGTCCGCGCCTGTCGTTTTTCGCGCGGTTTTCGCTTAATCTTATCCTGGCGCTGGGCCTCTGGGCTGCCTCTCCGGCTTCCGCCCAAACCTGGCAAACCGTCACTGGCGGACCAGCGAATGTAAACCCCACCGCCGTAGGCGCAGGGAGCGGCAATACGCTCTATGCCGGGTTCGGCGGCAGCGGCGTGTACAAATCCACCGATAACGGCGCGACGTGGACTAAAATGAGCAGCGGCTTGGAATCTTCCGCCAGCGATCCTAATAGTGCCACAGTCGGCATCAACACACTTTTCAAAGTGGGCAACCGCATTCTCGAAGGCAATTCGGTTCAAAGCTGGCGCAACACCGTGGCACAACCGGTCTTTTACTCGGATAATGCCGGCTCCACCTGGACTCAAGGCAGCGCTCCGGGATTGACCTTGATTGATTTCCGCAGCTTCACGCAGATCGGCAACTATCTGTTCGCCGCGGATGATCTGGACGGCATCGCCTGGTACAGCACTGATAATGGAAACAACTGGACCAACAGCCGGAATGGCATCCCCGCCAACGTGGGTGGCTTCACCAGTTCTGGTGTCGGTCAATCGATTACCAGGGCGGGCACACGCGTCTTGCTCGTCACTAAAGTTTGGGGTGTTTATGCCTCGGATGACCTGGGAAAAACCTGGGCGGAAGCCAATAACGGTATTCCCCTGCCCCCGTATTCCGCTTTTCCGATCCGCCCCGGTTAC
>JBEHZA010000577.1:0-2995 GCA_048497895.1 Verrucomicrobiota bacterium
GTTGAAACCCTGACCGCTGGCAAGCGCAACCACTCATCAGTTGGCCCACCGACTCTTTTTGCAGCTTTCTGGTAACTAAATAACCTGCGGGCGCGTCTCCTGACGCAATGCGAAACGCTCAAATTATCCAGCGCCAGTCTTGGATTGTTTTTTACGGTGAAGTGGTTATCATGCGCGCAAACATCTGAGGACTGGCAACAGGTCATTTATGGCTTTTTTCGGGGTTGTAACTTTCAAAATTCAAGCGCCTGGCGCACACCATGAAAGCTCCCGGTCTATCAACTGACGAGCCGGCACGTCTGGCCGCGCTCCGCCAATATAGCCTGCTCGACACCTTGCCGGAACAGTCGTTGGACGATCTGACCACCCTCGCGGCCAGTATTTGCGCCGCTCCCATCGCCCTCATCTCGTTGGTAGATGAACAACGGCAGTGGTTTAAATCCATTCTTGGCTGGGCGGCTGAAGGGACTCCGCGCGATATCTCCTTTTGCGCGCATGCCATTCTTAAGCCGGAAATATTCATCGTCCCGGATGCAGCTTCAGACGAACGCTTTGCCGATAACCCGCTGGTACTCGGCGAGCCGAAAATCCGCTTTTACGCCGGCGCCCAACTCATTACCGCCGAAGGCCAGGCGCTGGGCACACTGGCCATCATCGATCGCGTTCCACGCCAATTGACTCCGGCACAACTGGAAGCGCTGCGGGTCTTGAGCCGTCAGGTCATGGCACAATTGGAAATCCGCCGCCAGACCCGGGCGCTCATCGAGAGCGAGGAGCGGTTGCGGATCGTCACCGAAAACGCGCGGGTAGGTCTGATCATTATTAACCGGGAGCGGCGCTACGTTTTTGCCAATGAAGCTTATGCCGAAATTCTCGGGCAATCTGCGTCTGGCCTTATCGGGCAGCTCGTGCCGGAAATGACGTCCGAAATCTATGAAGCAGAGATTCGCCCCCGCTTGGAACAGGCTTTCAAAGGCGAACGGGTGAATTATGAGATTACCCGCTCCACTACCCACGGTCACCGGCATTTTGCCATCTCCTATGAACCGAGGAAAATGAACGGCCTGACCGAAATGGTCGTCGCGGTAATCACCGATATCACTGAACGCAAGCTGGCTGAAACCGTCTCCCTGCGGATGGCGGCCATTGTTGAATCCTCGGACGACGCCATCATCGGCAAGGACCTGAACAGCATTATCACCAGTTGGAATCGGGGTGCGGAAAAGATTTTCGGTTATACCGCCAGCGAAATGGTGGGCGCTTCCATCATGCGGCTCATCCCTTCCGATCGCTGGGCCGAAGAAGACTATTTGCTGGGGATGATCAAACGGGGAGAAAGCGTGGAGCATTTCGAAACCCGCCGCCAAACCAAAGACGGCCGCTTGATTGATGTCTCCGTGACGGTTTCCCCCATTAAGGATGTCACCGGCAAGGTCGTTGGGGTATCGAAAGTCGCGCGCGACGTCACCGGACGCAAACAGGCAGCGGAAGCGTTACGAATCAGTGAAGAACGGTTGCGGACCGTGACCGATACCGCTCAGGTAGGATTGGTGATCATCGATCAGGAGCATCGCTATCGTTACGCCAATCCGGCCTACGCAAACATTCTGCGGCTGGCCACCCATGAAATCGTCGGCCAACGCGTGGCGGATGTGCTCCCGCGCGTTTATCCGGACCAGATTCGTCCTCGCCTGCAACTGGCTTTTCAAGGCCAGCGGGTCAATTATGAACTGGCTCTGCCAGCCAGCGAACCCGCTGGAAATCCCCGTTATTACACCGTCTCCTACGAACCGGGCGGCGAACGCGCCAACCCGGTGGTGGTCGTCGTCATTGTTGATATTACGGAACGCAAACAAGCCGAACAGGCCATGCGCGCCAGTGAAGAAAAATTGCGGCTCGTCGGCGACAATTTGCCCAACAGCTACGTGTATCAATACCTGCACGAACTGGACGGCAGGACCCGCTTCACGTATCTCAGCGCCGGCGTCACTCGCGTTCATGGCGTGTCAGTGGAGGATATTCTGCACGATGCCGCCTGCCTGCTGGATCTAATCGAGCCCGGGCAACGGGCGGCGCTCGCGGCGGCCGAGCAGGTCAACGCGCACCAGTTGACCGACTTTGAAATGGAACTCCCGATGCGCGGCGCCAATGGAAAACCGATCGTGTTGCAACTGCGCTCCCACCCCCAACGCACCGCTGCCGGTCAAATCCAATGGCATGGCATCGCCACGGATATCACAGAACAAAAACGGGCGCTGGAAGCGATGCACCAGAAAGATTTCTGGCTGCGGGAAATGAGCGCCCTGGCGCATATCGGTAGTTGGGAATTTGATCCCGCTACCGGT
The DNA here is from genome assembly GCA_048497895.1 of Verrucomicrobiota bacterium. Taxonomy (GTDB): domain Bacteria; phylum Verrucomicrobiota; class Verrucomicrobiia; order Limisphaerales; family JBEHZA01; genus JBEHZA01. The sequence goes on from JBEHZA010000577.1 coordinate 2,346, forward strand.
GAAGGCGGTTGGACGGACGAAGTGGCCCGCATTCACGACATGGACCCGGAAACGGCGACCAACAAGGAAATCGGGCTGAGTGTTTACCACGGCGCTTCCCGGGAAAAAATCGAAACCGCCTTGAAAGCCGCCATCGAGCAAGGCACGCCTTACGATCTGGAACTGGAAATGGTGACTCCGGCAGGTAATCACAAATGGGTAAGGACGCAGGGATTGCCCATCTGGCATCAGGGCAAAATAACACGCCTCCGGGGCACTATTCAGGACATCACCGGCTCCAAACTCGCGCAGGCCGAAGCGCTGGCCAGCCGGACCAAACTGGAAGTAGCGCTGGCCAGCATGACGGATGCGGTGTTCATTTCGGACACCAGCGGACGGTTGATCGAATTCAACGACGCCTTTGCCTCGTTTCACAAATTTAAAAACAAACAGGAATGCCCCCGCCTGCTGGCAGATTACACCGCCATCCTGGACGTCTTTCTGCCAAATGGTGAACCGGCCCCTTCAGAAATGTGGGCCGTGCCGCAGGCGTTGCGCGGGGAAACGGGCATTAATGTCGAATATTCTCTGCGCCGCAAGGACACCGGTGAAAGCTGGGTTGGCAGTTATGGCTTCTCCCCCATTCGCGATTCGAGCGGCGCCATCATCGG
>JBEHZA010000578.1:0-2982 GCA_048497895.1 Verrucomicrobiota bacterium
AGCGACCGTCCCCGGTCGCAGCAAGGTGGAACGGAAGGGACGCGTTGGAATATTTCAGATACTATCGGGCGAGCGAATGTTGCTGCGACCGGGGACGGTCGCTGTCCGGGGAAATCCAATCTTTCCTGCGCGCAACCTCGATCCCAGTAATTCTCGTGCTGCTCCTACTGAGCGCCACTCTCATCAACGCAGCGGATTCACTCGCCGAGCGCAAAACTGTCGTCGTTTTGGGCGATAGCCTCGCTGCTGGTTTCGGCGTGGACCCCGACGAAGCCTATCCGGCATTGGTGCAAAAGAAGATCGATGCCGCCGGTTGGAACTTCTCCGTGGTGAACGCGGGCGTAAGCGGCGATACCACAGCCGGTGGTTTGCGCCGGGTCGATTGGTTGCTAAAACGTCGCATCGACGTGCTCGTGCTGGAGTTGGGCGGCAATGATGGCTTACGCGGCATTCCCGTAAGTCTTACGCGTACGAATCTGCAAGCGATTATCGACCGGGTTAAAGGCAAGTATCCTCAGGCGCAAGTCGTCCTTGCCGGCATGCAAATGCCGCCGAATATGGGGGAGGAATACAATACCGCCTTTCAAAAAGTGTTTCCCGATCTCGCGCAAACTAATCACGCGGCCTTGATCCCGTTTCTTTTGGAAGGCATCGGTGGCAAGCCGGAATACAATCTACCGGATCACATTCATCCCACTCCCGAGGGGCACAAGATCGTTGCCGAAACCGTTTGGAAAAGTCTCCGGCCTGTGCTCGAAAAAATAAACGCGGCCAAATAATCAACAGCCCTTGCGTTAATCCTTCTTCCGATACGCCGCGCGATTCGTGGGAATTCCTTGCGCGTTGAATTGCCGTTCAAAATCCGTAATAATTACGCTCAATTCCGCCGGGGTTTCCATCGCTTCAAAATGGGCATTCGCCGCAAACACCGTGGTCATCTGCTCAAAGTAGTCTTTGTCATCCGTGCGCAGATAAACGATGCCATTCATGACCAGCACTTGTCGCGCAATCTCCGTAAAACGTTCGTTGATCAAGCGGTTCTTCCGCTGCTTGCGCTTGGGCCAAGGGTCCGGAAAGTAAATGTGCAACGCGGTCGTTGATGCCGACGGCACCATGTATTCGATGAAGTAAGAAGCTTCAATGCGGATGATCCGCAAATTCTTCAAGCCCGCGCGCAATCCCTTTTTGTTGAGCTTGCGCAGGCGCCCCAGCAGCCGTTCCACGCCCAGGAAATTATGTTCCGGATGCAACCTGGCATATTGCGCCATGAAAGAGCCGTCGCCACAGCCCAGTTCCACTTCGAGCGGTTGCGTGACCGGAAATAACTCCGCGAGGTTCAGCCGCTCAAAGAAATTGTCCGGCCGGAAAATCAAGCTCGGTTTGGCAGCGGTCGGCGCAGCAGTAAGCCCATTAGCGGGCGGAGTGACAGATTGATCCATGTTCCCTTATTTTTTAACGAAGAGCGCCAGTGACGCCGTGTAGCCGTGCAGGAAATTCTTGTCTCCCACCGGTCCAATCTCACCATTGCAGAAGAAACCGGCCATGCCGAATGGTCCAATTAATTCCTCAATCATTTGTGCGTCATGATTCGGTTGGCGGAACATATGCGAGCCACGGCCATTGCAGCAATGCAGCGAGGCACCATAGATGGTGCTGTTCGCCAGTTCCTGTTTCGCCCGCGTCAGCAATACCGCCATGTCTTCCGTGGCGGCATTGGCATCGCGGCATTGAAATTGGAGAGTTTGGCCCGGACGCGGATAAGCGCCAATGGCCAGACAACCATTTTCGGGAGTTGCCCCCAGCAGATTGCGAATCAGGAAATCGCCCCGGTGAAATTCATCCAGATATTCATTGATCACCAGTCCCACGAATAAATTGTTTTGCAGCCGTCGTTTCTCTTCCAGCGAGAGTGCTTCGTAGGTTTCCACCAGCACGTTGTACGCGGGACGATTCCCGATTTCCTTGATGATATTTCCCTCGGCTTTGGTAATTGTCCACGTCTCGCCAATCGGCGTGCAGCCTTGCGAAATCACTCCGGCCAGCCGGACTTCACCGCCAACCGAGATGGCCACGCCGCCGGTTTCAAAGACCTCGCCGTTGAGATAGACTTGCGTGAGTTGCTCGCTCTGGTTGCCGCTGGCCAATCCGCCCAGGATAGGCAGGGGTGCATACGCTTCGTTCCATTGTTTCAACCATTTTTCAGAATTCAAATGAAACGGGTCGGCGAATACCAGCCAGCCATTGCTTTGTTCCGGTGAAACGTCGGTTTCCAGGTGCCAGTAAACCGGGCCATTGGCTTCTTCGACTTCTTCCTGAGTGAAGTGATGCGTCCGCAGTTGCGCGCCGGGCAAATGGTAAAGCGCGAGCGCAATGCCCGCGCGCTGTTCAATCTCCTGATCGCCTGCGATCAAGCCTTTGCTGGAACAGCCGGCTAACAGCGGGATTTGTCCGTGCACACGGAGGATTTCGAGCACTTGCGCGGCATGCGGAAAGAAGCGCGGCGCCATGAAAACAAGCCCGAGCGAAACTTGCGGCGCTTTCAATTGCCGGCGCAATTGTTCGGCCCACACCTGTAAGGCCGGCTCGTCAAATACCCCATCCCAATGTGCTGAGACCGAATGCTCGGACTGCATGCGGATAATTTAACGACAACTCTGCGCGTTGAGCAAACGGGATTTTTTCGTCCGAGGCTGGATTGTCCATCGGAGCGCGGACAGCCTTGTCCGCGTTTTTGAGCGCTACCAAACGGGCCATTGCATCGAGGCGAAGGCAGGTTTGACGAAAGAACCTGGATTTTGATCTTTCAGCCGTGTGCGTTTTCATTTGCGCGGACAAGGCTGTCCGCGCTCCGATGCGTTTCTGCCCCGCCGCGAATTACTTCGTGAACGCCGAGGTTTGCGCCGGTGCCGGAGCGTACTCCAAGCGGATGATTTGCGTATCCAGATTGTTGCCCCACGCGCTGCCCCATTCGATGAGGTAAAG
>JBEHZA010000579.1:0-2950 GCA_048497895.1 Verrucomicrobiota bacterium
AAGTGTGGTTGCGCAGCGGGCTGGAGCAGCACGCATACCTGTTCCTGCGCGGCGTCTTCAATGACCTTCGTGCGGCCCAATTGCGCGAGCTGATCGATCACAGCCACACCGTGATCGGCGAAACCTTTGCGGTTCAAATACACTGCGCCAAAACCATATTCCTCCAGCTTCGGCAACATCGCCGCTACCGGCATCCGTTCCACCGCGAACTGCCAGTTCTCCCGTGGCCGCCCTTTGTTTGAACCATAGGAATAACGCAGCGTTTTGGTAAAAAAATACGGACGAAAATGTTCGTAACTCTCCATTTTAATGAGGTTATGCGCTTCCGGATATTCCATCACCGGTAATTGAAACACCATCGCCTGCGCTGGCAACGCCTGCTGCACCCGCTGACCAAACTCGCGGTCGGATGCTACCTGAGCCGCGATTTTCGCCACCTCGGCTGGTTCGGGTTGCCGCGGGATTTGATCGTATAAACCAAACGCCAGAATCATTGCTGCAAAAACCAGATTAAGCCCCATTGGCCAACGGCGGCTTATTTTTGAAAGACGCGCCACCAGAAATATCAGCACTAACGCACCGATCACGATGCTGTAACGATTCGTGGCCCGGAACAAGCCCACTCCCGCCAACGCCAGCACCGCGTTCAATCCGCCCAGCACGGAGTAACTCAGTATCCAGCCGATTTGCAGCGCGATGGCTGGCACCGGTTTACTTGAACGCGTCACCAAACGGCGAAACACCACCACCGCCAGCCAGATTAAACCCACTACTCCCACCCAGCCCAGGTAGGGTGAAAAAGCTTCTCCCTGCACAATCGAGTTCTCGTGATAGGCCTCCCCAATTCGTCCCAGCGCGGATAGATGATGCGTCGGCGGTGGCACCAGAAACTCAATCGGTCGGAGCGCATACCGTTCCGCTTCAAAATAGTGACGGACAATGGCGCCCGGATTTCGTCCGTGCAGAAACTGAAAAGCAAACGTCCCCAGATTCGCCAGCAAAAATCCCAGCGCCGCCAGGCCGAGGCATTGGAATCCCGTTCGCAGATTATCCCGGCGACGTGGTCCAAAATAGTGAGCCACCAGGCCCAGGCCCATGAGCTGCCCGTAAATATTCAGGTAATACGGTCCCCCCAGTCCCATCAATAAAGCGGTAAGCAAACAGAGACGATAGCCCCAACGCCCGCGTTGCAACCGGTGGCTGGCCGCGACCAGCCAGCAGCTCAAGAGCGCCAGCGGCAGAGTATAAATAAACGCCAGCAATAAATGCCCCAACCCGCGCGCAAATTCGTAATAAGCAAATCCGTACAGCAGCGCTCCCACAAAGGACCACTCCCACCGGTAACGCAGATACCGGCACACTCCATAAAAGGTGACCGCCGCCAGCACATGCGCCAGCACCATTGCCGCATTCGCCGCCGGAAATAAGCCGATCCCCCGCGCGAGCCAGCCAATCAGCAGCAGAATCGGTTTTTCATACGTTGGAAAATCGTTCCAATTCGCCCCCAATGGCGCTCCCAGCCGCGCCACTTCATTCATCCCGAACAAGCTGAAATCCCCCTCTGAAGCCACTTGCAAATGACTTAACGCCAGCCAGGCGTCACCAGAATAGGCCGAAGGACGTTGCCAACGCTCCACGCTCAATAAGCCCATGGCAAAGCACGCCAGCACCGTGCTCACCACGGCCACCATCGCCGTGCGCAGCAGTTCCACCCGGAATCGGTTCGGCCGTGTACTCATCTCGACAGGGATTCTACCTCACGCTTCTTCCGTTGCCCACTGTATCGTTCCTCACCTGGCCTTCGCACCCGGATATGAACGTGCCGATTACTCCGTAAAAAGCCTCGCTGGCCATGAAGTTTCAACAGCATAATCGGGAATTGAACGGCGCAGAATAGATACCGGATTCAACTTGCGGAACGCAACCGGAATTGAGCCCTCTGCTGCTCCACGCAACTTCATTGAACTACTGAGGCCTCGTCCGGCGCCGATTCCTTGAGAATTTCCAGATTGCAGATGATGTAGGAAATCATCACCGGTTCACTGCCCGGAGATGGAATCGTAAGGACTGGTTTTTGATCCGATTCAAAGCCGAGCAGATTCAACCCCGGATCACCCACAATCCTGATTTCTATGGCCACCGGCTTTTGCGCCTCCAATTGGCCTTCCCAAGCGAGCCGTCGCTGGTGAGTCACCTTCAAATGTGTCGCTTGCGGGCAATTCACCTCAAAACGGATCAGAAAATGGTCATTTCCCTTCTGCGATCCATTGATCAGTACACCGGCATTTCCTTCCGCTACCCGGAAAGTGGCGATCGGAGAATACAAACTTAAGACCCAGTTTGAATCAAATTCCCACTGCACATATTTGCCGCTTTCCGGCAATTGCGGTTGATTGGACGGTCGCAATAAAACACAAACTTGTTCTTTCAAATGGTCTTCAATCACGTCTCCATGGCCCAGCAAGCCCAGATTTTTGACCAGTGATTTCCCCCCATCCTCAAACCCCTTCCGGTTAATGATAATCCCGGAAAAGCCAAACTTTTCCAAGGCCTCCACCATGCGATCCGCTGGCATCTTCTCCACGGCGAACTGCCAATTTTCGCGGAACCGCCCCTTGTCCGAACCGAACGAAAAGTGCAGAGTTTTTGTAAAAAAATAAGGCCGCAATAATTCATAGTTATCTACCCTCAGTTTTGGCAGGCCTTCAGGAAACTCCATCACTGGCACCTGAAAAAGCTGGCTGCCCGGCGGCAATTTCTTTTCCAGTTCCTGCCCGAACTCCCGGTCGGAAGCCACCGTGTTCGCTCTTGCCGCGCGTTCCTCTGGTTTCACCGTCCGCGGCACTTGATCCTACAGGCCCACCACGCACACCAGTAGCGCCAGTCCCAACCGCGGACCTGTCCGCCAGGCCCGCGTCAGGACCGATAATCGCGCCACCAGAAAAAACCA
>JBEHZA010000580.1:0-2933 GCA_048497895.1 Verrucomicrobiota bacterium
ATCTGCAAATCCGTCGGCATCCGTTTCACCCCAGATCACTCGAACCTTGATGCGGCATAAATGCCGCGCTCCTATCAGACAATTCTCTGACACGCTTTGGATAAAGCTTCCCATCTTCTCATTGGCACATTCCCAATTAAGCATTACAAGTGTCCCTATGAAATTGTGTCCTGTGATCGCCCTGGCGATTTTCATTTCTACCATGATGTCTGACACTCACGCTGCCTCCCTCCTCATCTATCCCCGAACCGAAACCACCAATACGGTGGACGACTATTTCGGCACTAAAGTCGCCGATCCCTATCGCTGGTTGGAAGACGACAACGCCCCCGCCACCAAAGCCTGGGTGGAAGCGCAAAACAAAGTCACGTTCGGTTACCTCGCCACCATTCCCGAGCGCGAAACCATTCGCCAGCGTCTTACCAAACTCTGGAATTTCGAGCGTTACGGCGTCCCCTTCAAGCAAGGCCATCGCTATTTCTACAGCCGCAATGACGGCCTGCAAAATCAAAGCGTACTCTACACCGTGGCTTCGCTCGCCGATGAACCGCGCGTCCTGCTGGACCCCAACAAACTCTCTACCGATGGCACCGTCGCTCTGGCCGACTACACGGTTAGCGACGACGGCAACTTCATGGCCTATGGCCTTTCTGCCGCCGGTTCCGACTGGCAGGAATGGAAAGTGCGCGACGTCCGCACCGGTCAGGATTTAAGCGATCACTTGAAATGGGTGAAATTCTCCAGCGCGTCATGGACCAAAGATGGCAAAGGATTTTACTACAGCCGCTACGATGAACCGAAACCCGGCGAACAACTCAAGGGTGTTAACTACTTTCAAAAACTCTATTTTCATCGCCTCGGCACTGCTCAGGCCGAGGACAAACTGATCTATCAACGTTCCGATGAAAAAGAATGGGGCTTCGGCGGTGGCGTCACCGATGATGACCACTATCTGATTATCTCCATCTGGAAAGGCAGCGATACCAAGCAACGTGTTTCCTACCTTGATCTCAAGCGGCCGGATGCTCAGGTGGTAGATCTCATCAACGAATTTGAAGCCTCGTACACCTTCATCGACAACGTCGGCACTACCTTTTATTTCGAGACGAATTCCAAAGCCTCCCGCAAACGCGTCATCGCCATCGATATCACCAAACCAAATCGCGCCGATTGGCAGGAAATTATTCCTGAAGCCAAAGAAACTTTGAACGGCGTGAGCCTCGTCGATGACCGGTTTCTCTGCACCTACCTCAAAGACGCCCGCAGCCAGGTCAAAATCTTTTCACGCGCGGGTAAATTCGATCGGGAAGTGGATTTGCCCGGCATCGGTTCGGCGGGCGGTTTCGGCGGCAAACGGTCCGATACGGAAACCTTTTATTCCTTCACCAGCTTTACCGTGCCCGGCGTCGTTTATCGTTACGACCTGAAAACCGGCCAGAGTTCCATCTTTCGCCAACCCAAAGTGGACTTCAATTCCGCGGACTACGAAACAAAACAGATTTTCTACCACAGCAAAGATGGCACACAGATCCCGATGTTCATCGTCCACAAGAAGGGCTTGAAGCTGGACGGCAATAACCCCACCTATCTTTACGGTTACGGCGGATTCGACATCAGCCTCACGCCCAGCTTTTCACTCTCTATTCTTACCTGGATGGAAATGGGCGGCGTCTATGCCATGCCCAATCTGCGCGGCGGCGGTGAATACGGTGAGGAATGGCATCAGGGCGGCACAAAATTAAAAAAGCAAAATGTGTTCGATGACTTCATTGCCGCTGCCGAATGGCTCATTGCCAATAAATATACCCGTCCGGCCAAGCTCGCCATCGGCGGCGGCAGCAACGGTGGTCTGCTCGTCGGCGCGTGTCTGACCCAACGCCCGGAACTTTACGGTGCCGCACTTCCCGCCGTCGGCGTCATGGACATGCTGCGCTTCCACAAGTTCACCATTGGCTGGGCGTGGACTTCGGATTACGGCTCCTCGGATGACGCGGAACAATTCAAGGCCCTCTACGCCTATTCCCCCTATCATAACCTCAAACCCGGCGTAAAATATCCCGCCACGCTGATCACCACCGCCGATCACGATGACCGCGTCGTGCCCGCGCACAGCTTCAAATTCGCCGCCCGTTTGCAAGCCTGCCAGGCCGGTGACCAGCCGGCGCTCATCCGTATCGAAACTAAAGCCGGTCACGGCGCGGGTAAACCGACCGCCAAACTCATTGAAGAAGCCGCCGATAAATGGGCGTTCCTCGTGCGACAATTGGATATGAAAGCAATTCATAATCCCACCAAATAATCCCTCAAAAAACTCTCATAAACGGCTCAATTCCTGCTGAAAATTCGCGCTTTCTCGCTTGCGAGAGCGGCCTAACGCATCGAAGTTGGCCCTGTTCAATGAAAGCCGATGTCAAATTGCTGTTCGTTTGCAGCCGGAACAAGTGGCGCAGCCGCACGGCCGAAACGATCTTTGCGGGCCTGCCCGGTTATGCGGTTAAATCCGCTGGCACTGAACCCGGCGCCCGGATTCGCGTGACGGCAGGGCATCTTGGCTGGGCGGATTTGATCTTTGCGATGGAAAAACGCCACGTTGACCGGTTGCGGGACCGGTTTCCAGAGCAATTGACGGATAAACAGGTTATTTGCCTGCATATTCCGGATGATTACGAATACATGGCGCCGGATTTGATCGAGTTGTTGAAATCGAAACTCAGTGAATATATTGAGCTGACGGAATGAATAGTTTTGAAAACATACAGGCAGTGACCTTTGACGTCGGTGGCACCCTCATTGAGCCGCGGCCCTCCGTCGGTCACGTCTATGCCGAGGTCGCCGCCCAACACGGCTTCAAGGGACTGGACCCCAAAACCCTCAACCGCCAGTTCGCCTCCGCCTGGAAAGCCCGGAAAGACTTCGATTACTCGAAAGCCTCG
>JBEHZA010000581.1:0-2920 GCA_048497895.1 Verrucomicrobiota bacterium
CCGAGATTGATGCCGTAGTAATAGAGCTGGCCGTCAGGCAGGGATGCCTGACGCCACAACCTCGCTGCGCTTACTTCTTGTCGAAGAAAGGGAACAGTTTCGCCAATTCTTCCTTGCTGGGTTTGGAGCCGTATTCGCACACTTCAAAAGCTTCGGCGCATTTGACCTTCGCTGCGTCTTCCGCTCCGTACCAATCCGTCAATTTGCCGCGATATTTGTCGGCCAGCGCCATGTAGCGGGCGCGATGACCGTCGCGGACCTGACGGATGCGCTTTTCGCGTTGCTCGGGCGTTTTAGGAATCAACGCTTCGTAGCCGTTTGCGCCACCTTCCAGAAATTGCGATTCCATGAATGCGAGTGCGTCCAGCTTTTGTTCAATGACGGAATCGATGGAAACAGCGATGTCAGGCTGTGAGGGATTCGGTTTTTGAAAGCGGTCCGTGTAATACATGAAAATCGGGTTGCGCTTCAGGGGGGCGATGTCCGGTGCGTAAAACGGTACGGTGACCATATAAGCGGCGTCCTGCACGAGCACGCCGGTGTAACGATGATCCGGGTGGTAGTCATTCGGGCGTGGGCCAATGACGACGTCAGCATGCCATTCACGGATCAGGCGGGTGATCGTGTGACGGTTTTCGAGTGTGGGCAGGAGTTCGCCATCATGGTTGTCGAGCACTTCGACGGTGATACCCAGCGCTGCGGCCACTTTTTCCACTTCCGCCTTGCGGCGAATGGCTAATGGCCCGCCGGCTTCGCGCCAATGGCCAATGTCGCCATTCGTCACGGAAACGAATTTCACCTTATGACCGCGTGCTGCCCACATGGCGGCGCAACCACTGGCCTGGAGTTCGCAATCGTCCGGATGCGCGCCGAAGCAGATGATGTGCAGTTTACCATCTTCCGCCGCTGTTGCGGACACAAAGGCGGAGATTAAGAGGGAAAGAAAAAGGAATATTCGTTTCATAAACGGTAGTTGGGTTGCTGGACGATTGATAGGGTAAGGACCGATGATTGGCGAGTGAAATGAAGGCATGAATTTGACACCCCGGATGAGCGTCTGTTCTATGGCCCAAGTTAATGGTTGCGCATCCGTTGATGGGTGACCATAGAATACGGCATTAACCCCGTTCGGATAATGTCCGGTTTGGCGCAGAACAAATTTACGTTTTTGAGTAATGTCGCGCGGTTGCGGCAGTGGGCGCTTTTTTCTTTGCTAATCTTCGCGGCAGCGGCTGCTTTTGCTGCCGATATCCGGCCGATTATTGCCCCAGACCAAATTGATTGGGCCAAAGAGCAGGAGTTCTGGTCCTTTCGTGCGCCGGTGGCACAAACCCCACCAGTGGTAAAACATCCAGCATGGCCGCGTCAGCCGTTGGACTACTTCATTCTCGCCCGCCTCGAAGACAAAAAACTCATGCCATCCCGCGAAGCAGACAAGCGGACTTTGATTCGCCGGGTAACGTTCGATCTGACCGGTTTGCCGCCAACGCCCGACGAGGTGGACGCCTTTCTCAAGGACAAACGGCCGGATGGCTATGAACAACTGGTGAACCGTCTCCTCGCTTCGCCACGTTTTGGTGAACGTCTGGCGAGTCTTTGGTTGCCGCTGGCCCGCTACGCAGAGGATCAGGCGCACCAGGTGGGCGACGACACCAAATTCTTTTATCCCAACGCCTATTTATATCGCGAATGGTTGATCAACGCTTTCAATCGTGACGTCCCTTACGACCAATTTATTCGTCTGCAACTGGCTGCCGACAAAATCGATCAAGCGCCGGAGAATAATCTCGCGGCACTCGGGTTCCTCGGATTGGGGCCAAAGTATTACAATCGCAACCGCATTGATGTGCAGGCGGATGAGTGGGAAGACCGTGTGGATACGGTGACGCGCTCCTTTCTCGGACTGACCGTCGCCTGCGCCCGTTGCCACGACCACAAGTTTGATCCCATCACGATGGGCGATTACTACGCACTGGCGGGAGTATTCGCCAGCACGAAGATGGTGAACAAACGGCTGGATGGTCAACCGGAAGTCGAAGCCCCGAAAGGCGCGAAGCCTGAGAAGAACGATAAAGCGCTTCTTAACTCCATGCACATCGTTGAGGACGGCGAGGCGCAGAATTTAAATATTTTCCTGCGCGGAAATGTGGAGCGTAAAGGGCCGGTAGTGGAGCGACGCTTTTTACAGGTGTTGTCGCATGGCCAACCGATGCCGTTTAAGGAAGGCAGTGGACGTAAGGAATTGGCAGAAGCGATTGCTGACCGAAGCAATCCGCTGACGGCCCGCGTCATGGTCAATCGCCTGTGGGGCATGCTTTATGGACGTCCGCTGGTCGTGACGCCGAGTAACTTTGGACACTCGGGATTAACGCCGACGCATCCGGAATTGCTGGATGATCTCGCTGTGCGGTTCATGAAGAATGGCTGGTCCATCAAATCGCTTGCGCGCGAAATGGTGCTCTCGGCCACGTATCGTCAAACTTCTCACGAAGACGGAAAGGGGGCATCTATCGACGCGGGCAACGAATCGCTTTGGAAAATGAATCGGCGTCGGTTGACGGTGGAGCAATGGCGTGACGCCGTGTTGTTCGTCTCCGATCGATTGGAATGGGGTGGCGGTAAATCGCTGGAATTGACCGACACTACGAATCATCACCGCACAGTTTACGCACGCATCAGCCGACAGAAGTTAAACGACCTGCTGATGCAATTTGATTATCCCGATGCCAACGTTCACGCGGAAAAGCGTTCCGTAACCACCACAGCGATTCAAAAGCTATTCCTGTTGAACAGCAGTTTCATGCTGGATCAGGCGAAGGCGCTCTCGGCCCGCTTGAATGTGGCTTCCGTGAGTGACGATAAGGCCCGTGTGCATGCACCAGCCCGCGGCCCAGATAGAGATAACCATCGCCGCGTTGCG
>JBEHZA010000582.1:0-2913 GCA_048497895.1 Verrucomicrobiota bacterium
GGGCTTGTTGGCGTCATCGAAATATTCTTTGAATCCCGTTACCCTTTATGTATCACACGGCCACGCAAGATTCAATTCCCTTGCGGATCGCCGCCTCGTCCAGATTCTTGCCAATGAACACCAGATGCGATTCCCGCGTCTCATCAACTTTCCAAAACCGGTCCGGCTGCGCGTCAAATAACATCTGCACCCCCTGAAACACAATCCGCTTCCCCTGCCCGCGCACATACAAAATCCCTTTGCTGCGGTAGATGTCATTCCCCTGCTTGCTCAACAACTCACTCAGCCACATCTCCGTCTTATGCAAATCCAGCGCGCGCGTTTCATGGATCACGAACGAACGCACATTTTCATCATGCCGATGTTCAGTTGATGCACCAGTCTGAAGCAACGGAGCAGCGCTGGTTCCACTACCCGCCGTTAACGGCACAAAGTCCAGGGGCGTCGTCAATTCCCGTGCTTTGACATTCAAAATCTTCGCCACTTCAATTTGCGAACGGTGCGTGCGGAAGATTTGCGCGAGCGGACTCATTTGCCGCAAACGCGACTCGATCCGGTCCAGGTCGTCGCCTGTCATGAGATCGGTCTTGTTCAGCAGAATCCGGTCGGCAAACGCAATCTGCGCGCTTGCTTCCGGCGTTTCCGCGAGCGATTTTTCCACGTGCCGCGCGTCCACCACCGTCACGATGCCGTCCAGATACATTTTTCCCACCAGGTCGGTAGATAAGAACGTATGGGCAATCGGCCCCGGATCAGCCAGCCCTGTCGTTTCAATCAGCACGTAATCGAACCGCTTCTGTTTATTGATCAGGTTATTCAAGCTCTTCACCAGATCGCCCCGCACGCGGCAACAGAGACAGCCGTTGTTCAAATCGACAATCTCCTCATCCACCCCTACCACCAACTGGTTATCAATGCTCACGGAACCAAATTCATTGATGATGATCGCGCACTTATAACCGTGCGGCTGTGTCATGAGATAATTCAACAGCGTCGTCTTGCCCGCGCCTAAAAAACCGGTCAATACCGTCACTGGAATAGGTGATTTATTCTTCATTGCTCTCTGCCTGCCATCAATTGAGTTTTACGAACCCAAACATTCCTCGCGGAATTGGGGAACGGTTCATTAACGCATAACCTCCCCGCGAGTCAACCGCCCGGTGGAGCGAGACTCTGTCGAGCTCTAATCTAAAGCTCCAGCGGAGCGGCCTGTTTATCGGCCTCAAATCCAATCCATGCCGCTCCTAAAGGAGTTTGAAATAAAACTCGACCGGATGGCTATAAGCATGGCGCACCTCTGGTGCTTGCTACTCGATATTTACGGTGGTGTTTATCCGCCTTCCACCTCTGAATTTAAGGTTTTCCAGCCCGCGAAATCGCTGCTATGGTGCTGTTGTGGCTCTGGTTCGCATATTAATCGATGGTTACAGTTTATTGCACGGCTGGCCGGAATTGGCCCCGGGCAGGCCACGCCATTCCGCCGCCGCGCGTGAGGAATTGATCCACATCCTCACTCAATACCAGGATTCCATTGGCACGCCCTTGACCATCGTCTTCGACGGTGCGAACGCTCCTACCGGCACACCCAAAACCGCCAGCCGTCCCGAAGTCGAAATTCTTTTTTCCAAAGCCGGTCAAACGGCGGATGACATCATCGAGCGTGTCGCTCATCGCATGAGCAGTTACGGGGAAGTGCTCGTTGTCACCAATGATTACGCAGAACGGGATACCGTCATCGGCTTTGGTGGCATGGCCTCCAGTTGTGAAAATTTTATTCGGGATGTTGAAGCCACGCTCAAAGAACTTTCGCAAGACGTGAAAAACTACAATCGCAAGGAACTCAACCGGTTTAAAAATTCCCGCTAACCATGAAGTTGCGCGCCTTTATTCTGGGCTGGCTGCTCTGCCTTGGGCTGACCTCGTCGCCAGCTCAAACGCACCTTGCCCCCACCCCATCAGACCTCCGCTTTCTGATTGTCGTTGATACCTCGCTGCCGATGAAGCGTTGCACCAACGCCACCATGAAAGCGGTTTACGACCTCGTTGCTACGGGTGCTTTCGGCCAAATGCGACCCGGCGATGTCTTTGGACTCTGGACTTTCAACAGCACGCTCACTACCAATTCATACCCTCTACAAGCATGGAATCCGGATATCACTTTCACTCAAGCCGGGGTAATGGAAAAGTTTCTGCATACCCGCGTTTACGAACACTCCGCCAGCCTTGACCCGGTGATGCGCCAGATCGTGGCACTCGCCCATCAGGTTAAAGACCTCAATATTTATCTGGTCACCGATGGGAAAGAAGTCGTTTACGGCACTCCGTTCGATTTGCCGATCAGCACCATCCTGCTTCAATACGAACGCGAATTATCCGCTGCGAAAACGCCCTTCGTCGTCAGCCTTGTCGCGCGGGACGGCGTCATTAAAGCCTGGTCCGTGGATTCGGCGGGCAATCGTTTGCACACACCGTTAGTAGCGCGGACGGGCGAAGTCGCTCAAACGCCACCACCACCGAAGCCTGAGCCTAAGCCGGAACCCAGACCGGTGGTCATCATTGCTCCTTCGACCTTGAAACCCGTTTTTGCGCCCACTCCAGAAGCTGCCAAAACCACTCCGCCGCCAAAACAAATCACCGATACTCCCAAACCAACGCCGCCTCCCGTGGCAACACCGAAACCGGCAATCGAAACTCCGAAACCGGTCGCCACAGCGACACCGGCAGTGCAAAAACCGACGCCACTGCCAGCCGTCCCCATTCCTGCACCAACTCCGGTAGCCACCACGCCGACACCAAAGCCAGTTGAGCCGGTGGCAACACCCAAAGTCGTAACTCCGCCAAAGCCGGTCGAGGTTGCCTTAGTCATCCCACCGCCGACAACCAAACCTGACCCTCCTCCCGCTCGACGCCCTC
>JBEHZA010000583.1:0-2907 GCA_048497895.1 Verrucomicrobiota bacterium
CCTGAATAGCCCTGAATAAGCCTGACACCACTCCAACTGCACCTTCGCGTCCTCCTCCGATTCCCCTCCAGGGAGGGGTTAGGGTGGGTTCCTCCATCCGTATTTATCCGTGTGCATCTGTGGTTTGAGCTTTTCCCCTGTCCGCGTATTCTGCGTATTTCGCGGTTAATCTTTCAGGCTTCGTCATTTTCCAACTACTGACCATGGACTACTAACTAACTTCAAATTAAACCACACCCGCACCCCTTTGTATTTCCCACCGCGGGAAATTCCCCCACTTATTTAATTTTCCGGATCGTATTAATCGGATGCTCATCCAGCAGATTCTGGTAAATGCCGTCGATCTTCTTGGGGTCAAAGAAATTCACCCCTTTATAGAAGAACAAGGGAACAATCGGCAGTTCATCGTGGATCAACAAAGTTTCCGCCGCCTTCAGCATGGCCGCGCGCTTTTTTATGTCCGTCAATTGGTTCGCTTCCCGCATCAGTTGGTCATACTTCTCGTTTTTCCAACCCGTCCGGTTATTCCCGTTATTGCTCATGAACATATCGAGAAACGTATTGGCATCATTATAATCGCCAATCCAACTGCTGCGTGTCGTGTCAAAGTCCAGGGCCGATTGTGCTGCCAGGTAAACTTTCCATTCCGTTGAACGCAGTTCCATATTAATGCCCAGTTCCTGCTTCCACATATTCTGCATTTCAATCGCCACCTGTTCGTGCATCTTGTTTGAATTGAAAAGATATTGGAAAGTGGGGAACCCTTTGCCGCCGGGAAAACCCGCTTCAGCCAATAACTTCCGTGCCAGTGC
The DNA here is from genome assembly GCA_048497895.1 of Verrucomicrobiota bacterium. Taxonomy (GTDB): domain Bacteria; phylum Verrucomicrobiota; class Verrucomicrobiia; order Limisphaerales; family JBEHZA01; genus JBEHZA01. The sequence continues at coordinate 813 of JBEHZA010000583.1, forward strand.
CGGATCATAACCTAGTCCCTCCGGTGCGTCATAATCAGACACCCCATTCGGGATCAGGCAGGAAGCCGGTTTTTCGTTGCTGCGCGTGATGCGTTCGACGATCCGCTTCTTATCAATGACCAGCGCCAGCGCCTTGCGCACCCGCACATCATCGAATGGCTTGCGGGTCAGGTTAAAGCGGAAGAAATAAGTCCCCAGGTAATCGTAGAGATGACAATCCGGCTCCTTCTGCAATACATCCATGAGTTCGCTTGGGACCAGATTCTTATCCCAGATCACATCCGCCTGACCGGTTTTATAGAGATTGAAAGCGGTCGTCGCTGAAGACACCGGCAGCAAATCCACCAGTTCGTTTTGCGTATTGGCCGCATCCCAGTAAAGCGGGTTTTTGCGAATGCGAATCCGGTCATGAATCCGCCAGAAATCCAATGTGTAAGCGCCGCTCGTCGGCAATGGGCGCGCCATCAGCCAATGATCACCGTGTTTCTCAATCGACTGGCGCGGTGCTGCTGCCAGCGTGGGAACCGCGCATAAGCGCAGGAAAAATGCCGTCGGCGCGACCAACTCTACCCGTAACGTTTCCGCATCTGTCGCATGCACGCCGACGAGGTTGGCATCTTTAATTTTACCGCTGTTGTAATCCTCGCCGTTTGTCAGGAAATACAATTGTCCGGCATAATCAGAAGCCGTTTCCGGAGCCAATACGCGCCGCCAGGAATAGACAAAATCGTCCGCTGTCAACGGTTCACCCGTGGACCATTTCAGACCTTTGCGCAGGTGAAACGTGTAGATTTTACCATCTGGAGAAATTTCCCAATGATCAGCCAGCGCCGGTTCCGGATCAGCCGTGTGGGTGTTGAAACGCGTCAAGCCCTCAAACAAGCTCATTACCACCCGCAAATCCGGTTGCCCCGTGATGATTGCCGGATCAAGTGATTCTGGCTCATCCCCATTCAGAATGACGATGTCGGCGGCCGGTTCTTTCTGGGAACACCCCGTGACCAGCAGCCACGCAAAGCAAAAAAACAGGCTGCCGAATTTGACGGCGAATTGGCGCACTGGGCCTGGGCAGGGAAGGGGAGTCGAGTGAGAGCCGTTAGACGTCCCGCTGGACCGTAAAAAACGAAGCGCCTCCAAATACCGATTGGAGGCGCTCGCAAAGGAATCCATGAGTTAACTCATTTTTTTTGCCGGAGCCGCATTCGTGGCTGCTGCCGGAACGGTCAGTTTGAGCGGTTCAGCCGGTGCGGTCGTCGGTTTCACCGCGTTGGTGGCTGCGGGCATCGCCACACTGGTGTTCGTTGAAGTTACTGCGGGTGCCACTGCCGGCGGCTTCTGCAATTGTATTGCCGGAGCTGCTGCGGCCTTGCTTTCCAAAGCCCGCTTGAATGAATCCCGGCTTGCGCTTGCCTGCCGTGAACCCATGACGGACAGCACCAGCGAGAGGATCAGGAAAATACCTGCGGCATAACCTGTGGCTTTGGTCAGCACGTCACCCGTGCCGGCGCCGAACAACGCGTCCGTTGCCCCGCCACCGAAGGCCGTGCCCATGCCCGCTTCCTTCTTGGGCAACTGCAACAGGATCAGAAAGCCCATGATTAAAAGGTCCAGGATTAAAATGCCGGTCAAAAGATTGATTACAATTCCCATATTAGTTTTATCGTTTTAAATGCTGTTCTTGACTATATCAGAGAAGCTGCGGATTTCCAGCGCCGCGCCACCTACCAGAGCGCCGTCCACATCCGGCAGACTCATTAATTCACGGACATTGGCCGGCTTCACGCTGCCGCCGTATTGAATCCGGACCCGCTTGGCCGTCGCTTCATCAAAAAGCGTGACCAATTGCCGCCGGATGAACGCGTGTACTTCCTGCGCTTGCGCGGAGGAAGCCGTTTTGCCGGTGCCGATGGCCCAGACCGGTTCATAAGCGATGACCGTCTCCACCATTTGCGCGGTCGTCAGTCCCGCCAGGCAACCTTTGATTTGTTTGCCAATCACTTCTTCCGTGGCGCCCGCTTCCCGTTCCACTAAAGTTTCGCCCACGCAGACAATCGGCTTCAACGCTGCCGCATGCGCCGCGTGCGCTTTCTTGCAG
>JBEHZA010000584.1:0-2893 GCA_048497895.1 Verrucomicrobiota bacterium
TGAATGTTCGGAATGCGTGCGCCACCACCGCAAATGAACACTCCGGCGCGCAAATAATCGTGCAAGCCCTGCCGCGCCAAATCCTGGTCGATCAATTCAAAAATCTCCTCCACGCGCAAGGTCATGATCCGTTGCAAGTGCTCCGTGTTGATCGTCTTGCTCGGCAATCCCAAATCGCTATCGAGCGTAATGGTCTGGCCTTTTAAACTGGCATCCATCAACGCGGAACCGTGATCCAACTTCAGCCGCTCGGCCCGGCCCAGGGGGACTTTCAGGCCGTACGCCAAATCGTTTGAAATATGGTCTCCGCCCACTGCCAGCACACCCGTGTGTTTGATCACGCCGTTGGTGTAAACCACAAATTCCGTCGTCCCGCCGCCAATATCAATGACCAACGCCCCCATCTCCTTCTGTTCATTTGTCAGAAGCGCCAGCGAAGAAGCCAAGCCGGTGAACACAATGTCCTCCACTTCCAATTGCAGACCTTTGACCACGCGAATGGAATTGCGCAAGCGGTTGAGATTGCCATGCACCACGTGCACATCCACTTCCACGCGCGCGCCCAACATGCCCACGGGATTTTGAATACCATCCTGGCCATCCACGATGAAATGCTGACGAATGGCGTGAACCACGTGATTTTCCGCCGGTAAATTAATCGCCTTCGCATTCTTCACCACGTCCTGCACATCTTCTTCCACAATCTCACGATCAGCCGAAACGACGGGATGCACGCCGCGATTGTTAAACCCGCGCACATGACTGCCGGTTACGCCCAGGTACGCGCTGCGAATCTCGACATCAGCCATTTGTTCGGCCTCCACGATAGCATTGCGCACATCTTCCTCGGCCAGTGAGGGATCACAAATCTCCCCTTTGCGGACGCTGCGCGAACGCGCTTGTCCCACACCAATAATGTTCAGTGCGCCAGCGGCGTTGACTTCGCCGACCACCGCGCAGACTTTGGAAGTGCCAATTTCCAGACCAACGATGATGGAGGATGAATCAAACATGTTTTTTCTTAGCGTGTAAGGGTTTTGCTTTGGGAGTAACGGCGGGAACACTGCCAATATCCACCAAACGGGCCGGCAGGTTGTTCGTTACGGAAAGATCCAGACCGGCCACGGCTTTGCCCATTCGCAGGCTGTAATCATAAACCGTCCGCCAGCGTTGCAATTGCCAGCCCATCTTGTCCGGCGAGAAAATGATTTCCGTATTCTGACTGGTTCCCACCCGCAGAACTTCAGGCCGGGAAATATCGATGTATTTAATATCCGCCACGCCCACCATCGGGGAGGCATCGAACTGTTGCAGCAAATCCAGCGCGGCCATGATTTGCGCAGAGTCCACTTTACGACCGGGTTGTAATTCCGCCGCGTTCACTCCCGTGATCGTCGGCAAGGCATCCACGGAAGGCGGCACTGCGTCCGAACGAATGCGGCTGTCCGGCGGCAGCATCACATAACCGGCCGCGTCCAAATGGTAAACCATCGGCACATAACCGGTCCCATCCACTTTGCGTTGCAGGGTATAGACTTGAGCTACCGGTTCGCGTTCCGTAACGCGCACCCGCAAGGTCGTCGGCAACACCCGTTCCACCGAAGCTGATTCAATTAAGGGCACCAGTTCCAAATCCCGTTTCACCCGCGCCAAATCCAGCGCCAGCAAATTATCTTTGGCTTTAATTCCCGCCCAGCGGCGCAACTGCTCTGGCGCAATAACTCCATCCGTCCGGATATCGATATTGCGAATCGCAAACGCGTCGTTTTGATAGACCAACCGGTTGAGAATCCATTCCCCGCCCCGCCAGGTAATGAGCAAGCCGAAGAAAATGGTCAGAAACACCGCCATTAAGCCGGTGACAAAACGCATCCGCGCCGCGCGCACTTGTGAGGAACGCAGCTTGACCTCCAGCACATGCTCGCGCTTGTTCAGGCGTCGATTTTTAGTCTTACTTTGAAACCACATAATTCCATTATCCGTTGACCCGTACGGCCCGTTTCAGCGCCAGATCAATCATCTGCTGGCAGAGCTGGGCATAGCTCAAACCCACTGCGGCCGCCGCTTTCGGCAGCAAACTGGTTTCCGTCATGCCCGGCAAAGTATTCACTTCCAGAACCACTGGTGAGCCATCCGGCCGCACCATCACATCCACGCGGGCGTAATCCCGCCCACCCACCGCGCGAAATGCTCCCAAAGCCGCGGCTTGAATTCCCGCGGTCGTGGCGGGATCGAATTCCGCAGGGCAAAAATATTCGGTCCGGCCAGCAGTATATTTATTCTGGTAATCGAATCCACCCTGCTTGGGACGCACTTCGACCACCGGCAACGCCTGATCATTCAAGATGCCCACGGTCGTTTCGCGGCCTTCGATCTTTTCTTCCACCAGCACTTCCGAATCATATTTCAATGCGTGAGCCAACGCCGCCGGCCACTCCTCGACCGCATGCACAAATTGCAGACCAACACTGGACCCCTGACGCACCGGTTTGATGACCATGGGCGGTTGCCAGCCAGCGGGCCAAGGGGCCTGAGGGTTATTCAACACCAGATCCCGCGGGGTCGGAACCCCGGTTGCCAGAAAACGTTCTTTGGTCAAAACCTTGTCAAAAGCCAATCGGCTCGCAGCCACACCACAGCCGGTGTAAGGAACTCCAAGCGTTTCAAGCTGTTGCTGCACGGTGCCGTCTTCACCGTAAGTCCCATGCAGGGCGAGAAATACTACATCCGTTCCCAGCGGCAATTTCCAGGTGTCATCCACCGGGTCCAACTCATGCACCTGATGGCCCAGCGAACGGAGCGCGCCCGCGACAGCTTTGCCTGTGCGCAACGATACTTCCCGCTCGGCGGAAGGGCCGCCCAACATTACTGTGATATTTAACTGCTCGCTCAT
>JBEHZA010000585.1:0-2807 GCA_048497895.1 Verrucomicrobiota bacterium
CCTGAGGTAAGCCGCCGCTCCATTTGAGCGCGGACAGCCTTGTCCGCGTAAGGCAAGCCCCACCCCTACCCCTGCACCGGCGTTTGTAAGCGATTATACGAATCGCGGAATCGCGCGCTGCTGAAGGGCCAGAGTGCTGGCTCCTTCACCAAGCCCGCTTGAACAGGGTTTGTTTCGATGTAGTGAACCACTTTTTGGAAGTGTGCTTCATCGCGAATATAACGATCCCAGTAATCATCCTGCCAAAGCTTACCCGCCCGCGAGAGCAGAGTATTGACCTTCCGGGACGAATAACCCTTCCAGTTCCTAATCAACTGCGACTGTGGCAATTGCCAAATTTCAACCAGCACATGAACATGGTTTGGCATGACCACCCATGCCAGCAGGCGATAGTTTTTGCCATCTCCGCGAAGCCAGTTTTCTTCCACCGCTGCGGCAGCCTGTGGTGATCGCAATTCGCAATTTCCCAGGCCGCGATCAAGGTAAGTTTCGATACGCTTTCGCCGTTCCAGTTCGTCCTCGATCGTCAGAAAGCTTTCCCATTCGTGACGAAGATCAACCGGCATAGAATCGTTTAACCGGTAATTAATCATTTGAACGAGGCCGGGCAGATCAAAATGAGGAAGATAACCACGGGAATGCCATCCACGAAAACCGAGCCTGACGGCTGAGAGATCGGACGGCGTATGCCATTGCTGTTTGCGGCGAACGACTTCCCGGGCACTGCGCAAAGGTGCTTTCACAGGGAGATTTAAACGAGTTGTCTTTGGAGCTTTCCTTGGTTGGAATTATCAGGCTGCGGGTGAAGAAAGGCAAGTCGCAACAACGCGGGAGCGAACGAATCATCGACACGCAGAGAAACGCGGACAAGGCTGTCCGCGCTCCAGGGGAGTGGAAGCGTGAGCAGGCTTGTCCGCAGAAACCTAAAAGTTGACAGGTTAGATATTGAGACTCATTATCATTAGATGATCAGTGGCATAAACTGATGAGTGACGCGAAACCCAAAAAAAATCAGGCCGTTCCTCCTTCTCCGGCAGGCGCTGAAGCTGCGTTCACAGGTGAAGCGCCGGCGTGGCGGTCGGTGGGTTCCGGCTGGCAGCCGTTGTTCGGCAGTTTTAAAGGAGTGGGTTACAGCATTGAGTGGCATGACTTTACCTGCACCAAACCGCTGGATTGGGGCGCGAGTTTTCATCCGGGTTGCGTAGAACTGTGTTTAAACCTGAGCGGCAATGCGTACGTGGAGGCAGCGGGCAAACGCGCGGATTTCACGGAGGGCACGGTGGGATTTTATCGGCGCGAAACGGAACCACTCAAGGCGATCCGCGAACCCGGACCACGGCATCGGTTTCTCACGATCGAATATTCCGGGCCGTTTCTGGCAAAACATTTTGCGGGCACAGAAGCGAAACTGCATCCCATTCTGCGGGCCGCAGTGGAAGGCCGCAGCAGTGTGACCGGGCCGATTGCTCCCATTCGATTGAGCGCGGATCACAAAATGATCGTATCCACTTTGCGCGAACCGCCGGTGTATGCGGCGGCGCATCCGATCTGGTACGAATGCAAGGCGCTGGAATTGGCCGTGGCGTTTTTCTTTCAGCCCGCGAGTGAAGAGGAGATGTTTTGCACACGCCAGCAACGGCTCGCACAGGAACGGGTGGAGCAAGTCATTTTCCTGCTCAAACAAAATCTCGCGGAACCGCCGACGCTGGAGGAACTCGGCAAGAAGATCGGGTGCAGTCCATTTTATTTGAGCCGCACTTTTTCCAATTGCACGCGGCAGACGATCACGCAATGCCTGCGGGAATTGCGCATGGAAAAAGCGGCTGAGTTATTGCGCGCGGGGGAATACAACGTCACGGAAGTAGCGATGGAAGTGGGTTACTCCAGTCCCAGCCATTTCAGCCAGGCATTCCACGAGGCTTTTGGCTGCTGTCCCGGACTTTATCCGCTGGCCACACCGACGCAACGTGGGCTGGTGAAGACACACAGCGAGCCAGCCAACCAGGGCAAGTAGCCGACGAGTTTTGGCAACCACCCGGAAGCGCGTTCAAGCGATTTCGTGTTCAGTGGGAGCATGTATTCGATTAATTTTGTCACCGGGGAAACCACCTTCCGCACACTCCGCCCGCAAGCCCGTTCCGTCGCCGTCATCGCGCAGGCGGAAAATCAAACTCCGTTGCGCCTGCCCATGCAATTGCAGGGAGGCCAATGGGAGGTCAAAACCGCACTGCCGTCCGGCTGGATCTTTTACAGCTTTGAAGTGGATGGCCACATGGATTGGGACCACGACGAAGGGCGGCTGAGAAGCAATACGGGCCGTCCGTGCAGTCTCGCGATGATCACCAACGCACTCACCACTCACTTGCACGCTTATGTCCACTAACTCACTGTTGCTCGCGGAAACCCTGCCACAATCGATTGTCACCGCGTTAGGCGAACTGCCGAACCGGCTGCTGTTTCAAAATTCCTGCATTCAACTGGTCCTCGCCGGACTCAAGCCGGGGCAGGAACTGAAAAACTTTCAACCACCGGCGCCGTTGCTCATGACGGTAACGTTCGGCAATGTCTGGGTGAGAACGGAACATTCCATGACGCAATTAGTGGAAGGGGAAAGTTTCACCCTGGAACCGAATGCGATTTATCAGGTGCGGGCGTGGGAGAATTCCGATCTGTTATTTTTCATTCCGAGCGCCAAGAAAACCGCGGCCCGTTCGCCGTTGATTAAGGCGATCCCGTTCTCCGCGTTGGCGCTGTCGTAACAAATCACAGCGAGTGGATTGAGCCGCTTACCGGGCTGAAATCATAAA
>JBEHZA010000586.1:0-2778 GCA_048497895.1 Verrucomicrobiota bacterium
AGCACGGATACTCCGGTGATCTGGCCAATTAATTCCGCGAGACCATGAATCGTCGTCGTCGAATTGCCGCCGACATTGTATACCACTTCTTTGCCCGCCAATAAAATCTGCCACAAAATCCGCACCGCATCGGCCACGTAACAATAAGTCCGCTTTGCTTCGCCGCGGTCCATCAGGCGAATTGATTTCTCCGTCAATGCCCGGCGAATGCAGGTGTTGATCACCCGTTGATCATCCGTGAGTGTTCCCGGCCCATACGCCAGTGCCAGCCGCGCGGCGGTGGCGGGAATGCCCTGCTTGCGCGCCGCGTGGCAGATCGCTTCGCCACAACGCTTGGCCTCAATATAACAGGAGCGGAAATGATCCGTGTTCGTTGTGCCAATCTGCGTTTCCGCATACGGCGGATTCGGCAAGCCGCTGTAAACCTCGCTCGTGCTGACAAAGAGAAAACGTCCACCCGGTTGCAAACGGCCGAGCAGTTCAATCGTGGCGCCGGTATTCAGCTTGATCGTCGCCAGCGGATTTTCCATGAACTTGCCCGGTTGCCCGTAACCGCCCGCATGAATAATCAGCGAGGCCATCGGCAGCGCGTGACAAAACGCCATGTCCTGCAAATCGCCGCGAATAATTTCAAAGCGCGGATGGTTGAGCATCCATTGCAAATGTGCCGGAGGCTCGCGCCGCATGAGCGCATATACTTTGGCCGGACTCTGCGGGCCCTTGGCCAGCTCGCGCAACGTCGCCAGAAAGTAAGTCCCCACAATGCCGGACGCGCCAGTGAGCAACACCGTTTGCCCGGCGATTTTCTCCACCGGAATGCTCGCGCAAATGGCTTTGGCGTCCTGTTGAATGATGTCGGGATCAGTCATGGATGACGTGCGAAATTCTTTGGCGCAAGCTGGCCGCATCGAGACCGCAAGCCGCTTCGTGTTCCGCCAGTTTGCCGTAATTCGTGAGAAACCGGTGCGGCACGCCAATGCTGGTCAGACTGAATGCCCGCGGATACAGCGCCGCGGTAATCTCATGCGCCAGCGTTCCTTCATAGAATGGCTCCACGCAAATCACCTTCGGCGTGGCGTGATGCGCCAGCGTTTCGCGGTCAAATGGTGCCACTGTGGAATAATACACCACGGAAACATCCAATCCCTCCACCGCTTCTAAAACCGCCTCGAGCAATTGCCCCACTACTACGACGGTGGCCGCGCGGCCCTGCCGCAAGACTGCGGCCCGGCCAAAATGCACCGGCACGTCCTGCTTATGGGCTTTTTCTGACAAACGGAAATAGGTCGGACTGCCATTCGCATAACTGCTCCGGAACAGCGTGTCGAACTCCGCGGAATTTCCCGGCGTCACCACCTGCATGTTCGGCAGATTTTTCAAAATGCCGACGTCACCAGGACAATGATGCGTGCAACCGAGTGACGCATAATCAAACGAAGCGCCGACACTCACGAAATTGCCCCCGAGCTGCTGATAACAAAAATCCGTTTTTAACTGTTCATACGCGCGCTCGACTACGAACGGCGCAATGCTGTGAAAAATGGGCACCAATCCTTCGCGAGCAAGACCGGCGGCGAAACTCACCGTGGCTTGTTCCAGAATGCCGATATTGACCACCCGCTCCGGATATTTGGCGAAGGAATTGCGAAAGCCAAAGACCCCGATATCACCCAGCAGCAAGGTCAGGCGTTCGTCCTGCGGCAACAACGACTCAATGGTGGCGACAAATTGCTGGCGGATGTTCATGTCAATTGCGCGAGAATGCTGTCGAGTTCTTCCGGGCTGGGCGCTTTGTGATGCCACGCGGGATTGCCTTCCATCGGCGGGCAACCGCGGCCCTTGATCGTCGTCGCCACAATGATATGTGGCTTGCCGGGAGTATTATTCGTCAAAGCCCGGAAAATCTCCTCGTGGTTATGCCCGTCAATCGCCTCCGCCGCCCAGCCGAAGGCGGTGAATTTGGCTACCAGATCGCCGACTTGAAGCGCGCGGTCCGTGGAATGATTGAAATCCAGAATGCAGCAGAAATTATCCAGCTTATGATGCGCCGCCAGCAAAGCCGATTCCCAGATGGAGCCTTCATTCGCTTCCCCGTCGCCGATAATGCAAAACACGCGGCGATCCGATTTCTTCACCTTCAACCCATAAGCCATCCCCGCCGCCATCGGCATGCCATGCCCAAGTGATCCCGTAGAGGCTTCCACACCAGGGACTTTCGTGCTATCCGGATGCCCGCCCAGATACGCCTGATACGACGCAAACGTTTTCAAATCCGCCAGCGGAAAGAACCCTTTCGTCGCCAGAACACCATAAAGACCGAGACTCGCATGCCCTTTGCTCAGCACAAACCGGTCGCGTGTCTCCGAACGTGGATTGGCCGCGTCATACCGCAGCACCCGGTCATACAACACCCACAGAATATCCAAAATGGAGAAAGCGCTCGCAATGTGCCCTTCCCGGGCGGACGCGGCGGCCTGAATGAGGCTTTTTCTGAGGGCCTTGAGGCGTTCTTGATCGTTCACCGTTTGGTTATTGGCAAAAGTTAATACCCGTCCGTTGCCTTTGGCAGCGAACTTTTCCCCAGCATTCCAGTTTCCCGCGCCAGATGCAATCCCCCTGACGCCCATCCGGAAACGGATTTTCCAATATCCTCCATACACTAACCCCTGAAATCTCCCTCTGACGACCCCTTCCGCACTTAAATAGCCCGGAATACCCCGGAATAAGCCGGACACCTCGGCGGGCAATGAACAGGAGGCAACGAAGAGAACAGAGTTT
>JBEHZA010000587.1:0-2773 GCA_048497895.1 Verrucomicrobiota bacterium
CTCCCCTGCCCGTTTTCACCAATGACACCAGCCCCATGGGCATCATCCAACAGAACCACAGAATCTTTCGGCAAAATCCGCAAATACCCGGCAAGCGGCGCAACGGAACCATCATGTGAGAACATGCCGTCCGTTAATAAAATCGGGTGAATGCCAGTTCCCATCCGTTTCACTGTCTGGCGAAGATTTTCAACATCCCGATGCTTAAACCGAATGATGGGACATCCGAGAAAGCTGGCCGCATCAATCAGACTGGCGTGCGCTTTCTCATCCAGCAAGACGTGGGAGAATTCACCGGCCAGCGCTTGGGCCGCGATGATATTGGTCAGGTAGCCATTGGAAACCAGCAATGCGGCAGGCGCCCCAAAGAATCCGGCCAGTTGCTTTTCTAATTGCGAGTAAAGCGCGTGATTGCCAGTCGTCTTGCGGGAGGCAGCGACGTTTAGTCCATAGCGACGCAAGGTACTGGCCGCGGCGGCGAGGACTTGTGGATGACTGGCGAGCCGGTAGTAATCGCACCCCGCAAAATAGACAAGCTTCCGTTTGCCCTGATAAACAAAGGTCCGGTCAGTCTGCTGCAACGGAGTTGGAAACGTTTTCAAATATGGAACGGACTTTAATCGCCTTGCTTAATCCTCTCAAGGATGAATCCCGGAACATCTTCGCAAGATGATGGATTAAGCCTGAAATAACGTGTGAGCGATTAAGTGCGGTCCGGTCAAACTGTTGGTCACTATGAGTCAGTCCTGACGCTCCGGCTGATTCTTTGGCGGTTACAGGATTTTTCATTCCATGCTGGGATTTGACGAATGCCACTGGTAAAAATGCCCGAACAAAACAGCCTATGCCCAAATGCCCCTGCACGCAGTGCGCTCAATCCATCGAGTTCCCCGCTGAATTAACCGGTCATGCCGTGCAGTGCCCAATCTGCGGACGATCAACCACGCTCTATATTCCGACACCCGGAGAAATCCGGATACCTGTCTCGCAGTTGGTTAAGCCAGCTCCCTTAAACCCTGCGCTGGCCAATGTCGCCACGACGGCTCGTAAGGTCATTGATAATGTGGAGAAAGTAGTCGTGGGCAAAAGCCAGGAGATTCTCATGGCGATGGTCGCTTATTTCGCTGAGGGTCACATTCTCCTCGAAGATGTGCCGGGAGTGGCCAAGACGATGCTCGCCCGTTCCATTGCAAACAGTGTTGGCGGTCAATTCAAGCGATTGCAGTGCACGCCAGATTTACTGCCGAATGACATTACCGGCGCGTCCATCTTCAATCCTAAAACGACTGAGTTTGAATTCCGGCCCGGCCCATTGTTCGCGCAAATCGTGCTGGCGGATGAAATTAACCGCACCACGCCCCGTTCTCAAGCGGCTTTGTTGGAAGCGATGGCCGAACGGAAGATTACGGTTGATGGCGTAAATTACGAATTGAAGCGGCCCTTCCTCATTATCGCCACGCAAAATCCGGTCGATCACGAGGGCACGTTTCCGTTGCCCGAGGCGCAACTCGACCGTTTTCTCGTTCGCCTGAGTCTTGGTTATCCGAGCTTTGAAGAAGAAGGCCGGATGATGGAGCGTCTGCAACGGGGACATCCGATTGATGATTTGAAGCCAGTAGTGAGCCCGGAAGAAATAGTTGCGTGCCAGCAAGCCATCCAGGAAGTAAACGTAGAGCCAAAAGTGCGTGACTATATTTTACGGCTGGTGCATGCCACCCGTGAGCACGATGCCGTCCGCCTCGGTGGCAGCCCACGTGCTTCCATGGCATTGATGCGGGCCAGCCAGGCATTGGCCGCCATGCAAGGCGATGACTATGTGCTACCGGATTATGTTAAGCACGTGGCTTCAGCGGTGCTGGCGCACCGTTTGATTTTGAAGCCGGAAAGCCGCTTGCGGAAAGTCAATGCCGCCGGAGTAGTGACAGAGATTTTGCGAAAGACCGAAGTTCCCACCTTGAACGCGGGAGGAACGAGCCGATGAAGTGGCTCTTAGCCGCTGTCATTCTACTGATCACAGGTCTGATGTTTCGATTGGGCCTGTTGGTTTACGCCATGTATGTACTGTTGGCGGTGTTGCTGGTGAGCCGCTATTTAACCCGTCAATGGATTGAGAATCTAATCGCCGAACGAGCCTGTGATCGCAAACAGGCGCAAATCGGCGATCGCGCCAAAGTAGTCGTTCACCTCACTAATCAGGGCTTTCTGCCAATTCCCTGGGTGCTGCTGGAAGATGCGCTGCCCAAAGATGCCTTCGCGCAACGTCCTCCTAAATTGATGATCGAAGGGGAGCGCATGGAAGTCGCACGCATCGCGGCTAAAGGTGAAAAGGAACTGGAGTATGAAATTGAATTTCAAGTGCGCGGCTATTATCAAATCGGTCCTTTGCTGGTGGAAAGCGGCGATTTGTTTGGCTTGCACCGACGTTACCGCGTATTGGCCGTGCCGCAATTCGTGACCGTGTATCCGAAAGTGATTCCCGTGGAAGGCTACGATCTGGCTTCGCGACGGCCACTCGGCGAAGTCCGGATGACCCATCGTTTATTTGAAGACCCAACGCGAATTTCCGGCGTACGCTTGTATCAGGTCGGCGATCCGTTGAACCGGATTCATTGGCGGGCTACGGCGCGCACGGGCAAATTTCACTGCAAAACCTTTGAACCTTCGTGCGTCGCAGGAGCGACTATTCTCATGGATTTTCATCAGAATAGTTACCGGGGTGAAACCGGCGCTTACTGCTCAGAATTGGCCGTTACCACAGCCGCTTCATTTGCCA
>JBEHZA010000588.1:0-2748 GCA_048497895.1 Verrucomicrobiota bacterium
CTGGTTCTGCCTAAGCGTCAGTGTGCTCCTGGCAGGTTGTGACCAGGGCAAGATTGAGGTTTACACCGTCTCGAAAGAAGTGCCGCCGGAATTGAGTGCGGCCGCCAGTCAGGCGCCAAGTGATTCGGCCTTGCAATGGACCGCGCCGACGAGTTGGAAAACGTTGCCCGCAGAAGGCATGCGGATAGGTAGTTTCTCCGCCGTGGGAAAAAACGGTCAAAAGGTGGATATTTCCATCATTCCCCTCGATGCCATGATGGCCGGTGAATTGGACAATGTGAACCGTTGGCGCGGGCAAGTTGGCCTCCCGACCATCAGCGGTGCCGAAGTGAATGCTCAGGCGCAGGTCGTGGACATCGGCGGACAGAAGGGGCGTCTTTTTGAAATGGCGGGCTTGCTTGCGAGTAAGGACGAGAAGCAGGAAAAAATACCCACTCGCATCGTGGCGGCCATTCTACCGACCGCGACGAAGCATTGGTACTTCAAAATGATGGGGGAAGATGCGGCGGTGACTGAACAAAAAGCGGCCTTCGCGGAGTTCCTGAAATCGATTACTTTTAATGACGCTGCGCCAGCAGTGACGAGCGCTCCAGTAGCGCCAGCAGCCGCACCGGATAATTCCAGTGACCCGGATTTGCCGAAATGGTCGCTTCCAGCGGGTTGGCAGGCACGTGGTCCGGCTCCCATGGTGTTAGCCAGCTTTGGAGTAACGGGTGAGGGCGGGGCAACTGCGACCGTGACCGTGAGTCGATTATCCGGCGATGGCGGCGGCTTGCTGATGAATATCAACCGCTGGCGCGGGCAGCTGGGTTTGCCGCCGGTGGATGATTCGCAGTTGGCGACGCAAACGGCGACACTTGACCTGAACGGAGCCAAGGCGATATTGACGGATATCACCGGAAAAGATACCCGGCGTGGCGGTGTGGATGCGCGGATGATTGCGCTCATTGTGCCGCATGACGGCAGTTCGTGGTTTTACAAAATGACGGGCCATCCGGCGCTCGTGGGACAGCAAAAGGACGCTTTTACCGAGTTCGTGAAAAGCGCCCGTTACTAGCATGATACACCGGTTTTTAGATTTTTTAAGTTCGCTGAAACTCACCCTGGTGTGTCTCGCGCTGGCCATGGTGCTGGTGGTGGTGGGGACGCTGGCGCAGGTGAAGCTGGGACTCTACGTGGCGCAGCAGGAGTATTTCCGCAGTTTCTTCGTATATTGGCAACCTGCCGGGGCTTCGTGGAAATTGCCGGTTTTGCCGGGCGGTTGGCTATTGGGAACGGTTCTGTTGATTAACCTGATTTGCGCCCATCTCAAGCGATTCACGATCAGCCGGAAGAAGATTGGCATTGTGATGATTCACGGTGGCTTGATCCTGCTCCTGCTGGGGCAATATCTCACCGAGGTCATGCAGCGGGAGAGTTCCATGCGGTTGAGCGAAGGGGAGGCGAAAAATTATTCGGAAACCTTTCAGGAAAGTGAACTGGTGGTTATCGATAGTTCCAATCCGAAAGAGGATCAGGTGGTTTCTATCCCGCAATCCCTCCTGCATCACAAAGGGGACATCAACGTGCCGCAGTTGCCTTTCACGCTGCACGTCAAAGATTATTGGGTCAATTCCGACCTGACCACCAATCTGACCGAAACTGGTTCTGTGGATGTTAAAGCAACGGATGGATTGGGTAAATTCTTTCGTCCGGTACCGCTGCCGCCGACCAGTAAGATGGATGAAGTGAATGTTCCGAGCGCAGTAGTGGAAGTCACCACGGCCAAAGGTTCACTGGCGACCCTGCTGGTTTCCAGCCATTCCAAATCCATGCAAACGGTCATGGCGGATAATAAGCCGTACGAAATTTCCCTGCGCTTCAAGCGCTATTACAATCCGTACTATGTGCAACTGCTGAAGTTCACGCACGAGCGTTATAAGGGGACGGATGTGCCGAAGAATTTTGCGAGCCGCATTCATTTGCTGAACCCGCAAACCAAGGAAAGCCGTGACGTGCTGATCTACATGAACAATCCGTTGCGTTATCAGGGCAAGACCTTCTTTCAGGGCAGCTTTGATCCGCGGGATGCGCACGTGAGCATTTTTCAAGTGGTGCAGAATCCGGCCTGGCTGACGCCGTATGTTTCCTGCACGCTGGTGGGCGCTGGGCTGCTCGTTCAATTTCTCTCGCATCTGGTCGGTTTTGCCAAACGGCGCGGCGGCAAATCCTCAGGTGGCAGTGCGCAAGCCCAGTCTCAGTCCGCCAAAAAGGATAAAACCGAACCGGCGATTGCGGCCGTAACCGCCGCTCAATCGACGCTCGGACAGCGGAGGAACGCATGAATAAATGGTGGCCACGGATTTTACTGAGTATATTCGCTGCGGTCGTATTATTCCCGCTGCTTCCCCCCAAACCGCGGAACGGTTTTGATTTGGCGGCCTTTGGCCGTCTGCCGGTGCTGTTGGATGGCCGGGTGCAGCCGCTGGATTCGGTGGCGCGCAATTCCTTGTTGAATATGCAAGGCCGCCAAACGGTTCGTTTGGAAGGTGGTAAGACGCTCACGCCAGTTGAATGGCTGGCGGATGTCCTGATGAAGCCGGAAGACGCGAGCAATTATAAAGTCTTCCGCATTCAACATCCAGATTTGCAAAGCCTGCTCGGGGAACGGGGGAATGGCCTGGAATATTATTCCTTTGCCGATCTGAAGCCGCATCTCGAAGAGATCGCCGACCTTGGTGCCGCCGACTCGGCGAGGCGGCCGAGAGA
>JBEHZA010000589.1:0-2686 GCA_048497895.1 Verrucomicrobiota bacterium
ACCCGGCCCAAACGATCCAGCAGCGTTTCATCGAGCGATTGGACGCCCATGGAGACGCGGTTGACCCCGTAGCTGCGCAGCAATTTGGCTTTATCGAGCGAAACCGTGGCGGGATTGCATTCTACCGTCCATTCTTCCGCGCCGAGCAGATGCAGGCGCTCCATGGCTTGAAGGATTTGCTCCCACTGACGCAGATTGAGCAGCGACGGAGTGCCACCGCCAAAGAAAACGGTTTGAGGCTTGAGGTCTGCCGCTACCGATTCCAATTCGCGAATCAGCGCCCCGACATAGCGATTGATGATTTCGCCATTGGCAGCTTCCGAGAAAAAAGCGCAATACTCGCACTTGTGCGCGCAGAACGGCACATGCACGTAAAGACTGCTGACCGGCGTCAACCCATGGCTCAACATGAGAAAAGGCTATCCTCTTCTCTGCCTGAAGCGAAGGAAAATTCCCCACCCGACAAGCTCGAGAACCACGACACCCTCTGCTGCTAACGTCCGGGCGACTAAGTAGTGCGCTCGACGTTTTGGGCTTTCAACCCTTTGCCGCTTTCAACAATTTCGAAGCTTACGACTTCACCTTCGTTCAAGGTTTTGTAACCTTGGCCGAGAATCGAGGTGTGATGGACGAATACGTCCTGACCTGCATCCTGAGCAATGAAACCGTAACCTTTCTTATTGTCGAACCACTTTACTTTTCCACTGGCCATAATGGATCTCCTGGTACTCCGGAACCGCATGTCTGAAAAACAAAAAGCACGAGCTGAATTGACTTCAGTTCGTGCTTAAAATCGTTTTCCAGAGACCCATACGACGCCTTAAGAGTATTAGTGACTCTAAGAATTCGGTAAGTATTCGTCAAGATTAAGTTCACGAAAACCCGCGAAAAGGGGCCGTTTTGACCAATCCAAACGAATCAGGGGCTTTTTAAGATTAAAAAGGCTAAACAGGAACAACCACTTACATCAGATATGCAAATGTGACCAAAGGTCGGCCGGAGCTAAACGAAGGCTCACATAAAACGGTCCAAATTCACCAAATCGGGAACTCACTTCATCGAAGCGCATTTCATACACAATGTCCCGCAAGGCATCGACTTGTTGCGCCATTAACGTCACTCCCCACTCCCAATCGTCGATCCCCGTAGAAGCCGTAATCAACTGTGAAATCCGGCCGCCATACTTGCGCCCCACCCGGGCATGACCGCCCATGAGCTTCTTCCGGTCTTCAAAACTAAGCGTGTACCAGTTGTCATTGCCCGAACGGCGTTTGCTCATCGGATAAAAACCCATCACCGGCCAATCCGGCAACTCAGGATAAAGTCGGTAGTGGTCATACTCCCCTTTTTTGGCCAGCAGTTCCGCCAACCGTTTTTCAAAAGCTTCAGTGCCCGGCTCCAGTTTATCCTGACGGATTACCATCTGCTTGTAATCCTCTTCCGTAGAACCGTATTCGGAAAGTTCCGTAATGCTGACGTAACTGTAAACCCGCAACAGTGTTCCCGCCGGGAAACAGGCTTCCAGATCACGATGCAGTTGCCCGACCTGCCCCAACTCAGCCGCATACAGCATGAAAGCCAAATCCGCCTTCCCCCCCACGCCGGCAAACGTCACCACCCGGGGATGAGAGGCCGCCGCATTCGCCGCGCAGAGCGCTTCCAGCCGGGCCAAAGTCCGGGCCGATTCATTGGGAGGCAATTGCGCCCAGCGAACGCGGTCCAGATTATAGAATAAGTGCATCACATGGATGCCCTGGGTAAGTTTTACAACAGGCAGACTCATAAAATTCATTCCACTTCCAACACTTGTTCCAGCAGGCGGGGCAGTTGCGATAAAATAGCCGCGTCAATCGCCACCAAAGTCGCTCCGGCGGCATTTGCCTGCCCTACCACCTTCTTGTCATTTTTCTCGGTAAAGGCCAGCACGGGAATATGCTGAGTGGACTCGTTCTGACGCAGTTGACGGATGCACTCGCAGATATCAGATTTGGTCGAATATAAATCGATTACTGCGACCAGAGGCTTTTCCGCCTCCGCTTGCATCGCCAGCAAGCTGGCGTCGGTTACCGTTTGCACCCGGTATCCGAGATCCACCAGCCGGTTAGCCAATTGGCTGCCGGGCAGCAGTTTCTCGTACAAGACCAGAGCAAGCGGTTGCGTCATGCACCGCAGCTTGAAATAGAGCGACTGAAAATGCAAAAAGTTTCCGTTGCGAAACGCGCGATACTTTGAAAAATCCGGGGAAACACGATCAGGCTGATTTATGGCCAAATTAAACCATGGGAAAGGATTCAGCCGGAATTGAGTCTTGACGATACCTCCCCCCATCTTTAGGTTAGCTAAAGCAAAACGATTTTGCTGGAACACCAGCGGTTGATAAAGTCGGAGATTGAGTTCTGCCGACTTTTTTGTTCTCCGCATGGCCCGGCAGTCAAGCGCATATGAACGCCGAATTTTTAGCCAGTTTGGAATTTTGGGAGCGCGAAAAAGGCATCAGCAAAGATGTCTTGGTCGCCGCTGTTGAGGAAGCTCTGCTCTCGGCTGCCAAGAAAGCCGTCGGCCCGGCGCGCGAACTCCGTTGCGCCATCAATCCCAAGTCCGGTGATATCCAGGCTTTTGCAAAATTGATCGTCTCGGACAAAGTCGTTTCCAAACACGACCAGATTTCGTTTAACGAAGCCAAAAG
>JBEHZA010000590.1:0-2678 GCA_048497895.1 Verrucomicrobiota bacterium
GCGGGGCGTTTTACACTTTTCGGACGGGGGCGGCTAAAGTTATTCAACCCGCGAATGTCCGTAATCGGCAATGCCGCATCGACAGAAGGTTCGCTATCGGGCGCGTAGAAGTGACGATCTTCTTTGGGATGATCGTACACCTGGAGTTTCAAATGCAGGGCCTGTTCGATTTTAGCGGTGGGAGCTTCGACGTCCAACAACATGCGGTTCGGGTGCTGCCCGCGAATGGTGAATCCATTCGTTTGGGCAAAAGCTATGATGGCCTGGTAATCCGCTTCCGTGGGACCAAACCGTTCCGTGAACTCAGCCGGGGTCAGGAACTGGTGGTACTTCGGGCTGGCCGGATCATAAAGCTCCTGCAAGAGGTTGGTGAGTTCTGTGCGATGGCGCAATGGCAGGCCGATCGCCAGCCGCAGCACATTGGTTTCGGCCAAGTGATTCACCGGAGTCAATTGAGCGGCCGCCGAAGGCAAGTGACCGCGCAACTGTTTTTCCTGAGCGGACTGCAAGGGCACTGCGGAGAGCAAACCGAATCCGACCATGGACATCACCAGGACGCTCCGGCGGAACCATGGTGGCACACTGATCATATAAATGTCTGAAGGGAATTAACTCCGTAAACTGGCTGGGGTTGCGGTCATAATGCCGATGGGTGCGGCCTGTTGTAGTCCCTTCATTGTAAGCTGCTTCGATTCAACCGATTTCATGGCTCTCAGGCCGGGCCAGCAACCTGTTCCGGGCAGAGTTTGACTGGCCACAACGCATTTGCTGGCACGGTTTTAGACTAGCATTTTAACTCCGAAATGTCACTGCCGGAATCCGTGGGGATGAGCGTCCGAGGTGCATCTTTGACAAAAAATGTCCGCAGAAGTGCGGAGATGAGTGTATATTCCTTTAGACACCAACGAACTTGAACTTGTAAGCGGAGTCAGCCATGAAAGATACGAATTCAACCCTCGCGGAACCGGTCACCTTGACCCAAACCATGCCCGTCAGCGCCAGTAACGTTGATTTCAAACGCATTCTGGCACCGGTGGATTTCTCGGAACGTTCCCGGGAATTGCTGCGCTATGCGGCGAATTTTGCCCGGCGGCACGGGGCCGTTCTGATCGTGCTGCACGTGGTGGAGCCACTGGTCTATCCCTCGGATGCCGATCTGGGCAGTGGCGCGGTTGAGGCCATGGAGAAAACCTTGAATCAAAGCGCGCAGGCGAAGCTCAAAGACTGGTGTGAACAGGCGGCAGCAGATGGTCTGGCCGTGGAACGGTGCATCCGGGTAGGTAATCCGTATTTTGAAATTACCGAAGCAGCCAAAACCGAGCGGGCGGATATCATCGTTATTTCCACGCATGGCTACACCGGCTTGAAACACGTCCTGCTTGGCAGCACCGCGGAGCGGGTGGTGCGCCACGCCACCTGCCCGGTGTTGACCCTGCATCAGCCGTAGGTCATGATGCCGGGGAGTGAAAAATGGAGTGATTAACGAAGTTTCTTCGCCGGGGAAAACATTCTGGATTAGATCTCACCCACTTATCTTCATCGTTGGGTTTGCCGGATTTGGGCTGGCAGGATTGTTCGCGGGGCAAATGGAGGCTTTTGTAGCTATAATTATCGCACTGCTCGGAGTATGGTCATGGAAACGGTTTTATCAAAAATTCCTGCTGGTATCTTTCGACGACGAGAATCTTTATCTCTCTGACTGGTCCCGCGAAACTGCTGTGCCGCTGAATAGCGTCGCGAGTGTGAGTCCACAATACAGGCTTAAGGGAATGAAGTGCTTTAAAGTCATCTTTCAACAACCGACCCTCTTTGGAAAATTTATCTATTTCGCACCGCCTGGGTGGACGGCAGAGAATGAAGCTGTGCTCCAGCGGTTGAAATCTTTACTTGGCACGGACCGGTGGCCAATCGATCGAATATGGTAACACACAAGCCGGCCGTGAACGGGATCAATCGCTTGATAACTCAAGCGTGCTGCTGGCGGATGTGTGTCGTCCTCGCTTTGGCATGGTTTCACCTCCACTTGGCTGCGGCGGAGAAGCCACCGGGCAATGATCTGGATTTTGACCAAACCCGAAAAACTGCGGAACAGGGTGATCCCATTGCTCAGAACCGGTTGGGTGCCCTGTATGAATCGGGCCGAACCGGAGTTCCTGATTGGGAAAAAGCAATTGTGTGGTATCGAAGGGCTGCTGAACAAGGATACGCTCCGGCGCAGTTTAAATATGGATTTGGCTATTTGTCTGGACAAGGGGTCGAGCGGAATTATTTAAACGCAGCAAAATGGTTTCGGAAAGCGGCGGATCAAGGGCATAAGAATGCTCAGTTCATGTTGGCCGGTATGTATTCCGACGGAGATGGAGTTGAACAAAATTACGTCGAAGCATTCAAATGGTGTCAACTGGCAGCGAATCAAGGCCATCGTGCGGCACAATATGCTCTCGCTCGATCCTTTGAAAACGGTAGGGGCGTAGTAGCCAATCTTGGGGAAGCCATTCGTTGGTATCGCAGAGCAGCAGAACAGGGGGATTGGGATGCGCAATTTCGGCTGGGAAGCATTTATCTGACGGGCGAAATCGAAAAGAAGGATTACCCAGAGGCATTGAAATGGTACACATTGGCGGCGAATCAGGGTCACATTGAGGCGCAATTCAAGCTTGGGAAGATGTATTTTTTGG
>JBEHZA010000591.1:0-2665 GCA_048497895.1 Verrucomicrobiota bacterium
CGCGGTCATCAACGGTAAGCCGCTCATTTTCTTCGGTGGTGGTGACGGATTTACTTACGCCTTTGACGCCAAGCCGGTGAAAGCGGGTGACACCAGTCTGCTCAAGACGGTGTGGAAATACGACATGAACCCGCCGGATTACAAAGTGAAAGACGGCAAGCCGATTAAGTATCCAGCCGCGGAAGGTCCGAGCGAAGTCAATGCGACCCCGGTCTTTTACAAGAACCGCATCTATGTGGCCAGCGGCCAGGACCCGGAACACGGCGAAGGTATCGGCCATCTGGTGTGCCTTGATCCGTCCAAAACCGGCGACATTACCAAGGACGGCCTGATCTGGGATTATAAAGGCATTCACCGCAGTATTTCCACCGTGTCCATCGATCCGGCGACGGACCTGCTGTTCGTGGGTGATTTCTCCGGCTTCCTGCACTGCCTGGATGCGAATACCGGCAAGCTCTACTGGACGCACGATATGAAAGCGCATATGTGGGGTTCCACGATGGTAGCCGATGGCAAAGTTTACGTCGGCGATGAAGACGGCGACCTCGTCGTGCTTGCGGCCACCAAAGAAAAGAAGATTCTGAGCGAAACGAACTTTGGCTCGCCGATTTATTCCACCCCGGTCGTCGCCAACGGCTCCGTATTCGTCGCGACCCAAACCCATTTATATTCACTGCAGGATACTGCCCGGCAAGGCGCGCTCAAAGATCAGCCCGCCGGGGTGAAATAACGCCTTCGTGGCGCGGGCAGGTGTTTTAACCCCACCTGCCCGCCGCTTCTCCGGAAGCAAATTCCCTCGCCCTGAAAAAATTTCAACCTACAATCGAACCTATGTCCATCGACCAAGCCGCCATTAGCAAATCTCAAGCCCAACTGGATGCGCACCTGCGCGAAATTATCAACTGGCACTTCTCGCCAGAAACCGGCTGCCCCTTCTGGCTGGATTGGGCGAAGAAAGCCGGTTGGGATCCGCGCAAGGAAATCAATACGTTCGCGGATATGAACAAGTTCCCGCATTTCCAGGACGAATGGTTGCGGGATATGCAACCGGAAGTCTGGGTGCCAGCGCAATTCAAAGGTAAACCGTTCAGCATTTTTGAAACCGGCGGCACGACGGGCATGCCCAAGCAACGCATCGGCTGGAATGATTACAAAGTCGATTACAGCGAATTTTCAGAAAAAATCGCTGACGAACATTTCCCGCGCAATCACTACTGGTTGATGATGGGCCCCACGGGTCCGCGCCGTCTGCGGCTGGCCATCGAACATCTGGCGAACGTGCGCGGCAGTTCCTGCTATTTCATCGATCTCGACCCGCGCTGGGTGAAGAAAGTTATCACGAACAAGCATTATGATCAGGCCAAGGCGTACATGGATCACGTGGTCGATCAGGCCGTGACCATTCTCAAGAACCGCAAAGTTAGTGGGCTGTTCACGACGCCAAAGCTGCTCGAAGCGCTCGCGGAGAAAGTGAATCTGTGGGATGCCGGCATTCGCGGCGTGTTCTGCGGCGGCACCACCATGGCACCGCAATATGTGCGGTTTATTGTGGAAGAAGTACTCGAAGGGCGCATTGGTTTTTATCCCACCTATGGCAATACCTTGATGGGTCTGGCAGCCAGCGTGCCGTTGCGTCCGGAAGATAATTTTTCCATTACCTATTATGCGCCACAACCGCGGGCCGTGTTGCGCGTAGTCGATCCGAACAATACGACGCAAGTCAAAGGCTACGGCGAATGGGGCCGGGTGGAACTGACCACGTTGACGAAAGAGTTTTTCATGCCACGTTTCCTTGAACGGGATGAAGCCCTGCGCCGTGAACCGCGCGCTCCTTATTCCTGGGACGGCGTGGCCGAAGTGCGTCCGTTCGGCGCCATGGAAAAGACGATCGTCGAAGGCGTGTACTGATGTTCCCGGAGCGCGGCCTGAAAGCCGCTTCAGCGTCCAAACGGGAATCGGCAAACGAATGTCAGTTGTCGTCCGGATATTGAAGCGGCCTGAAGGCCGCGCTCCGGTCCACTGTAATCGCAGACCGTGCTGTGCAAAAAAACGGGTAATGGCCCTAAAAAATTGAGCGAGATTAAAATTTAGTTATGTCAACTGTTCCCCATATACCGGTCATCCGCCGCGGTCGCAATTACGAGAGTCTGGATAAGCTCGACATCAAGGACCATCGCAATGGCGCGCCAATTGCCACCGTCAGCACGGTCAATGCAGGCATTGTGCGCAAGGACCTGCAACGGATCGGGGAATCACGCGCCGCTTTGAAGAAGTTTACCGTCGCGCAGTTGATCGATATTTGTGCGAAGGCAGGTGAATTATTTCTCAATGGCACCCTGCCGCTGGGCGATAAGGGGCACATGCAGTCCGCGCAGCAATATCTGGAAACGTTGTCCCTCACAAGCGGGCTGCCGCATGTAATGGTGAAGCGGAACATGCACAAGGTGAACCAGGCGCTCACCAACATGAAGACCATTTTGAATGGCCTCACGCGCGGATTGGATCTGTCCATCATTGACCGCGGTTATGGCGAGCAGTTCGGCACACGCATCAGTTATTTTCCGACGACGCAAGCACTCGGTTTGGTTATGCCGAGTAATTCTCCTGCCGTGAATTCCCTCTGGCTGCCGGCCATTCCGTTGAAAATTCCCGTCATCATCAAGCC
>JBEHZA010000592.1:0-2659 GCA_048497895.1 Verrucomicrobiota bacterium
GATGCCGATCGCCGTCAGCAGCGCCAAGGCATCGGCCGCCATGACGGTAACCCCTTAAGCCTTATCTCCGCGAACCAGCCATGAAACCAACGAAGCGCACACTGGCCGAACAACGTCCACAGGTGGCCCTGCTGATCGAATCATCACGGGCTTATGGGCGGGGTTTGTTGCAGGGCATTTCGCGTTACGTCCGGGAACAAGGGCAATGGTCGGTCTATTTTCAAGAACGGCGTCAAGGCGACCCTTATCCCACATGGCTCAAAGGCTGGAAGGGCGACGGCATTATTGCCCGGGTGGAAGATCGCGAGATGGCCGAAGCGATTGCCCGAACACGATTGCCGGCGGTGGATTTGCGCGGATTGCTGCTCGACCTGAAACTGCCGTTGATAGAAACAAATGAAGAGCGCGTGGTACAACTCGCCATCGAACATTTGCGGGAACGCGGGTTCCGACATTTCGCTTTTTGTGGTTTCGTGGGAGCAAATTACTCGGACAAACGCTCGCAATTATTCACGCGGCTGCTGGATGAACACGGTTTTTCAGCCCAGACTTATTCGCCGCCGGAAAAATTACGCCAGGGTGATACGTTTCAATTTGAGCAACACGGGCTCGTCTATGAGGCGGATGTTGCTGATTGGCTGCGCCAACTGCCCAGGCCAGTCGGCGTCATGGCCTGCAACGATGTGCGTGGCCAGCAAGTGCTCAATGCGTGTCGCCAGATTGGGGTGCATGTGCCGGATGAGGTGGCGGTGATCGGCGTGGATAATGATGAGGTGTTGTGCGATTTATCCGACCCGCCACTTACCAGTGTCATTCCCAACACGGAGAGAATCGGCTACGAAGCGGCGGCCCTGCTGGAACGGATGATGGCCGGTCAACCGGCGCCGTCAAAAACGATCTACATCGAACCGTCCGGCATTGCGACCCGGCAATCGACCGAAGTGTTGGCCATGGAAGACCGGCACATTGCCGCAGCCGTGCGCTTTATTCGTGAGAACGCGTGCCGGGGCATTACGGTAACCGATCTGCTGGCCGTCGCTCCCCTTTCACGCAGCGTGCTGGAACGGCGCTTCAACCTGTTGCTGGGGCATTCTCCGAAAACGGAAATTCTGCGCGTGCAGATACAACGCGCGAAACAATTGCTGGCGGAAACCGACCTACCACTAGCAGTGATCGCGGAAAAGACCGGTTTCACACACCCGGAATATTTTAACGTCGCCTTTAAGAACAAGGTCGGCGTCACACCCGGCCGGTTCCGGGCTCAAGCGCATTAAAAAACATCACGGGACAATCACGCTCTTGGCGGATTGCCATTTCGCCGTTGTCTCCAACGCTTCGTTCGCCTGCTCCAGTGAAAAGCGATGCGTCACCATGGAGGCAAATGGAAACTGACTTTGAGTCGTGCGAAGAAATTCCAACGCCGCTTTCAAGTGGCGCGGTTCACTGGACCAGGAACCGAAGACCTGCAATTGTTTGCGGGTGATGATGTGCGGGTTGAAGGAAAACTCGCCCGCATTACAATAATGCCCCAGCACCAGGTATTTGCCGCCGTCCCGGCACATCTCCATGCCTTCGGTGATGGCTGAAGGATGGCCTACACATTCCAGCACGGCATCCGCTCCGTAACCGCCGGTCAGTTTACGAACCAATTCAACGCGCGCCTGCGGTTCCTTCACTTCCTCCAGATCAATCACATGATCGGCGCCAAAGCGTTTGGCCATTTCGAGCCGATGTTTCGGCCCGCCAATCACGATCACTTGCCCTGCTCCCGCACTTTTGGCCACTGCCAAAGCCGAAATGCCCACCGGCCCCGCGCCTTGCACCACAACATTGTCCCGCCACCCTATGCCAGTGCGTTCGACACCATGAATCGCGGTAATCAAAGCGCAACCCGCGCCAATCACCGCTTCCGTCGGCAGATCATCTGCGAGTTTGAAAATATTCGCGCGCGGCAGCAGATAGTGAAATTCCGCATAACCGCCTAAAAAATGCGGCGCTTGATCGGAACGATAACCAATGCCGTAGGCGCGTCGTTGCGGGCAACGTGTCGGTTGTTTCTTTTCTGCGCAATAATAGCATTTGCCGCAGGAGGTCGTGGAGTTCCAGGTAACGCGGTCACCGACTTTCAGGGGTTGGCCGGTCCAATCGGTTTCCAGGCCCGCACCAAGCTGTTCGATTCTACCCACGGTTTCGTGGCCGAGAATAATCGGCAGGTTGATCGGCAACTCCCCCTTCCACAGATGTACATCCGTGCCGCAAATCCCGGCCATTTCCGTGCGCACCAGAGCCGCGCCGGGCTCCGGTTGGGCGGGTAAAGGATACTCGCGCAGTTGCAGCGGGGTTTTATACCGTTCCAGCACCGAGGCTCTCGCAATAATCATGAAGCAAGAGTTATGGCCTGCGCGACAAAATTCAACTGTGAATCATTCTGGCTTTGCCGCTTAAGCCGCGTTTTCGTTGGCCGGTTCCGGCAGGAAACAACTGAGGGCCAGGCCGATCACGAAAACGCCTGTTCCCACAATGGCCGCGCCCATGGCAACCTGTTCAAACGTATTGCCCGGTAGATGCGGCGCGAGGATATTGGTGGTCAGAAAAGCCGCGGACGTGCCGATCATACGGCCACCCACGTTGGTCGCAAACCCGCCACCGGTGCCACGCA
>JBEHZA010000593.1:0-2616 GCA_048497895.1 Verrucomicrobiota bacterium
TCCGGGTCGTCGATAATGATTCTCGTTTCGCTATAGCGGGCGAATTGTGCCGCTGCTTGCGCGAGAGTCATCCCCTCGAAGGCGATCATTCCCGAGCGCCAGACCATTATCGCAAGGTCGTCTTGCACGTCGTGTGGCAGGGAACTGGCAGCACGGATTTGCCTACCCTCGCCTTGCAAGCCACGCTGGATGCGCCGCTGGAAGAACTGCAATCCTGGTTGGGCGCTGCCGGACAGATTGCGCTGCTCCCGGCTTTGGCGGGCCAGTGCAGTGGACCCTTGCGCGAACTAAGCCCGGAAATGCGTGAGGAATTATTGCGTCAGGCCGCGCAAATCCGGTTGCAAACCAAGGCGGCTCAATTGCAGGCCCGTGCCCGTCAGGCCGGTTGGGAGCAGGCGCTCTGGGAAGGGCTTTTTCGCGCGCTTGGCTACAAACAAAACGTCTGGCCAATGCAACGGCTGGCAGAATTGAAAGCGGATTGGCTGCCACCGGCCCACGACCCGGCATCCGTGCTGGTCACACAAGCGCGGTTATTTGGTCTCAGCGGTTTGTTGCCGCCGGATTTGACCCGGCAACGCGCGGTGACCGATGAATACTTGCGCCGCATCTGGGATATCTGGTGGCGTGAACAAGCCCGCTTTGCCGAAATGATTTTGCCGCGCGCCGCGTGGCGGTTTAACGGTCTCCGGCCAGCCAATCATCCGCAACGACGTTTGGCGCTGGCCTCCCATTGGCTGGCCGCGAATGCCTTGCCCGACCAATTGGAAACCTGGTTTACCACCGTGATTCCCGCCGCTGAGCTCGTGGATTCCTTGCTCCAAACGCTCGCCACTCCGGAAGATGATTATTGGTCGTGGCATTGGACGCTGAACGCGGCCCGCATGAAACAGCCGCAGCCGTTATTGGGCGCTGCCCGGGTTACCGATCTGGCGATCAATGTGATTCTGCCCTGGCTGTGGATTCGTGCGGTTACGGGTGGGAATACGGCCTTGCAGGAAGTAGCGGAACAACGCTACTTCGCGTGGCCGGCGGCGGAAGACAACGCCGTCTTGCGGCTGGCTCGCCAGCGATTATTCGCTCACGGTTCAGTGCGACGATTTAAAACCGCTGCTGAACAACAGGGCCTGTTGCAAATCGAACGGGACTTTTGCTCCCACTCCAACGCCGTGTGCGAGCATTGCCAGTTTCCAGAACTGGTTCGCCGTCTCCTTCACTGACGTCCGGATTTAGTTCTTCAGAATCGTCAGGAACTGCTTCATCGCCGGTGTGAGCACTTTCTTCTTCTTGTAAATCGCTGCAAGCGGACGGAAAAGTTCCACATCTTCAATCTTCACTTCCACCAGGGTCTGCTTCTCGATTTCCTGCAACACGGTATTATGGGGGACAATGGAAATACCCGCATCAATCTCCACCGCGCGCTTCACGGTCTCGATGTTGTCGAATTCCATCACCGGAGTGATGACAATCTTCTTTTCGCTCAATTTCCGGTCAATCGCCCGACGGGTGGGAATATCCGGCTCAAACGCGATGAACTTCTGGCCTTCCAGCGCAGCCGCCTTAATCGTCTTGGCCTTGGCAAACGGATGTCCCGGATGGCAGATCACCACCAGAGAATCTTTCCGCAATGGGATAATTTCCAGCCGGGGATCGCGCTCCGGATAAGCCACCAGCCCGATATCCACGGAGTTCCCCATCACATCGTCATACACCTGATTCACCCGGCGGTATTCCACTTGCACCTTCACCGTGGGATACGCTTTCAGATAGGTTTTCAGATACGGCGGCAAATCGTGCAGCCCGATGCTGTAAATAGTGGAGACACGGATGGTGCCCGAAATGATGTCTTTGATCTCCTGAATCTTGTTCACCAGGGAATCGTGCGACAAGAGAATCTGCTTGGCATACTCGTACAGCACTTGTCCTTCACGGGTCAGACGAAAGCGTTTGCGGCTGCGTTCGATAAGCAGGGACCGGAATTGGCGCTCCAAAGCGCTGATTTGCTGGCTCACAGCGGATTGTGTAATCCGGTTGAGTTGGGCGGCCTTGGTGAAACTTTCCGTCTCCGCCAGGTCAGTAAACAACTTTAGACTCTCTATTTGCATAACGAAAATTCCCGCATTATGAACTCACCTAATGTCTCCATGGAAACCTCAATTTCCATACCTTCACCTATAAATGACACCGGCGGGTTAAAAAGGTTTCGGGTTTTTTTTGCAATTTTTCTTGGAGTCGGTTGTCCGGCTAGAAGTTACGGTAGCCCGGTTACATACCATGTAATTAATAAACCTAATTCAGCTTTGGAAACGGGATAAGTTTTGAAATGATTTTCCTCCTGACGCGCTGATTGGCCGTTCCCGCAACCTCTTGCGTTCAGGCGGTCTAATGACCCGGTAAGGGCGTAAAGCGCTTGAATTCATCCGTTCATTTTCGCACATTGCCTGTATGAATTCCCGTTTTCGCCCGATTTTGAGCCGGTCTGCCTTTCTCCGTTTAACCTTGCTGGGATTGCTGTTCAGCCTGCTTGGACCGGTCCTGGCCCAGGAGGCGCCGCAAAAAGCCCCGGTCAAAAAAGCGAATGCACAGACTCGTCGCGGTCGGAGCCCCACCACTACGACC
>JBEHZA010000594.1:0-2603 GCA_048497895.1 Verrucomicrobiota bacterium
GAATCCGTTGAGCAGCGACATGAATGTGCTGCGTCCGAGTTTGCTGCCGGGTTTATTGGATGCGTTACGGCACAATTTGAACCGTAAAAATGGTGATGTGGCTTTGTTTGAAGTGGGCCGCGTGTTCAAGCTGGTGAACGGTCAGCCCAAAGAAGAGCGTCGTGTGGCGATCGCCTTGACGGGGCAGCGTAATGCATCGTTCTGGACGGGGGATGATCGCGAGGCCAAGTACGATGTCTATGACTTGAAGGGGTTGTTGGAAGAATTCCTTGAGCAATTCGGAATGCGTGGCCTTGCCTATGCGCGACAAGCAGCGATGACGAGCCTGTATCTCGAATCGGCAGTGGTGCAATTGGGCAAGTTGCCGCTGGGTGAAATGGGACAATTATTACCGCCGCTGGCGAAGCAATACGATTTGCGCGATGCCGTTTTACTGGTGGAATTGAATCTGGATGTGCTGCTGGCGAAGCGGAACGCGGCGAAATCGTTCAAGCCGCTGCCCGCTTACCCGGCCATTCGCCGGGATGTGGCCATGCTCGTTCCGGAAGCCACCACGCATGAGGCGGTGGTCAATGTGGTGAAGCAGACCAAACCGCAGAATCTCGATAATGTGGAATTGTTCGACGTGTTCCGCGGCAAGAATGTGCCGGACGGGCAGAAGAGTCTCGCGTATGCGTTTACCTATCGCAACCTGGAGCGCACGTTGACGGATACAGAAGTGAACGCCGCGCAGGAAAAGCTGGTGGAGCAGTTAAAGCAACGGTTGCAAGCGGTCGTGCGGGACTCGTAAGAGGGACCGCACGCTCAATGCTTACACGAGGCGCTGGTGCGCTTTGCTGGCGGCCAGTTTAACGACCAGTTCCTTGATCTTTTGCGCCTGGCTTTTGTGCGCGACCATGGTGGCGTCGTCAGTTTGAACGATAATTGAGTCACGCAGGCCGACGATGGCAATGGGAGTGCGGTTTTTCGTGCGCGCGTCATAGACGATATTGCGCGCGGCATCCACGTGAATAAAATCGCCCACGGCGCAATTGCCTTCGGCATCCGCTTTCAGATGACGTGCGAGAGCCGTCCAGGAACCAAGATCATCCCACGCAAACGCGCCATCGGCCACGACCACGTTCTGAGCCTTTTCCATGAGCGCGAAGTCGATGGAGATTTTCTTGATTTCGGGATATTCCTTCGCGAGGACTTTGGTGAGCTTGGCCGGGCTTTTAGCAGCTTCAAACCAGCGCTGGCAGGCAGCGAACATTTCCGGCTGATGCTTCTGAAGCGCTTCCGTCACGGTGACGAAGGACCAGATGAACATGCCAGCATTCCATTTGTGGTGGCCGCTGTTTAAATACTCGACCGCTTTGTCGAAATTGGGTTTTTCCACGAAACGTTCGGCGCGGAAGAAAGTGGTTTTGTAAGGCTTCGCGTCGTGTGGCGGTGGCAAAGGTTCGCCGACTTGAATATAGCCGTAACCCGTGGCGGGTTCGGTTGGTTTGATGCCGATGGTGACGATGGCCTGGCCGCGGCTGGCGAGATCAAAGGAGTCGGCTAAAATCTGCTGAAATTTCTTTTCTTCCGGAATGACGTGATCGGCGGGCAACACGGCCATGACCGCCGTCGTGGAACGGGCTCCGACGATGGCCGCTCCGAGGGTGACAGCAGCGCAGGTGTCGCGGCCAACAGGTTCCGCGATGATATTTGCCTTGGGCAATTTGGGCAGTTGCTTCTGCACCTGCGGCGCTTGTTTGGCGTTGGTGATGATCAGAATATTTTTGAGCGGCACCAAAGGCAAGACCCGGTCTACGGCCTGTTGCAGAAAAGAGCGGTTGCCCAGCAGCTTGATCAATTGCTTGGGTGTCTTTTCACGGCTGACGGGCCAGAAACGTTCGCCGCGTCCACCGGCCATGATAATGACGTAACGATCGTTCAGATTGGATTTTGCCTTCATACAAGCAGGGTTATTTTTTAATGGCGTCCACGAGGGATTTGACGAAACCACTAACGCGGGCGACGAAGTCAGAGCTTTTACCGTGTTGCGCGATTTGGTTGACGATGGCGCTGCCGACGACAATGGCTTCGGCATAGGTGGCGACGGCGGCGGCTTGCTCGGGATTGGAAATGCCGAAGCCGACCGCAATCGGCAGATTTGTATGAGCGCGGATTTTGGCGGTCATTTCCGAGATGTTGGCGGCAATTTTCGATTGCATGCCAGTGACGCCTTCACGCGAGATGTAATAAATGAAACCGGTGCCGCGTTTGACGATAAGTTCGATGCGTTCGTCCGGGGTCGTGGGTGCGACGAGATAAATGACACAGAGGCCGGCTTGCGCCATCATCGTTTCGTAATTTTCGGATTCTTCCGGCGGCAGATCGAGCACCAGCAGGCCATCAGCACCGGCTTTCGCGGCGTCGGTGATGAACTTCTGGAAGCCGTAATGATGAATCAAATTGAAATAAATGTAGAGCACGAGAGGGACCTGTGACTCTTTACGAATTGCGGCCACCGTGGCGAGCACGCCAGCGGGAGTGGTGCCGGCTTCGAGACCGCGTTGGGCGGCCAGTTGATTCACCAGCCCGTCGGCCAGCGGATCGCTGAAGGGGACGCCGAG
>JBEHZA010000595.1:0-2582 GCA_048497895.1 Verrucomicrobiota bacterium
ACGACAAAGGCGAATGGAACTACACCATTCAGCCGTGGTGCACGAAGGACGATTTGGATTGGCAACGCTGGCAGGGACAGGTGCATCACAAGACTGATTTCAATCCGGACGCGTATTTCCGCTGGCGGAAATATTACCCGTATTGTGCCGGGTTGCTGGGTGATTTGATTCCGCACCGGCTGCATCCGCTGATGTTAGCGACGGGCGCGCCGGAATTTCCGAAGCGGGTGGTTTGCCTGGGCAACCGCGCGGAGCATACGGACAAGAACACGCCGGGCACACCGGAACGCGACGTGCCAGAACAGGTGCAGATCATCGCGGAATTCCCGAGCGGCTTGAACCTGCTGGTCACCAGCAGCACGATCAATCAAGTAGGCTTGCCCTCCATGATCCGTGGCCATAAGGCCACGCTGCTGATGGGCGGCGACCGCATTGAATTGCAACCAGAGAAACCGTTTGCGGACGACATCGACCCGCAAACCTTTGAGCATCTCACGCCGTCCGGCGAGAAAATCTACGAGATGGAAAAGAACTGGTTTGATTGTGTTCGTTCCGGCCAGAAGCCCTACGCGAACATCGATCTCGCCGTGCGCGTGCAAACGGTCATCTCCCTTGCGGAAATGTCCGAACGTTTGAACATCATGTGCCTCTTTGATGAGAAGACGCGCAAGATTACCACGGGCGACGGCAAAGAAGTGAAAGCGCTTAACTACGGCTGGACGGAATTGTCCTGATCGAAGACTTGAATCAACGCGGGGTTTCGCAGGAATCAGCCTGCGGAACCCCGTTTGTTTTGTTACGCTCCGCTTGTGCAAAAGATTGCTCTCGCCCGTCATGCCATGGGGACTCGCTTCGAGTTATTGCTCTGTGGCGAGGACGCCGTGGCATTGCGGGCGGCGGGTGAAGAGGCGTTGAACGAAATCGAGCGGCTGGAAGCGCAATTGAGTCTCTACCGAGCGGATAGTGAGATCAGCCGGATCAATGCGCGCGCAGCCCATGAAACAATGCGGGTGGAACCGCTGCTGTTCCGCTTGCTCCAACTGGCGCAACGTTTGTCTCTGGAAAGCGGCGGCACGTTTGATATTACAGTGGCACCTTTGATGAAGGCGTGGGGATTTGTGGGGGGAACGGGAAAATTGCCGGAACCGGCAGCGTTGGCGGAAGCGCGGGCGTGTGTAGGGATGCAACACGTGCTTTTGGATGAGGAGAATTTCACCATTCGTTTTGACCGTCCGGGAGTAAGGCTGGATTTAGGGTCCATCGGCAAAGGCTATGCTTTGGAACAGGCTGCGGATTTTTTACGGGAAGCGGGCATGACGCAGGCGATTTTGCACGGCGGCACCAGCACGGTCTGTGCAATTGGCCAGCCGCCAGACGCTGAGGCGTGGAACATTGTCATTCAACATCCGCAATTCAGCAAACAACGCGAATCCTCCTTAGGCCCGGCCAAACGGAGCCTGCCGCCAGAAGCCATCCTGGCCACGATTCCGTTGGTTGATGAAGCCCTCTCCGTGTCTGCCGTTTGGGGAAAATCCTTCATCGTGGACGGGCGGACGTATGGTCATGTGCTTGATCCGCGGACAGGCGAACCGACCACCGGAGCTTTGCTGGCGGCGGTCGTATCGCCATCAGCGACGGAAACAGACGCGCTTTCGACAGCATTATTGACGCTGGGGGCAGAGGGGATAGGGCGGTTGGCGGGTTCACGGAAAGGGATGCGGGCATTGGTGGTGTCGCCGGGCAGTAACGAAGGGGAGTGGGTGACGACGGCGCAGGGGATTCAGGCCGGACACGCATAATTTCTACCAGCGGCAGATTTTATGAGAATTTGGATTGCCGAACGAGCCGTTTTGCATTGCGATAGTCTCCACGTTGGCGGGTGCAACCCTCCGGCCAACGATCAAGCAACATGACTGACGGGACTTTACTGAATATCGATCTGCCGGGCGTTACGAAGGTCAAGAGCGGCAAGGTGCGCGAAGTGTTTGACCTTGGAGACCGGCTGCTGTTTGTCGCCTCGGACCGTATCTCGGCTTTTGATTGCGTGATGCCCAATGGCATTCCGCGCAAAGGCGAGGTGCTGACGCAGATCTCCCATTTCTGGTTCGATCAAACGGAGCAGATTGTTCCGAATCACCGGCTGGCCCGGGCGAACGATCCCTTGCCCGCCGTATTACAGCCGTTCGCGGCTCAATTGGCGCGGCGCAGCATGATTGTAAAAAAGGCGGCGCCGCTGGCGATTGAATGTGTGGTGCGCGGTTATCTGGCCGGTTCCGGCTGGAAGGAATACAAGGCGCAACAAACTGTTTGCGGCGTGAAACTGCCCGCAGGTTTGCAGGAATCCTCGGAATTGCCGGAGCCGATTTTCACCCCGGCAACGAAAGCGGAATCAGGGCATGACGAGAATATCAGCTTTGAAGTGGCGGCTAAGATTGTCGGGTCGGACATCGCGGAAAAGGTCCGTGATTTAAGCCTGAAGATTTACACGCATGCCCGTGAGTATGCGCGCGCGCGCGGCATTATTATTGCGGATACGAAATTTGAATTTGGGGTGTTCGATGGGCAGCTAATCCTGATTGATG
>JBEHZA010000596.1:0-2574 GCA_048497895.1 Verrucomicrobiota bacterium
TGCGCGCCGGTCACTATCATTTCGGCTATGGACGGGGCCGTGACCAGCGTAGTCCCGGTTACGGAAATGTCCCCGCCCTCTCCGATCTCCACCGACTTCATAACGATGGAGCCTGGCTCGCGGGCCCCCCATTTCCAAACGCCGCACATAACGTTCGACCACGGGGGCGACGGAGGGTTGCCCAAATTGTGCCATTTGCCCCAACGTTGCCCGCCATCCATCGAGTTGCTTTCGCGATCGTTCGAATTTCTTTTGCAAATTTTCTGGGATGCTAGCCTGAATTGCTCGGGCAGTCTGGTCCGTAGCGGGGCGCAAAAATTTGTCCAAGTAAGATTGCGCGCGCAAAGAAGCCGGCACGTGAGACAATTCATCTGCCTCCTTTAGACGCGTAACCACGTAATGTCGGCGCGTATTCTTGATCAAATCACCAATGCCATCGCGACAACAGTTACGGTCAGTACAGCCGAAATTCGCCCTCATTTGCCGATTGCCAAAAAAAGCCGCTGCTTCTTTTGGCGACAGAAATGTCCCAAGTTGAGGGAGGTATACGTGGCGATGCGCACCGAAACTCTTCTTTTCCGGATCGGGCATTTTTTTCAATGTGCCGATCTGAAATTCTTCACCAAAACTGATCCCACATTCCACGCCACTTGCAGCGCCAAAAGCGGCCAGAGCATGTCCAGCGACACCCGCTTTCTCTGCAATTAGAGCGCAGTTTTTTAGGCCATGGAAATCCTGACATGCACGGATGTATTTTTGCACAGCCGCCGCGCTCGCGTGGCTTCCGAAATTTTCGATTCTTAGGAAAATGCTATTAATGGGCAATCCCGTGAGCCCGGCCTTCAGCTTACCTCGCGATTCCGGGAGGAAGAAATTTCGCTGCGTCGTCGCAAGAGGATAATAAATCGCAACGCGTTCAAGACCTGCACGATCGAGCTGGGTGCGTAAGGTGAAAAGAAGTTGGCGATCGACTGCGAACCATACGTCATCCGCCCCTTTTTCGAGAAAGTGAGCAGGAGCTAAAATTGCCGAATAGCCATGCTGGCCTACGTGATGAACGAGTTTCTCCACCAAGGCAGCACCACCAAGGCCCTTTAGCGACTCTGCAGTGTGGACACTTTCACCAGCCCATGGCAGCAACGCACGTTTGCCAGTGAATCCGCCCGGAAAGGAGAGTTCCAAGCACCGCGGATCGAGCACACTCCAGAGCTGACGAGTATTCGTATCTTGGCGAAGTTTGTCTTGGTAGTCGGTTTGGGTCGGATCAAAAATTACACCGCTTACTTGAGTGTATCCTTCGGAGAAGAGCTGGCTCGCAACGGTGTGATCGTTGAGCTGCGGACGCAGAAAGAAACCGATGGGCTCCTGCGCCAAGCGGGCCACCGAGGGGAATACTTCAGTATTCATGATGTTTCTATTGATCGTCTGATTGACCAAATAATCAACATAATAATTGACGTTTCAATAGATGACTTCATTAGCCATTTATATATAATATTTTAAGAAAGCAACCAGAGCTATCAGGTTTCCCTATGCTACCCTATGTCGGTAACAGCTCGATGGGCGGTAAAAATTCCGGTGACGACGTCCTTCCGCGGAGTCATTCGATTTTGCTGCCACACACAAACCGGCACGTTCGCTCAAGCACGCTCCGAAGTCCCCAGATCACGGGGCGGTCCCTACAGTCGGCGCTTCCACCCGTCCGAGGTGTTCATCCAGGAAGCTGGCGATTTCGTTGAGCTGGACGACGCGGTCGGTGTAGGACCAGTACTGGTGCGTGGCGTTGGGGAAGGACTTGGCCCGGACGTTCGGGTTGGTCTTGCGCAGCGCTTCGAGCATGAGGTTGGCCTCGGTGACGCGGACGATGGTGTCCTTCTGGCCGTGGATGATGAACACCGGCTGCTTGATCTCGGCGGCCCGCAGGAAGGGGTCGATGAACTTCTCGTCCTGCGCGAAACTCTCCTTTTTCAGGATCGATTTCCAGAAGGTGTACGCCATCTGGTTGCCGAAGAACCACCGGTTGTCG
The DNA here is from genome assembly GCA_048497895.1 of Verrucomicrobiota bacterium. Lineage (GTDB taxonomy): Bacteria > Verrucomicrobiota > Verrucomicrobiia > Limisphaerales > JBEHZA01 > JBEHZA01. The sequence goes on from JBEHZA010000596.1 coordinate 2,027, forward strand.
CTCATCGCCTGGCGCCAGTTCGAGACGGCGGCGATCGCGATGCCGGCACGGTAGAGCTCCGGGTACTTTGCCAGGCTGATGTAGGTGGCCCAGCCGCCGAAGCTCCCGCCCATCGCGACCACGCGCTGAGGATCCACCTTGCCCTGCGCGATGAGGTGCCGCACGCCGTCCGCGATGTCGTCGATCACCACCGTGTCGAGCCGCTGGCGCAGGCCGGCCGCCTGGAAGGCGGCGCCGTACCCGGAGGAACCGCGGTAGTTCACCTGCAGCACCGCGTAGCCGCGGGAGGCGAAGAACTGGTTCGTCGCGTCGAACCGCCAGTTGTCGCGGGCCATCGGCCCGCCGTGGATGTTGACGATGAGCGGCACCGGGCCCCTGCCCTCCTCGGGCGGCAGCGTGAGGTACGCGGGGATCGCCACCCCGTCGCGCGCGGGAATGTCGATGGCCGTGGTCGCGGCGAGCGTCCGCCCCTCCAGCCGCTCGCTCAACGGCAGCAGCGGGATGAGGCGCGATTCCGCCGGGAGAAACACCTGGTACGTGCCGGGATC
>JBEHZA010000597.1:0-2572 GCA_048497895.1 Verrucomicrobiota bacterium
TGGTGGGTGGTGGCGCTTGCCAGCGCCACGGACAAGGGCGGAACCATCTGGGTTTCCTCGGACCTGACGAAGCTCGAAGTGGTGACGCAATTCCTCTCCGGCAAACTGGAAGTAGTCACCGTGGAACAAGGGAAGCCGGCCAAGATGGTCTGCAAGCTCGATCAACAGGTGCCGTTTGAAGGCAAGGCGACGGTGAAATTGCTCGGCTTGCCCGCGAGCACGACGGCCGAGGATAAAACGATTACCAAGGATGACAAGGAAGTGACCTTTGACGTGATTACGACGGCCAAAAGCCCCACCGGTTTACAGAAGCGTATTTTTTGCAGCGTGACCATCGAGAAGAATTCCGAACCGATCACTCACACTGTAGCGACAGGCGGGGCTTTGCGCGTGGATGCCCCCAAGACGAAACTGGCGGAAGGGAGCAAGGATGAAAAGCTCGCGGCCAACCAACCGGCAACGGCCGCTTCCACCAAGAAAAAAACCGGCAAATAGGTATGCACAGCAACGCACAACCAAACGGAAATGGCGGCAAACTGGCGGCGCTTTTGGGTGCGCTGGCTTTGATCTTTGCGCCGGTAATGGCCCAGGCCAGGACGGCTGAACTCACCGAAGTCAAAATCTTCCCGCCGACTATTAATCTGAAAACACAGCGCGACCGGCAATCGGTCGTCGTGCAGGCTATTTATGCGGATGGCATCACGCGGGATGTCACGGCTCAGGCCAGTTATACCCTGGGTGATAAATCGCTGGTGAAGCTGGAAAATTACACGTTCTATCCAGCGGCCAAAGGGGAGACGGAATTGAAAGTCAAGTTTGGCGGTCAAACCTTGACCGTGCCAATTAAAGTCGAAGACCCGACGGTGGAACGTCCGATCAGCTTTGCTCTGGATGTAATGCCGATTTTCATGAAGGGCGGTTGTAACACCGGCAGTTGTCACGGTTCGTCACGGGGCAAGGATGGGTTTCGCTTGTCGTTGTTCGGCTTTGATCCGGAAGGGGACTATTTCCGGCTGACCCGCGAGTACGTGGGACGCCGCATCAATCTGGCGTTGCCGGAAGAGAGCCTGTTACTCGATAAGGCGACGGGGCGCGTTCAGCACACCGGCGGCACCTTATTCAAGGAAGACAACGAGATGTATCAAACGTTGTTACGCTGGTTGAAAGCTGGCGCACCCAATGATGCTCCCGGAGTGGCGAAAGTGGTGGGTGTGGAGATTTACCCGAAACAAACGGTGCTGGATGGCGCTGGAGCCACGCAACGTCTGACGGTGCGGGCGCTTTATTCGGATGGCACGGACCGCGATGTGACCCGGCTGGCGGCATTCATGAGCAACAATGATGTGGCCGTGAAAATCTCACCGGAAGGTTTGTTGACAGCGGACAAGCGGGGTGAGGCCTTCATCATGGCGCGCTTTGAAACATTCGCGGTGGGTGTGCAGGCCATGGTAGTGCCTAAGGGATTGAATTTCACTTTCCCGGAAGTGCCCGAAAACAACTACGTGGATAAACTGGTGGATTTGAAATTGAAGAAGCTGCGCATTGCGCCTTCCGGCCTCTGTGATGACGCAACTTTTCTGCGGCGCGTTTATCTGGATATTATCGGCATGCTGCCATCGCCCGCCGAGACGCAGGCTTTTGCGCAGGACTTGAGCACTGGCAAACGTGAGCGGGTGGTCGATGAGCTTTTGAGCCGTCCGGAATTTGCGGATATGTGGGTGATGAAATGGGCGGAGTTGTTGCAAATTCGTTCCTCGGAGAATCCTTTCTTCAGCTATAAGAACGCACTGACCTATTACAATTGGCTGCGTTCCGAGATCGTTAATAACGTGCCGGTGAACCAGATGGTGAAGGAGATTTTAACAGCGAGTGGCGGGACGTTGAAGAATCCGCCGGCGAATTATTACAAGCTCGAAACCGATACTCTGAAGACTTCTGAAAACGTAGCGCAGGTGTTCATGGGCATGCGGATTCAGTGCGCGCAATGCCATAATCATCCCTTCGACCGGTGGACAATGAATGATTATTACAGCTTCGCCGCCTTCTTCCCGCAGGTGGGGCGTAAGAATGCGGAAGACCCGCGCGAGACGATTATCTTCAACAGCCGTGGAGGCGAAGTGCGTCATCCGGTGAACAAGCAGGTGATGAAGCCGAAATTCCTCGGCGGTGCAGAACCGGAATTGAAAGATCATGACCGCCGCGAAGTGCTGGCCAACTGGCTGGCGTCTTCGGACAATCCGTATTTCGCCCGCAATCTGGCGAATATGGTGTGGGCGCATTTCCTGGGCAAAGGAATCATTGAACCGGTGGATGATGTGCGAATCAGCAATCCAGCTTCCAATCCGGAGTTGCTGGATGAATTGGCCAACAAATTCACGCAGTATAATTACGACTTCAAGAAGCTGGTGCGGGACATCTGCAATTCGCGCACATATCAACTTTCCAGCCAGTCCAATGACACGAATCAGGAGGATCAACGAAACTTCTCGCACGCGGCGGTGCGCCGGATGCGAGCGGAAGTGCTGCTCGACGCGATTGATCAGGTAACGGAATCGGAAGAAAAATTCCGGGG
>JBEHZA010000598.1:0-2571 GCA_048497895.1 Verrucomicrobiota bacterium
GTTACGGCCTCGTGGCCTTTGCTTCCTCGCTCGATCAGATCGGGCCATTCACCAAAGATGTGCGCGATGCCGCGACCTTGCTGGAAGTCATCAGCGGTCATGACTTGCGTGATTCCACGAGCTTGCCCCAGCCGGTGCCTCACTATCGCGGCGCGTTGACGGGCGATATCCGGGGTTTGAAGGTTGGTCTGGCCAAGGAATACATGGTTGGCGGGCTGGACCCGGATGTGAAGGCATCGGTGGACGCGGCGGTAAAACAGCTCGAATCCATGGGCGCAGAGATTGTGGAAGTCAGCCTGCCGCACACGGAATACGCGGTGGCGACCTATTATATCGTGGCTACGGCGGAGGCGAGCGCGAACCTCGCACGCTTTGACGGCATCCGCTACAGCAAGCGCGTGGAGGGGATCAATCCCGCCGACCTTTACAAGAAGACGCGTGGCGCGGGTTTTGGTCCCGAAGTGAAGCGCCGTATCATCCTCGGCACCTACGTGTTGAGCAGTGGTTATTACGATGCGTTCTACCTGCGTGCCCAAAAAGTTCGCACGTTGATCCGACAAGATTTCGATAAAGCGTTTGAGAAAGTGGACGTCATCGTCACACCCACGACGCCTACCGCTGCGTTTAAGGCGGGCGAGAAAGCGAGTGACCCGCTCCAGATGTATCTCTCGGACATTTTCACGATCTCCTGCAACCTGGCGGGCAACTGCGGCCTGAGCCTGCCTTGCGGTTTCACGAAGGAACCGAAGTTGCCCATCGGCCTGCAAATGCTCGGCAAACCTTTCGGGGAAGAGACGCTCCTGCGCATCGCTCACGCCTACGAACAGGCGACGGGTTGGCACAAGGAACGTCCAAGACTGGTTTGATGGCATGAGGTAGCGGATTTTGTGAAACCCCACGCAGTTAGTGGTGTTTCCTTTTACGATGTCCAATTCAGTTTCGATTCACGGCAGGCTCGTGCTCTTGCTGGCAAGTCTGGTTTTTATACCGGCTGTGCTGCGGGCCGGAGAAGATGCCAAGGCAACGGAGTTTTCCTCCATCGTCCCGCGCAATGCCTTCGGTCTGGTGCCGGTTGCTGCTGCGCCGGCCGTACAACTGCCTCCTGTGCCGGAAGCCTCACCCAGCATACTCCTGACGGGTGTCACCCAGATTGAGGGGAAAAAGATGGCATATCTCACAGTCACAACACCGGGAATCAAAGAGGTGAAATATCTGAGTTTAGGGGAAACCGAGCGTGATGGAGCCATCGAAATCATGGCCATCGACCTGAAAAGCGGTGAAGTGCAATTGAAGGACCGGGGTCGTCCTAAGGTGGTCAATTTTGTCAAAAACGGTGCAGCCGCGCTTAATCCGGCATCGGGTGTGGTTCCAGCGGTCAATACGCTTAAACCGCAAGTATTGACGGCTCCCCCCAACTTGGTGCATTAAAATCAAACGGGAGATATCCGCCCTTTTTTGAACGGACAGCTTTTCTTTTGTCGGGGAAGCGTGGTATAGTATGCAACTGAAGCCAGTTAATGGTGTTATACTCATGCGTCCTATGTCGCAACTAACACGACAAGTCATTGCCGCCGTATCAGTTGGAACGTTTTTGACGGTCTCTCTATCCGCGTTGGCCGTGGGTGAGAATCCGTACAAAGAGATTGTCGTCCGCAACGCCTTTGCCTTGCTGCCCCCGCCGCCCCCGCCGACGAATGCACCGCCGGCTATCGAAGAGGCGCCATCCAATATCACGATCACAGGAATCACCGTTATCGGAGGCCAAAAGCAGGTTTACCTGACGCTGGCCACACCCGGTGAAAAGGAGCCAAAGTATATCCACTTGAGCGAAAACGAACGCGAAGGGGCCATTGAAGTCACTAAGATCGATCCCAAAAGCGGTCGGGTGAATATCAAAAATCGCGGGGTGGCTTCGATGATCTCGTTCGAAACGCATGCGGCGAAGAGTAACGTTGCTTCGGTCACCCCTGTAATGCCTGGTACGCCAGGCGCGGGTGGGAAGCCGGGTGTGCCAGGCGCGCCCGTGGTGAATACGCCAACCTCTTCCGCCATTCCGGTGGCGCCGAACAATTCAGGCACAAATCCGCGACCGACCGGCACTATTCCTTCAGCTACCGAACAGCCCGCCACCCGGACCATTCCCACGCGTCCTTTACGGATCACTCCCAATGCCAGCGGTGGAACGAGTGCGGTGACGCCGGCTCCGAATGTCAATCCGTCCGTGCAAGCGGTGCAGATTGAAGTGAGCCGGGCGACGCAGCCGGCGGATTTTCCGCCATTACCGCCGACTCCACTTTCCAGCAATTAAGCTAAATCACTTGGTGGTCTTGCCGAGTTCTTCGATGGCGTTGATCATGAACTGAAACGCGATCGCGGCCAGCAGCAGACCCATCAAACGCTGCACAATCTTCAAGATCAGCGGGCTCAGGCGTTTCGCTCCGTGTGCCGCCCAGCGCAAAATCAAATAAGCTGCGAAACACACTGCTGCGATCACCACATACAAGCCGATCTGTTGAGCCGGGCCATGCGCGCGGCGCCAGGCTATGCACATTTGAAAGAGCCGCCCGCTTG
>JBEHZA010000599.1:0-2529 GCA_048497895.1 Verrucomicrobiota bacterium
TTGAAATCAATCGGCATGCCGACCCCGAATTTTTCGAGCGCCTCGGCGGGCACCTGTTTGGCCACTTCCATAACCACGTCGCAACAAGGGCAGCCCAGCGGAAATACCGTGGCCGGATCTTCGCCCATAGCGGCGATGTAATCCGCCGCGCGTTGCGTAGCCGGAAAATGATAATGCGCCAGCTTCGTAATCGCGTGGCGCGTTGATTCATCAATGGAACCGGAAACCTCTCCCCCTTGCAGGTGGATCAGGCAAATATTCTGGTAAACCGCCGCCACCGTCGCCGCCATGGCTTCGTAACGGTCACCAATCACCAGCACAAAATCCGGTTTCAACCGTTGAAATTCCGAAGCGAACTCGATTACGCCCAATCCAATCGTCTTGGTCATGGTAATCGGCACTGAGCCCTCCACTTCGAGATAGACCTCGGCATCGATCGTAAACCCGTCTTCCGCCACCACATCCCGCGCCCGGCCAAACCGCTCCAGCAACATGGTGCCGGCACAGATGGTTTGCAGGTGAATCTCAGGCTGTTGTTTCAACGCCTGCATCACTGGCTTCAAACGACCGTAATTGGCACGGTCCACCAAAACGACAGCTACTTTTTTCATCAGAGGATCAGCTTGCTCCAGATACTCCCGCTTTGTCCGCGCAGGTCAATCTGGAAAAACAGGCCCGCCAGCAATTCACGGCTAGCTCATACCCTTTACTTCGGCCAGGTAACGCGCAAATTCGAGGTCAATCGGTTCGTCAATATTCACCAAAACGCGCTCCACCAGATAACCGCGGGTGTTTTCGGAAAAGATCACCTGCTTATCCAACAAGCAGCTTCGGGTGAGCGCATAACACGCGCCGTTGCGGTAATAAAGTGGCTTCAGGGATTGCCGCTGTTTCACCTGCGCGCCCACCGGGTCATAAAAACCGAGCTTGTCAGCCTCAAGCACCAGCACCTTATGCGGGTGAAATTTAGTATCCACCCTCGAAACTGCGACCACCGATTCCGCACCGGTATTTACGAGCAGATTCACCGAACCCGCAATATCCTCCGCGCGACGGAACGGACACGTCGGCTCAACGATCAGGATGACGTCATAGCGTTCTCCGTAATGCGCTTCGGAAGCAGTTACCGCATGAATCATCGTTTCGATGGCGCCTGCGGAATCATGGCTTAATTCCGGGGGCCGCAAAAAGGGAGCTTCCAAACCAGCCCGGCGCGCTTCCTCCGCATAAACCGGCGAGTCCGTGGAAATAATGGCACGATCCACCCAGCGGCATTCAATTGATTTTAAAACGGCAGCGGCCCGGGCAATGAGCGTTTGTCCCGCGAGTAATTGCAGGTTCTTTTCCGGAATTCCTTTACTGCCACTACGGGCAGGCACAACGGCGAGAACTTTTTTTCCGTTGATCATGGCGCGAGCGAAATGGCCGTGCCCGTGTCAGAACTTTCGCGGCAGGCATCGACCACTCTCAAGGCGTTGATGCCATTGCGAACGGTGCAAGTGAGTTGATCGGGAGTAACTCCGCGCACGAGTTCCAAAAATTCCAGCGCGGCATTCATGAACATTTCGTTGCGCTCGCAGGTGAACGTTTGCCGCTCCCATTTGGCCGCGCCTTCGTGGCAAACCTTGAGCGCGTTCTCTTCATAGACGTAAGCGAGCGTGCCGTTATCGCCAATGGCCGTAATACTCCGCTCATGCGGACGGCCAATTAAATCGAGGTGCAGGTTAACCCGGGCGCCGGAAGCGTAACTGACGAGGATATCCACATTGTCATCCGCCTCGATTTCGAGCGTCGAAATCTTTTCCACCTGTGCATACACCTTGTTCGGCCAGCCCAGGAACCAGAGCATCAAATCAATGAAATGACTCTCATCCAATAACGCGCCTCCACCCAACTCGCTCTTGGACATAAAGAAATCCTGATAGTTCTCCCAGGGATGCCAATCCGCCAGGTGCGCGCTCATCACAAAGCGCAGGCTGCGCACCGTGCCAATCTCACCCGCATGCAGCCGGCGACGGAAATGGTGCAAGGGCGGCCACCAGCGGTAGGTGTAAGCCAGTAAAATCCGGTCCGCTACCGGTTCCAGCCGGCGGGCCGATTCCGCATCCAGCGACAACGGTTTTTCACACAGAATCCAGCGGCGTTGCTGCGCCTGAATTTCCAGCGCTTGATCCACATGAAAGGCGGGTGGCGAAGCAATGACGAATCCGTCGTAATTGGTCGCCGATAGTGCTTGTCCCAATTCCAGATAAGAACCAGACAACGGGCCTTCGGCCGCCGCTTCCTGCAAACGGTCGATGCGTGGGTCGAAGGCACTGACCCAACAGCCTAATTGCCGGAGATTACGGGCATGACGTTTGCCGGCCGAACCGGCACCGATGACAAGAATATGTGGATTGCTCATTAGCGAAGCAGTTCGGTTACCTGATTGTATTCATCCGCATTAAAAGCGCACTCGATCAGTCCCGGCCCTTCTCCGTCGCGCCATAATTGCACCGCTTCCGCCAACGCCGTGACGCTGGTAGTTTG
>JBEHZA010000600.1:0-2517 GCA_048497895.1 Verrucomicrobiota bacterium
GCAATCGCTCAAACGAAGCCAATGATTCCGCCGCCGTCAGCACCGCCGGAAAATACCGCATCACCTCCGGATCAGCATTCATAGCCGTGTAAGCCTCCAGATCCGATTCTCTCCACTGCCGTAAAATGAGCGCTTCCATTTCGAGCCATCATTAAACAATCCCTCCCTTCACTTCGGCAAATTCCAAATGATCCCGTCCATAGGCTGAAAGCCTCAAATGTGAAAACCTGGGCTGTAGGCCCAGGAACAGACCATCCCATCGGTCTCCCGCCCTGAAAGGGAGGAACCCGGCGTAACGCGAAAATCCGCATCTACCCCTCACTTCTCCTTCAACCAGTGCGTCAGAAATTTGATGCCCGTGTCAGTAATGGCTTCGTGTTTGCCTTCGTGCAAATTCAATTCCATCCGGTCGCCCACACCCAACTTCTCGTAATGCGAATGCGCCGTATTGAACTCCTCTACCAGGTCCGGCCAATTCGCGATATGATCCCCTTTGCCATGCTGAATGAGCATGGGCCGCGGGCAGATCAACTTGATCGCATCATGATCGGCAAACTCCGTCAGCCAGCCGTCAAAAAACGCGTGCTCTTCCTTCGTTTCAAGAAAACAGGAATAACGCTCATCCGGAATCACCATCTTGCTTAACCGGTGATTAAACCAGCCCGACACCACGCCCGCTTTAATCCGCGGTTCCAGCGGCATATAAAACATCGTCGCCATCCCGCCCAGCGAAACGCCCCACATGCCCACTCGATCGTGATTAATCCGCGGATCGGCCAGCACCACATCCAACAAATTTTGCACCCGCGCCAGTTCAATGCCTGGCAGACTTGTCTGTGCCAGACGGCACAGCCGTTCAATCCGGTTTCGCCGGTCAATCGAACGCAGATTCAACGGCGCCAGCACCGCGAACCCCGACTTCACCAATTCCCGCGCGTACGAGTGATACGCCTCGCTGTAGAGTCCAAAGGTATTTTCAGGAAAACTCCCAATCCCATGCTGAGCAATCACCAGCGGCACCGGTTTTTCCGGCGACGCATTGGCTGGCACCACCAGAATCGCTTCCGCCGTCAGATCACCCAGCGGCAGCACGATCCATTCTGCATTGAGTTCCGCCAGTGGCGCATGTGGACGGCGCGTCAATGGCCCTGTCTTCGTCAGCACCGGTGGCCGCAGCACGTCGCGCCAATGCTCGCGGTTCGGTTCCACACTCCGTTGAAACGCATCCAGGCTGCTGTAATCACAATGCCACGCCTTGCCTGCGCGTTCTGCATATTGATCCACCAGCCAATGCCGTAAATGCTCCTCCAACTGTTTCGCATACGCATCCGTGCGCTTCTCCTCAAACGGCTTCAAGTCCTCCGCTTTGGGAGCTTCCTGAGCCGTTGCCTTAGGTGAAACCAGCACCAAAGCCGCGACGGCCAATGTATAAAATGAAGTAAGCGGACTGATTCTCATAAAATTTGATTGCTGCATTTATTGAATATTCCTTCTCCCCGAAGCAACTCACCTCCGCCAGTAAGCCGGATTTACCAACCCGGTTCAATTCCCAATCTCCCTCCCAAACGAAACAGGCGCAACTCAACCCCGTCACGTCCCCGCTGAGACAATTCGATTTCCCCGCCACTGGAGCGCGGACCGCCGAGTCCGCGCGTCTCTCCCCGCAAATGTAATGGCGATGGCATCAAGCTTTGATTCACAGTCCCAGCGGAGCACGATTCCTCTTCCCATCCGTGTGAATCCGTGGCTTAAGTTTTCCCTTTTCTGCGTATTCTGTGTATTTCGCGGTTTAACTCCCCTTCGGATTTCGTCCTTCGGTAATTCGTCATTTCCTTTTATTTGTCCACCAGGCTCAACCGCCCATTCCCCGGATCAATCCGGTATTTCTTCCCCGTCGGCGCCGGCGGAATCGCCGCCACGCGTCCCATAGCCACCAATTGATCGAGACTCTGCAACGCGTGCTTTTTCTCCAAATAATATTCCCCGGACAACATCACCATCCGGTTGAACACCACTTCAAACTTCTCCTTTTCCGGCGCGCTGTTTTCATTATTGGCATCCGCCGTTACCGCCCACGGCACCGCCGGTGGAGTGGCCGCAGTAGCCTGCTCCGGTTCCGGCGGTGGCGCTTCGGGCGAAGGTGTGGCCGCTTCGATTTGTGGAATTTTCGGCGGTGGCACAGCCACATGCGACGGTTCCTCTTTCTTGCCGCAAGCCGTCAATCCCAGCATCACCACCAGCACGGCCGGAGTCAGTTTGATCACGCGTGAAATATTCATATTCATGCTCTCCCCACCGTCTTGCGTTCGGGAATCGTGCCGTCTCGCTTAATCCAGTGCGTTGATCGTCCACATGCCCGTTTGCCGCGAGAGCACACTATGGTTGGTCCGTCCCAGCGTATCCGCCGGGGCCAGCGTCTCCACATGCCCATCGGCCATCAGGTAATTGATGAAGTTATTTAGATCACCGACCGCATGAAGGACATCATCATCACCGCCGGCGGCAAGAACATCACGC
>JBEHZA010000601.1:0-2509 GCA_048497895.1 Verrucomicrobiota bacterium
TCGCGTGGTGGAGGACGGAATCTATCTCGATGGCACCTACGGGCGCGGCGATCCAGATGGGGGTGATTTCCTCAGACGGACACATCGCTTTGACGAAACCTTCGGCATCAACGAAATATTTGAGATCGACGCCGACCGAGGGAACCAGCCCGCTATCACCCGGTAATTCAGAAGTTGCGCCTGAGGTGTGATATTGGCCCAATGGGTATTTGGGACGAATCGTATCGCCCCAAAACCAATATATCTTGTTGTGATACTTCGCAGCCATGACGGAATCCTGGCCAAATACCTGGCCGTTCAACGCCGGTTCTTTGACCGGTGGACGATCGCCCAGCAAAACGAGATCGCGATAGACACCGCCTCCGGTGATGCGATAAAGGCGTTCGGCAATGTTGTTCCGTTTGATAGGGAGGTCGATGCTCCCGCCTTCTTTGATTTGCAGCGTAAATCCGGCGTAGCCGAAGCCATCTTTGCGGATTTCGTAACCATGGCTGCGCAGGTAAAAAAAGACCAATTGATTCATTAAACCCGGTTCGTTGAAAGCAATCGTTCCGCTGCTGTCCGTCTGGTAAATGACGTGGTTTACCGTTTCCAATTCCACCAGCGGCACGCCGCGGCCAGTCTGGGAATCGACGATGTTAATCCGGAAATAGGCTGATGGCGCGGCGAGAGCCGGGTTAAAGCCCAGCGCGACCAGCAAGAGAAATACAATGGTTTGGATTTTTTTCATGAATGGCAGGGAACTTATTTCAGAGCAGAGAAGGGGATGAACTTTTGCACCCGTTTGCCGGTAATTTCAGTAACGTAAAGCGAACCGTCTTTGGCAGCCGTAATCCCGTGCGGCAGGAGGAAGTTGCCCGGTTCCCGTCCGGTCATGCCCCAGGCCGTCCGTGTTTGGCCGTCTAAAGATAAGCGCAGCGCCTGATTGGCAATTCCGTCGGCGATCAGAATGTGGTCGTCGCGGGTAATAAACAGGCCATAAGGTGCGAAGCCGGTAATTTCTCGCAGGTATTTGCCGTTCTGGTCGAAAACTTGCAGGCGCTTATTCTCGCGGTCCGCGACGAACAGATGCCCCGCGGAATCCATTTGCACGGCATGCGGAACATGGAATTCTCCGGGGCCGGTTCCCCGTTTGCCCCAGGCCAGCAGGAATTTCCCTGCGTGATCAAATTTTACGACACGGGAGTTGCCGTAACCGTCCGAGACGAAAAAACTGCCATCTGGAGCGAAGGTGACGTCCGTGGGGCGATTGAAGTGAGTCGCGTCTTCACCGGCCACATTTCGTTCACCCAGGGTCAGCAACACTTTCCCTTCTGGCGTCAGTTTAACGACGGTGTGGTTTTTGTTGTCCGTAGTCCAGACGTTGCCCTCCGGATCAATGCGCAAGCCATGAGCTGAATCATAAAGGCCGTCGCCGAACGAGCGGAGATATTTTCCGTCCGCCGTGAAAACGACAATCGGATGTTTCCCGCGATGGAAAATAAACACATTGCCCGCACTGTCTGAGGTCACAGCGGAAACTTCTCCCAATCGAAAGCCTTCCGGGAGTTGCGGAAAATTGGGCGCGACTTGATAAGACGATTGGCTTTCTCCCGCTGCTAAACGATCGGACGCCAACCCTATTAGCGCGAGAATTAAGAGAACAAGTCTCCCGCTGGTAGTCAAAAACGAGCCGGGAAAGAAGGCTCTGGAAATCAATGAAGCGGCTTTGAGCATAGTTGAAATTTAACTGGCTTTGCTTTTGCCGGTTTTGATTTTGGCAATGCGTTTCTGAACCCGTTGGTGTATCCGGGCCGCCAGTCTAGCTGGACGATCCGCGAAGGTTTCCCGTTCCAATAAATACTTCAGGTGTGGCACGGGCGTGCGGGAAATGTCTTCGGGAGTCGTGTTTTTGGCATGCAATCCCGGAGTTAAATCCACGCCTGATTTATGAAATACATGACGCACAAACGCGGAGCAATAAAAGCTGCTCTCTTGTTCCAACGGATTATTGCGGCTGCGAAGCGCGGGGCTGCGGAGGGCAATCAAAGTGCCAAGCAATTCGCGGACGGAATAATGGGTGCGGTTAGCTACGAGTTCGAGGCTTTCGCGCAGCAAGGTGTTTAGCGTGGGTTCCGGCAACTGCAAATCGAGAATGGCCAGATTGGTGTACAACGTTTCGTTGAAATACTTGTCGATCCGGTTTTCCTGAACGCCCAACCGAATGTGCTTCTTTTCAATATCCAGGTCGGATTCCAACACCCAATGAAAACCGTCCGCCCGTCGTCCCTGAAAAATAAAGGCATGCGACCAGGTGCTCCAGCGGGCGTTGTCGTCGAGATGGCGTTCCGCGCGGCAAATGGCCTTGTCGATCAAAGTCAAACCGCCTGCCAGCCCAATGCGACCGGGGCCAGCGTGTTGCTCCAGGAACTCACGATTGGACATCTTGCCCATCCGGATAATTTGCGTGTGTGTTTGATGGTATAAACGCCGGGAGCAGTATAACTATGCACAGGCGATATGGCAGAAG